>JAGCUV010000071.1 GCA_017962705.1 Bacteroidales bacterium
ATTTCTTCTGCCTGCCCAGTTTTTACGAGGGTACCTCCAATTCTTTGGCGGAGGCTCTTGCGTGCGGAAAACCCGTCGTGTGCAGCGCCGTGAGCGACAATCCGCGCTATGTAAAGGCGGGCGAGAACGGTTTTTTGTTCGATCCGTCGGATACGGCATCCATCGCTGATGCACTGGAACAGGCCTTGACGGCCGAAGAAGAGGCCCTCTCCCGCATGGGTTGTGCCTCGCGCGAGATAGCCCTTGCACAATTACACCCGGACCGTTTCGCCCGGGCGTATCAGGAACTGCTTATTTCTTTTTGATGGGGTCACAGGTGAGCATCACGCCCAGTTTCTTGAAAATCTTTTGATCCACTTCGCTGAGCATCACTGTGGAATGGACTTGACAGCCGTTGAGCAGGGGCAGTTTTTCCAGCGCTTTGCGGCAGTTTACATCGTGCGAACTGAGGATGCTCAGGGCCACTAACACCTCGTCGGTGTGCAGGCGGGGATTGTGGCCGTGCAGGTAGGTGACTTTGGTTTTTTGAATCGGTTCAATCATTTCCTGCGGGAGCAGTTTGACTTCGTGGCTGATCCCGGCCAGATACTTGGTGGCATTGATGATGAGGGCGGCGCTGGGCCCGAGCAGGGGACTGGTCTCGGCCGTGATGATGGTGCCGTCCGGCAACTCGATGGCCGAGGAGGCAACGCCGCTCTGCTCTTTGCGTTTGGCGGCGGCAACCGTGGTCTTGCGGTCTTCGGTGCTGATACCGGCCTGCTTCATCAGCAGGGCGATTTTGTTGACTTCCGCGTCGTTGGTGTCCCCGTCAGCCATTTTATTGAGGGCGGCGTAGTAGCGGCGGATGATTTCATCCTTGGCAGCCTGGCGGCAAACCTCTTCGTCGCTCATACAGTAGCCGGCCATATTCACGCCCATATCGGTGGGGGATTTATACGGGTTTTTCCCGTAAATTCCTTCGAAGAGAGCTTCCAGAACAGGGAAAATCTCGATGTCGCGATTGTAGTTGACGGCCGTCTGACCATAGGCTTCCAGGTGGAAGGGGTCGATCATGTTGATGTCATTGAGGTCGGCGGTGGCCGCTTCATAGGCTATGTTGACGGGGTGTTTGAGAGAGATGTTCCAGATGGGGAATGTCTCAAATTTGGCGTAGCCGGCCTTGATGCCGCGTTTGTGCTCTTGGTAGAGCTGGCTCAGACAAACTGCCATTTTTCCGCTGCCGGGGCCGGGAGCGGTCACCATTACCAGCGGACGGCTGGTTTCTACATAGTCATTTTTCCCGAACCCCTCATCAGAGTCAATGAGAGCGACATTGTTGGGATATCCTTCGATGGTGTAGTGGTAGTAGGCTTTGATACCCATCCGGCGCAGGCGGTCGCGGTAGGCTTTGGCGCTGGCCTGGCCGTTGTAGTGGGTAATCACGACGGAGCCGACGAGCAGTCCTCTTTTCTCGAATTCTTCCCGCAGGCGGAGGACATCCATATCATAGGTGATGCCGAGGTCACTGCGCATCTTGTTGCGTTCGATATCGGCGGCGCTGATGACGATGATGATTTCGTAGTCGTCCTTGAGTTGGAGCAGCATCTGGAGCTTGCTGTCAGGATGGAAGCCCGGAAGGACGCGGCTGGCGTGGTTATCGTCGTATAGCTTGCCTCCGAATTCGAGATAAAGTTTGTCTCCGAACTGGGCGATTCTTTCTTTGATATGTTCGGACTGGATTTTCAGATACTTGTCGTTGTCAAAACCCTGTTTCATCCCTGTATGTGGTTTAAGTTTTTCCAAAAAACTTGCGAAATTACACAATTTCAGGCAAACGATCTTCCGCTTCAAACGAAAAGTTTTCAACAAATTGCAGGGGCTGAAAGTTCATTTCTTCTAAATATTCAAAAAAAATTGTCCAGTTGAAGAATTTTGTTTACCTTTGCAAACTTTATTCCGCGGTGGAGTAAAGTTATGTTAAACAATCTAAAACTTTTTCAACTATGGCAGAATATCTGCAGCCCGAGAAAAAGCAAGAGATTTTCGCGAAGTACGGGAAGTCTAATACGGACACCGGCTCTCCGGAGAGTCAAGTTGCCTTATTTTCCTACCGTATCGCTCACCTTACCGAGCATGTGAAGAAAAACAAGAAGGACGTGGTCACGCGCCGCAGCCTTCTTCGTCTGGTCGGTAAGCGTCGCAGTATTCTTGATTACCTCAAGAAGACCGACATCGAGAGATACAGAAAAATCATCAAGGAGTTGGGTCTCCGTCGATAAGGAAAATAGGAATTCTCAAGGGGGTTTCATCGGCTGTATCGGCGAGAACCCCCTTTTTTTTAGAAAGATGTTAAAGCAGTTAATAACGAAAGAACGAAAAAATGAACGTCATTACCAAAAAGATTACCTTGTCCGACGGTCGTGTCATTGAGATCGAGACCGGGAAGCTGGCCAAACAGGCCGATGGTTCCGTGGTTGTCAAGATGGGCGGCACGATGTTGCTGGCAACTGTCACTTGCGCGAAAGAAGTGAAAGAGGGGACTGATTTTATGCCCCTGCAAGTGGACTACAAAGAGAAGTATTATGCTGCCGGTCGTTTTCCCGGCGGTTTTATGAAGAGAGAAGGGAAGGCTTCGGATTATGAGATTCTGATTTCCCGTCTGGTGGACCGCGCCCTGCGCCCCTTGTTCCCCGATGATTTCCATTTGGAAGTCTTTGTGAACGTGAACCTGATTTCGGCAGAGAAAGATGTCCAGCCGGACGCGTTGGCCGGTCTGGCCGCTTCCGCCGCTTTGGCGACGAGCAACATTCCTTTCCTCGGTCCCATTTCCGAGGTCCGCGTGGCCCGTATCGACGGTCAGTTCGTCATCAACCCGACTTTCTCCGAGAATGAGAAGGCCGACCTCGAATTGATGGTGGCGGCTACCTACGAAAACATTATGATGGTCGAGGGTGAAATGAAAGAGGTGAGCGAGCACGATATGCTCGAAGCCATCAAATTCGCCCACGAAGCCATCAAACAGCAGTGCCTGGTGCAGAAAGAACTTTGCACGGAACTGGGCAACGATGTCAAACGCGACTATCCCCACGATGAGGAAGACGAAGCCCTCAAACTGGCGGTCCGCGAATTCTGCTATGACAAGTGCTATGCGCTGGCCAAAGCCGCGAAGCCCAAACACGAGCGTGAGGATGGTTTTTCCGCCATCAAGGCCGATTTTCTGGCGACCCTCAGCGAAGAGGATCAGGAAGCCAAGGGCGCGATGGTGTCCCGTTACTACCACGCCATTGAGAAAGAGGCGATGCGCAATTTGATCCTGGATGAAGGCATCCGTCTGGACGGTCGTCATACCGCCGACGTGCGTCCCATCTGGTGCGAAGTGGATTATCTGCCCTATGCACACGGCAGCGCCATATTTACCCGTGGTGAGACCCAGTCTCTGGCGACCGTCACCCTCGGTACCAAACAGGATATGAAGGAGCGTGACGAAGTGCTCATCCAGCAGGAAGACCAGTTCGTGCTCCACTACAATTTCCCTCCGTTCGCCACTGGCGAAGCCAAGGCCCAGCGCGGTGTCGGCCGTCGCGAAGTTGGTCACGGCAACCTGGCGATGCGCGCCCTCAAGCCTGTCATCCCCATGGCCCCCGAAAATCCCTACGCTGTGCGCGTGGTGTCCGATATCCTCGAGTCCAACGGTTCCTCTTCGATGGCTTCCGTCTGTGGCGGCTGCCTCGCTTTGATGGATGCCGGTGTGAAGATTTCCAAGCCGGTGGCCGGTGTGGCGATGGGCCTGATTACGGATGCGGAGCGTCCCAACGACCGTTACGCCATCCTGACCGATATCCTCGGTGACGAGGACCACCTTGGCGATATGGACTTCAAGGTAACGGGTACCAAGGACGGTATCACAGCTACCCAGATGGATATCAAGGTGGACGGCCTCAGCTATGAGGTGTTGGAGAAAGCCCTGGAGCAAGCCCGTCAGGGTCGCATGCACATTATGGGCGAAATGCTCAAGACCATCAGCGAGCCGCGAGAGGATTACAAACCCTTCGTGCCCCGCATCGTCCAAATCCGCATTCCGGGCGAATTTATCGGCGCGGTTATCGGCAAGGGTGGCGAGACCATCCAGAAGATCCAGAAAGAGACCGGTTGCGTCATCAACATCGACGAGGAGCAACTTCCCGGCGGTGTTTCCGAGGGTGTCGTGGATATCGCGGGTACCGACAAGGCTGCGATGGACAAAGCCCTCGAGTGGATCAACGGCATCTGCGCCGTTCCTGAGGTGGACAAGGTTTATCACGGCAAGGTTGTGAGCATCCTCGAATTCGGCGCTTTCATCGAAATCCTGCCCGGCAAGGAAGGTTTGTTGCACATCTCCGAACTGGATTGGAAGAAGACCGACAAGGTGGAAGATATTCTCCAGGTTGGTGACGAGGTGGATGTGAAGCTCCTCGAAATCGATGCCAAGACGGGCAAGATGCGTCTTTCCCGCCGCGCCTTGATGGAGAAGCCCGAAGGCTATGTGGAGCCGGAGCGTCGTCCCCGTGGCGACCGTGGTCCCCGTCGGGATGAAAAGGGTGGCAGAGGCCCGCGCCGCGATGGCGACCGCGGACCCCGCCGCGATGACCGCGGCCCGCGTGGCCCGCGTCGCGACCGTCCGGAACGTGCTCCCAAGGATGCAGACTTCGCACCCGAGGAGCCCAAGGACGAACCCGAAATCTTCTGAAAACTAATTGGAATTGCTTCTGAAGACATCCCTGCAAAGCGCGGGGATGTCTTTGATTTTGACCACATTGATGCCCTTGGGAACCTGGGAGACGGCGCTGTAGGAAGATACATAGATGCGCTTGAATCCCAGGCGGGCGGCCTCGAGGATGCGGCGGTCGGTCTGATAGACAGGCCTGATTTCTCCGCTAAGTCCCACCTCGCCGGCAAAACAGGTGTCAGAAGGGATGGCAAAATCGAAGTTGGAGGAGAGTACGGCGCACACAACAGCCAGGTCGCAGGCGGGCTCGCCGACTTTCAGTCCGCCGGCCATATTAATGAAGACGTCTTTGGCTCCGAGCTTGAACCCCGCCTTCTTTTCGAGGACGGCCAGGAGCATGTTGAGGCGCTTATAGTCGAACCCCGTGGCGGAACGCTGGGGTGTGCCATAGGCGGCGGAACTGACCAGGGCTTGCGTTTCAATAAGGAACGCGCGCGTGCCGTCCATCGTTACGCTGACGGCAACACCGCTCATCCCTTCGTCGTGCATGGGAATCAGTATTTCCGAAGGATTGCTTACTTCGCGCAGGCCGGTTCCGGTCATTTCGAAGACCGCCAGTTCGTTGGTCGAGCCGAAGCGGTTCTTGATGCTGCGTAGCAGGCGATAGGCCCCCTTGTCTTCTCCTTCAAACTGGAAGACGACATCCACGATGTGCTCCAGAATTTTCGGACCGGCGATGCTTCCTTCTTTGGTGATATGCCCGATGAGGATGACGGGGATGCCCGTCTCTTTGGCCAGACGCAGCAACTGTGAGGCTGTCTCCTTGATCTGGGTGACGCTGCCGGCGGAGGACTCCACATTCTGCGAATACATCGTCTGGACAGAGTCCACGATAACCAGGTCGGGCGCAATCTCGCGAATCTCCCGGAGGATATTCTCCATCAGCGTCTCACTGTATATATAGCAGTTGTTGTCATCGCCGCCCAGCCTCCTGGCACGCAATTTTACCTGTCGTACACTCTCTTCGCCCGTGACATACAAAGTTTTGAGGCCGGGGGCGTGCAAGGGAATCTGGAGCGAGAGGGTGGACTTGCCTATGCCCGGCTCGCCGCCGATGAGCACCAGCGAACCCTCCACCAGTCCGCCGCCGAGCAGGCGGTCCAGTTCGTCATTTCCCAGCAGGATGCGGCTCTCGCCCTGCCCGTTCACCTCGGAAAGCCTTTCGGGTTTGCTCCCGGATGAAACGGTTGATGACGCGGCTTTTCTGCCCGTGACCATCGTATCTTCCACCATCGTGTTCCATTCTCCGCAAGAGGGACAGCGGCCCATCCATTTGGGACTCTCGCACCCGCACGCCTTGCAGAACCACACTGTCTTGTTTTTCGTTGTTGCCATGTCAGCGTATCATTTTTTCTACCGAGCGAAGTTAGAAATTTTTTTGGAAAATAATGCGATAATGTCTAAATTGCGCAAAATTGACAAACTGAAAAAAGTTCTTTATATAAAACCTTAATTTTTTATGAAAAAAATCCTTTTCGCAGCCATCGCCCTGTTGTTGGGGGCCGTTGCTCTCACTTCCTGCTGCAACTGTGGCCCCGCCACGTTGAAAGTGGTTTCGTACAACATCCGCCTGATGAAAGGTCCGGATGGAGACAATGCCTGGGAATTCCGCAAGGAAGCCTCGCCTGCGATGATCAAGGCCGTGGCGCCCGATGTGTTCGGCGTACAGGAAGCCTTCAAGGAGCAGGAGGCCTATCTGCTGGAAAATTGCCCGAATTACAAATCTGTCGGCGTCGGACGGGATGACGGTGTCGATAAAGGGGAGCGTATGTCCATTTTCTGGAATACCAAGACTGTGGAAATGAAAGACTGGGGGACATTCTGGCTTTCCGAGACCCCCGATTCCGTCTCGAAGGGCTGGGATGCCGCTTGCCGCCGTACGGCGACCTGGGGTTTCTTCAAGATGTAAAAATCCGGCAAAGAGTTCTTCTATGTCAACACCCATCTCGACCATAGGGGACACATCGCCCAGCGTGAGGGACTGGCATTGATTCGCAGCGAGATTGCCCGCCGCAATCCCGACAACCTTCCGATGGTGCTGACCGGTGACTTCAATATTCTGCAAAAAGACAGCCTCATTGTAGACTTCTCCAAGGTAATGAAAAATGCCCGCGTTGAAGCCGCCCGGACCGATACCCTCGGCACTTTCCACGGATGGGGCAAGACCAGTGCCATCATTGACTATATTTTCTATGACGGATTCACCGCTTGTAAGAGTTACAAGACGTTGGTCGACACCTATGCCGGCAAGCCCTACATCTCCGACCATTATCCCATCGAGGCAGTTCTTGAATTCTAAAAGCCGCTGTTGATGGCCGGAATGCTGTATATCGTGCCCACCCCCGTGGGCAATTTGGAGGATATGACCCTGCGGGCCGTCCGGGTGCTCAAAGAGGCTGATTTGATTCTGGCCGAAGACACCCGGACCACTTCCGTATTGCTCAAGCATTACGATATACAGGGACGGCTGCAAAGCCATCACAAATTCAATGAACACCAGACCGTCGAACTCGTCAGGGAAAAAATCCGGGCGGGTTTGACGGTTGCTTTGGTGAGCGATGCCGGAACGCCCGGAATTTCCGACCCCGGATTCCTCCTGGCGCGTACCTGTGCCGAAGCCGGCCTTCCCGTTCAAACCTTGCCCGGCGCAACGGCCTGCATCCCCGCCGTCGTTTCTTCCGGACTTCCGTGCGACCGGTTTTGCTTCGAAGGCTTCCTGCCCCAGAAAAAAGGTCGCCAAACGCGTCTTCGTCTGCTGGCGGAAGAGACGCGCACGATGATTTTTTATGAGTCGCCCTACCGGCTTGTCAAGACCCTGCAGCAATTTGTGGAGTATTTCGGTCCCGACCGACTTTGCAGCGTGGCGCGTGAAATTTCCAAAATCCACGAAGAACATCAGCGGGGGAGTCTGGCAGAAGTCGCCGCGTGGTACGCCGGACACGAGCCCAAAGGTGAAATTGTCATTGTCGTAGCAGGAGCCCCTTGAAATCCCCGGTCCATAGCCGGGCTAAGTCGCTGGTGGCCTTTATCTTAGTGATTGTCGGCCTCCAGTTGCTTCTCTTTGGCTACCGCGCTGCCGAACGCATCCTGTTAGCACACCGCGACCATCCCGATACCGTCTATGTGGTGGACAGCGCCCTTGCCGCCCGCTTATTGACGGAGGAGAAGGCTAGGTGCCGGGAAGGGGAGAGCGGCGGGCCTGCGCAGCAAGCGAGTAAGCCTTCCCGGAGCGTTTCCTCCGGCTCCTCCTCAGCCTCCGGCCCCCCGCTGGTCCTTCGTCGCCATGCCTCCCACGAGCGGGCGGCCGAGCGCATTGTCTCCCACTCGCCCCGCCGTACGGTGGAGAACTTCCGCTTCAACCCCAATACGGTCACGTTGGACGAACTCCGCCGCCTCGGTTTTACCGACAAACAAGCCCGGAGCATAGACAATTATCGTCAGAAAGGTGGCCGCTTTCGTCGTAAAAGTGACTTTGCCCAATCCTATGTCGTCAGCGACAGCGTCTACGCCCGTTTGGAACTTTACATCGATATTCCCTTACTCGACCTCAACCGCGCCGACTCCGCCGCCTTTGACGAGTTGCCCGGCATCGGCGGCTATTTCGCCCGCCAGATGGTGTTGCACCGCAAGCGTCTGGGCGGATCCTACAGCGACCCCCGACAATTACTCGAAATCTATCATTTCACTCAGGAAAAACTCGACGCCATCGCTGACCTGATTACCCTCGATTCCTCCCTTGTCCGCCCGTATCCGCTTTGGACCTATCCCATTGACAGCCTGCGCAAACATCCCGCTATCGGCAATTATGCCACAGCCCGCGCCATCGTCTTTTTCCGCGAACACAACCCCCGCGAAAACTGGACTCTTCCTGCCCTTCAGAAGGCCGGTGTCCTCACCCCTGATCAAACCCGTCGCCTCTCCCTTTGCAAGTTTGCCAAGCCTTGACATACGGCGGGTTCGTGAGTTTGTGGCAAATTCTGAAATTTTTCAACCTTCTATGCTGCTTTCTTGAATAATTTTTGTAAATTTGCAAAATGTACAGGCAAAGCCTATAGAATTATCTGCCCGGTTAAGTCCTGTTGTCAGGCCCTCGCCCGGTACGCCGCAACCATCGGCCAGATGCCCTCGCTCCGGTAAATTTTTTTTACTACCCGCCGGAGCACTTTGATTGTACCCGGAAACTGTAATTGTTTTGTTACACAGAATTAGGAAAATTATTTATGTCTCAACAAGAACTTAGAAGTTATCGATTCTCATCTCTTGAAGATCCAACTGACGAAATGCTTCAGGCCATAATGGAGAAGGTGGGGGAGTCAATAAGGCAATCAACGGTGCGATTCCAAGCGGAGCTTCACCGTCGTTTCGAACAGATTCGCAACTCGGGTAATTGATAATCGAAGTAATGCAAAAGAAGAAACCAACCTTGTGTGTTGTTGCCGGTCCCAATGGATCCGGAAAAACAACGACTACTGAATTGCTTCTTGCAAACGAATGGACCGAAAACAGTATGTATATCAATCCTGATATACTTGCAGAACAGGATTTTGGGGGATGGAATAATCCGGATGCCGTTATTAAAGCTGCTCAACGGGCAACAGAATTGCGATATGAGTGTCTGGCTGATCATCGTGATTTTGTGTTTGAAACAGTATTTTCTTCTCCTGAAAAGTTAGAGTTTCTTCGCAAAGCGCACGAAGCTGGTTTTTTCATCCGTCTATTTTATGTTTGTACCAAGTCTCCTGAAATTAATGTAGCTCGCATTGCAAAACGTTTTATGAATGGAGGACACGAAGTTCCTATTTCAAAGGTTATAACAAGGTACTTTAAATCTCTTGAACAGGCTAGGATGGCAATTGCGTTTGTTGACAGGGCGTATGTGTATGACAACAGTGTCGAAGATCAATTCCCTCAATTACTCTTTCGTACTGTAGATGGAATTCTTGTCAAGCAATATATAGATGACCTTCCAAACTGGGCGAAAATCCTTGTATAATTGACACAGAATCCGCGTGAGAATTCTCGTCAATACCATAGATCCCTGGAGCCAGAACACTGGTTCTGACACGATGTCCTCCTTGTTGTCGTCCTTTGACAGCAAAGACATCGCTTCCATCAATATCCGGGCAGGAAAGTCGGATTCTACCGTGGCGGGCAGTTATTTCCATATCTTCGAAGAGCGTGTCATCAAGAGCATTTTCCGTCCCTCTATCGAGACGGGCGAGAAATACCTTCCTGGGGAAAGCGACGAATGCAAAGAGTTGGACAGCGAGAGGATACTTTATGGCAGAAACCATTTCCTTCCTCGCTACTTTTATGTTTTCGCCCGGGAGATCCTGTGGAAACTAGGTCGTTGGAAAAGCAGGTCCTTGGACGATTATGTCACTTCGTTCAGTCCCGATGTTTTCTTTTTTCCCATTGAGAGCTATATCCACTTCAACCGGCTCAATTTGTACATCATCAAAAAGTTTAGGCCGAAAATGGTGATTGGCTATATGTGGGATGACAATTTTACTTTCAAGCAAGACCCTTGTAACCCCTTGTATCTGCTTCACCGCCTGTGGCTTAGGAAGGGTGTGAGGAAATTGGTCTCGAGTTGCGACACCGTCTTCGCCATCTGTCCCAAGATGAAGAAGGAACTTGACAAGGAATTTGGTATCGAGTCCGTCTTGCTGACAAAGCCGGTTCGTTCTACGGATTACCCTGTTTTTGAGGGAGAGGGGACGAGGCCGTTAAGGCTTATTTATACAGGTAATCTTGTTGCAGGACGTGCGGAGAGCATTGAGAAAGTGGTCGATGCCATCCGTGAAATGAATAAAGATGGACAAAAAGTCGTTCTGGATATTTATACCGGGTCGCACCTGCCTCCGAAAATGAAAGAACGGATCCATGTTCCCGGCTGCTGCAATTTGAAATCTTTCATTCCTCAATCGGAAGTTTTCAGGATGCAGGAGAAGGCAGATATACTTTTGATTGCAGAATCCTTTTCCCATAGGAAAAAGGTTGCCAGGTTGTCGTTTTCCACCAAGATTACCGATTATCTCTCTACCGGGAAATGTATCTGGGCTGTCGGCAATGAGGATTTGGGCTCCATCGATTACTTGACAAACGAAGATGCAGCGCTGGTCAGTACATCTCCAAAGGAGATTTATCCCATGCTCAAAGAGATTGTCTTTCGTCCCGAACGTATAAGAGAATATGCCGTCAAAGGGTATGAATGTGGGGTGAGGAACCACAGTAAGGAGTCCATACAAGAACGTTTTTTTGCTGTGCTCAAATAATTAACAGATGAAGGTACTTCAAATAAATGCCGTGTATGGAGTGGGAAGTACAGGAGTGATTCTGCAGTCTCTCCGGGAAAGATGCAAACAAAACGGAATAGATTGTTTCGTTGCCAGTCAGATTAATCGTGACGCGATTCCGGGGGATTACATCATTGGGAGCAAGATAGAGTCTCTTCTCCATGCATTATTATCACGGATAGGAGGAAAACAAGCCTATTATTCCCGATTTGCGACACTGCGCCTCATCCGTTATATTGATAAATTGAAACCGGACATCGTCCATCTTCACAATCTGCATAATAACTATGTTAATGTCAACATGTTATTGCGATATTTGGCAAAGAATCAAATAAAAACCGTCATTACGCTTCATGATTGCTGGTGGTATACAGGAGGATGTTATCATTATACAACAGTTGATTGTTCCAAATGGCTGATTCGCTGCGGGCATTGTCCCAAAAGATATCTTGAGATTCCTGCATTGCTATGTGATTGTTCCGCAAAAATCCATGATGACAGAAAGAAGTATTTATTGGCCATCAAAGATCTTACAATTGTTGGAGTTTCCGATTGGATATCCGGAGAAGCTTCGAAATCTTTTCTCCGTGGAAGAAAGATTCTGACGATTTACAATGGGATTGATTTTAATGTGTTTAAACCCACACCATCCCGTCTTCGCAGTAAATATGGCATCGAAGACAAGTATGTCTTGTTAGGGCCGGCCAATAAGTGGTTGGATGAGATTAACAAACCGGTCTTATCTTATTTTATGGAACACATGGGCCCGAATTTTGTGCTTTTTCTTATGGGCCATTCGGGAAAAAATTTTCAGTTCGGGCCCCAGATACGTTTCCTTCCTTACACGAATGATAAAAAAGAACTGGCCGAAATTTATTCCATGGCGGATGTCTTTGTAAACTGTACAAGGGAAGAATCATTGGGTTTAGTTAATATTGAAGCACAATTGTGCGGAACTCCTGTTGTTACATTTTCCGGTACGGGAATCAGTGAAACAGTGCCAGTGAGTGGTCAAGTGCCGGTAGGGAATGCAAAGGATTTGTTTTCGAAGTGCCTTTGTCCACCTGAACCGGATCCAGTCTTCCTTGCACGATTTGACAGCGATATAACATATCAATCATATATTTCCGTATATCTTGCATGACGACTTCGGTTATCGGGAAAAACAGGCTTCCTTGGTGGGAGTTTCTACTCATGGGCTATTTTGCGGCCTATTTCCTGACTCCATTTCATATGGATCTTTCCATACTTCCATTCCTGGCCATTGTGTCGCTGTATGTCTCCTATATTTTCATTTTCAATGTCAATAGCCGCAAAGATATTATCATATACTTTTCGACTATTGTGTTCATTTCAATTTTATATTTCTTGTTGACCGATACGAAAAGTGTTCAGTCGGAATCTTTTATTGGTATCAAAAGAATTTTTTCCAAAATCCAACAATTCACATGGATGTTTTTCCCGCTGTTGCTTAGCAGTGAATTCATCCGAAGGGCATCCAAAAAACAAATCTTTGCTATAGAAATATTAATCGTTTCCATCATAATCTTTATCATAGCGGAAACATTGATTGCCATTTCGTTGTATCCGGACATCACGAGGGCATTTGATATGGACATGGTTGATTATAGTGCAATAAAATACGTAGGGACTTATTATTTCGTATATCTGATCCCTTTTTTGATTGTCATAGTGACATTTTTGCCTTTTCGATTGCCCAATATTTTTTCTGTTGCCGCTTCTGTAGCGATCAACATCTTTCTGTTCTATTTCATTATTCAATCACAGTTTACATTGGCGCTGTTGATATCGTTTATAGGGGTGTTGCTGGTCGTATGGGTCCATATCAAATCTCTCCAAGGTCATTTGTTTTTCGTGTTGTTCCTGCTGACCTTCTCCATGGCTTTTCTTCCATTGCTTAATTGGACCATCCAACATATTCAATCGGAGCAGATGGTTGAGCGTCTGACCGATGTGTATATGTTTTTTGATTATGGCGAATCGAACACCCAAAATCTGGGAGGAAGGATGTCATTGTATAAAGATACGATCCTTGCGTTTGCAGAAAAGCCTTTTTTCGGAAACCGTTCGTTGCCATTTGACGGACATGCCACTTTGCTTACGATTCTTTCTGATTTGGGCTTGTTGGGCGGCATTCCGTTGTATTTCCTTTTGTTTCATTCTTTCTTCATTGCCAGAACAACCATCAAAGATAAAAAAGCGATGGATGTCTTTTTTATCGTCCTGTTGTTGATGGGCTTCACGAATCCCATCCACAGTTCGACGCAAATCTCTTTTGGTATCTGGTTTATTGCCCCGTTAACACTACACTTTCTTTCTTCTAAAGCTAAGAAATATGAAGCCAAGTAAGATTGATGTTCCTGTTTTGTTGATTTTTTTTGCCCGGCCTGCAACTTTCCGGACGGTATTTGAATCGGTCAGGGAGGCGCGCCCCAGTGTCTTGCTTTTGTGGCAGGACGGCCCGCGGAAGAATAATGAAAATGATAGAAAAGGGATTGAGGTATGCAGACAGATTGTGGAAAGTGGCCTGGACTGGGAATGCACCGTGTACAAAACATATAACGAGTCCAACTATGGATGTGATCCTTCTACTTTCTATGCGCATAAATGGGCATTTTCATTGGTGGACAAATGCATTATTCTGGAAGACGATATGGTTCCCTCTCAAAGTTATTTCATTTTTTGTAAGGAACTGTTGGATAAATATGAGGCGGACGAACGGATCAATCATATTTGTGGTGTCAACCCGATTGTTACAAATGAAACCTGTCCGGATGATTACTTTTTCTCCTATAACGGAACGGGCGCCTGGGCGAGTTGGAGAAGGGTGGCTAATGAATGGGATGAGAATTATACCTTTTTGGAAGACTCCTATTGCATGAAAAATCTTGGTGCGTCCCGGGGAAAATTGTTCGACGAATCACTGGCGGTAGCCCGCAGTCGGAAAAAAACAGGAAAGCCCTATTGGGAAACGATATTAGGTTTTGGAGCGATGCTACACAATCGCTTGGTGGTCATACCCAAGGTCAACCTTGTGAAGAATATCGGATTCTCACAGGGCGCTACCCATGGCTCAGACATCCGTTTGCTTTATCCGGAAATGCAAAAAGTCTTTCTACAGGATGCGCAAGAGATTACATTCCCTTTAAAGCATCCTGAGTATGTTGTACCGGACCAGGCGTATCTTAAAAAGTATTACAGGCTCATAGGCTTCGGCCATCCCATCTTAAGAGCAATCCGCAAGGTTGATTATCTATTAAGGTGTGTGAGATATGGCGGAATTTCAAGTCTTATCAAAAGAAAACTCGGGAAATGACGAAATATCGCGTGTGCGGCTATGATATGGAAATCCTCCACGATCGAATGTTGGAGATTGCGCTGGAGGTAGACGGACTTTGTCGCCGGTTGGGATTGAAGTGCTCTTTATATGGCGGTTCCATCATCGGCGCTGTCCGGCATAAGGGTTTTATTCCTTGGGATCACGATATCGATATGGCTATGCCTCGGAAGGACTATGACATTCTCTTGGAATATGTGAAGAACCATCCGTCGGAGCGCCTGTTTTTCAGCCATTATCATTCGGAAAAACGCTATCCGAACAATTGGTGCAAAGTCCGTCTGAAAGGAACAGTGTTCCAAGAGAAAGAATTGGCTCCTTTGGAGGAATTGGAAAGGGGGGTATTCATCGACCTTCATCCCATAGACAATATCGTGCCTGTCTTTCTGGCGTGTCAAGTCCATTTGACCATGATTTGGTGTTGCATCGGAAAGGTCAAGAGCGGCATCTATGAAGGACCGGAATACAAGCGGAGGATATATTCCTTACTGTCTTGGCTTCCCTATGGCGTTATCAACGGGATGCGTGATTTCAGCATGAAGATGTTCAAACCCTTTCATACGAAATATGTCTATAAAGTGGCACACCCCAACAATGGCATCTATCCGATCCCCAGGGATACTTTTGAGGACTTGATCGAGTGCGAGTTTGCTGGGCATACATTTTATATTCCGAAAAATTACGATGAGTTTCTCAGAAAACGTTACGGGGATTACATGCAAATACCCGACGAAGCCCGTGTGTATGATTGTTGTACGTCCATCATTGAATGCAAGCTATGACGCAATCGGATAAGACACTCAAGCACAAAACGATTTCGGGCGCGATGTGGAAATTTTCCGAGCGCGTGCTGACGCAGTTTGCCGCTTTCGTCGTTTCCATCATCCTTGCCAGGATGCTCTTGCCTGAGGATTACGGAATTATCGTGCTGGTGTCGGTGTTTGTCGCCATTTGTGACAAAATTATAATATGCGGTTTTGCAACGTCCTTGATACAAAAAAAGAATGCGGATGACCTTGACTTTTCATCGGTGTTGTATTTTAGTATGGCGATGGCACTCCTGCTATATGCGATACTGTATATAACAGCACCTTTTATCTCATCCTTCTACTCCCATTATGATGGAGTCTTGTTAACCAAGGTGATGAGAGTGATGGGTCTTAGCTTCTTTATCATCGCCATAAACAGCGTCCAACATGCCTATGTTTCCAGCCGACTGCGGTTCAAAAATTATTTTTGGTCTGTTTCAGGGGGAACACTGATTGGCGCAGTCGTCGCCATATATATGGCCTACAAGGGGTTTGGAGTCTGGTCGCTGGTAGCCCAAAATTTAGTGATGAATACAGCGGATACTGTCATATTGTGGTTTTCCGTCAAATGGAGGCCCATCCCGGCGTTTTCTTTTGAACGCTTCAGGTCCCTCTTTTCGTATTCGTGGAAGATTTGCTCAGCCTCCATCATCAAGACCGTTTACAATGATTTGAGGAGCCTCATCATAGGCAAGTTGTATTCTCCTGCGGACCTGGCTTTTTACAATAGGGGGCAGTCTTTCCCTCAAATGGTCGATACAAGTGTATCGGGAACGATTGACAGCGTCTTCTTTCCAGCGCTATCAAAAGTTCAGGATTCGACCACGACGATGAAATCCATGCTGCGAAGGGCGATCAGGGTATCTTCGATGATTCTCATGCCTCTTGTCGCCGGCTTGGCTGCAACCGCAGAGCCTTTGGTCAATTTACTGCTTACCGAAAAGTGGGCCTCATGTGTACCCTATATGCAGATTCTAAGTTTTTCCTTCTTGTTCTCATCCATAGAAGTGGAAAATTTGCAAGCTATTAAGGCAATTGGCAGAAGCGATCTGGTTTTGAAATTGGAGATTATCAAAAAGAGTGTTGGATTGGCCATTCTTGTCGCAACGATTCCCTTTGGCGTCAAGGCGATAGCATATGGAGTGTTGGCCAGTCAGTTGTTTTCTGCAATAGCCAATATGGTTCCCAATAAGAAACTATTGGACTATTCAATTAAAAGTCAGATTGTGGATGTTTCCCTATATTTGACAGGTGCACTATTCATGTTTCTGCTCGTTATGATTGTTTCCGGGCTTTGGACCTTGCCACCGGTGTGGGATTTGTTGCTGAGATTGGGGCTGGGTGCCGCCATGTATGCCATTCTTTTGATGATGGTCAAAGATGACAGTTTAAAATACGTTGTTATAACGCTTAAGGAGTACAAGAGGAATGCATAAGCGTGTTCTTACTGAAAAGTTGAAGTTTCCGGAAGAATTACGGATTCCCGTGTTGGGCGGATGGAGCTACCGTTTTCTTTGCTGGCTGGATAATCGGTTGATTGTCAAGGAAAAGATACCCCGCCAGCCTTTGAATACCCAGGAAAGGGACGAATATATCATTTGTTCCCTGACGTCTTATCCGGCTAGAATCAATCAAGTGCATTTGGCAATCAAGTCTTTACTGCTTCAAACCTATAAACCGGATAGGGTCGTTTTGTATCTGGCGGAAGAACAGTTTCCTCTTAAAAACCTTCCCGAGTCCCTTGTTGCGCTGAAAGAATATGGCCTGGAGATCGTATGGATGAAGGACATGTATGGTCATAAAAAGTATTTCTTCCCCGTTTTGAACCAGAAGGAAAACGAGCTGATAATTACCTTTGATGACGATATCATCTATTCCCCGCTGGCCATTGAGCGCTTGATAAAAACACATCATAGATTTCCTCACGCTTTGGTCTGTGAAAGGGCACAGGTATTTGACGGTTCCGATGCGCTGAATCCCGGAAAGTGGAAGGTTTATTCAAGTCTTGGCGTTGATTCTCCGATATATGGGATGAATCCTTCACCTGGTGGCGGATGTTTAATACCTTATGGTGCTTTCTACCAAGACGCTCTTGATGAAAGCAAATTCCGTAGTCTGGCCTATAAGAACGACGATTTGTGGTATATGTTCATGACCGCCCAGAACGAATGCCCGATTGTTAAAACTCGAAGAGGAACTAAGGCGTTTTCTACTATTTGCGGTTCTCAAGGCGATCAGATGGCCATCGAAAATGTTGTCAATAACGGGAATGAACCCATTCTTTTACAATTGATCAATGCGTATCCTGAAGCCTGGACACGCTTAATGAAAAGGAGAATCTGTTTTGTGACTGCAGTCGCTATTTCGGCCAATGCATTCCTGCGTAATCATTTTGATGGACTCCGGGAGAGTTTTGACTTGACCTATATATCGGGCGAGAAGGACAGGCGTAAAATTATTGCCCCCATAGATCATTACCATTCCATTGACATTAGCAGGGGGATATCTCTGCTCCATGATATCAAGGCGATGTTCCAATTGATCCGAATTTTTCGGAGAGAGCGTTTCGATGCAGTCCATTCAGTTACGCCGAAGGCGGGTTTGTTGACCGCATGCGCTTCGTTTATTGCCGGTATTCCCGTACGTATCCATATCTTCACGGGTCAGGTGTGGGCGAACAAGAAGGGCTTGACACGCGCTATCCTCAAAATGATGGACAATATTATAGCCCGATTGGACAATTATATTCTTGTGGATGGGGAAGGGCAGCGAAGGTTCCTGATTGAGAATGGAGTGCTGAAAGAGGATAAGTCTCAAGTCTTGGGCAAGGGCTCGATATGTGGGGTTGATTTGGACCGTTTTTCTCCATCTGACTCTATTAGAGTTGATGTCCGGAAAGAACTTTCCATCAATGAAGATCAGGTGGTTTTTGCTTTTATGGGCCGACTCAACAAAGACAAAGGGATGATGGATTTGTTGCCGGCCTTTGACCGATTGGCCGGCGAAGATCGCCGCGCATATTTATTATTGATCGGGGATGATGAAGAAAACATCGCATCTTCTTTTTCTGATTATTCCCACATTATTCCTCAAACGAATTTCTGTTACTATGGGCAGACAGGTTCCCCGGAACGGATTCTTCAAACGGCAGATGTGTTTGTGCTGCCAACGTATAGGGAGGGTTTTGGCTCAAGCGTCATTGAGGCTTCCGCGCTGGGGCTTCCCGTAATCTGTTCGGATGTGTACGGCGTGATGGATGCTATGGTGGATGATGTGACGGGGCTGCGTTTCCATGTAGGAGATGTCGATGCCTTATATCGCTGTATGACTCGTTTGTTGAATGACGCTACCTTGAGGCGGCATCTGGGGACTGCCGGCAGAATGCGAGTGGAACACGATTTCGATGGAAAATATGTAACAGATCTATGGCTGGACTTTTACAATAGAATTTTAAATATTCAGAACTGAGATGAAAAGGGTACTTATTGTCGGCAAGAATAGCTATATTGGTAATCATGTTGAAGATTGGTTATCTGGGGCGGGCATGCAAGTAGATAAGTTGAGTGTCAGGGATGATGCGTGGAAGGACTATGATTATTCTCAATATGATTCGGTATTATACGTTGCCGCTATAGTTCATCGAAAAGATGCCGAAGCATCGCTTTACCAAAAAGTCAATGTTCAAATCCCTCTATTGGTGGCTCAAAGGGCGAAATCTCAAGGGGTGACACAATTTGTGTATTTTAGTTCCATGGCAGTGTACGGCGTTGAGAAAGCTCTATTTCCGGTGGTCATTGACAAGTCTTCTCCGTTGGAACCGGTTTCTCCGTATGGGAAAAGCAAGCTTCAAGCGGAGTATGAACTGTTGAAACTTCATGATAGCCGGTTTCATGTTGTCCTGCTTCGTTTACCCAATGTGTATGGTAGGGACTGCAAAGGCAATTATATTTCCGGTTTCGTCAGAATTGTTCGAACTCTTCCTCTGATACCTGTTGCTTATGAGGATATTCATCAAAGTATGATATATATTGATAATGTCTGTGAATTAGTCAAACAAGCAGTATCAAACAATCTCCATGGCATATATTGTCCGCAGGACGATGTGGCGGTTTCAGCGGTTGAATTGATGTCAGAGATGGCAAAAGCGCTGGGCGTGAAAAGATGTTTTTCTACTTTTTTGGGAAAATTTGTCCGGTATATTCCTATAGCAAGAAAAGTGTATGGAGGAATAGAATATGCGAGGGAGTTGTCTCAAGATTCCCAAGTTGAATACCAGGTTGTCCCATTTCGTGAGGCCATTATTAGAACGGTAAAGCCTGATGTATAAGTTATATATTAAACGTATCCTGGATTTTGCCATATCGCTGTCGGTTTTGTTGTTGATAGCTTGGCTGCTTTTGCTTTTGGCGCTGGTGTTACATTTTGCCAACAAAGGGGCCGGTGCATTCTTTTTTCAGGAGAGACCCGGTAAGGATGGCCATATTTTCAGGCTTGTCAAATTCAAGACCATGACGGATCAGCGGGATGAGAAGGGAGATTTGTTGCCGGATGAAGTGCGTTTGACAAGAGTGGGGCGCCTTGTCCGCTCTACCTCATTGGATGAGCTTCCCCAATTGTGGAATGTGCTGGTGGGTGATATGTCTCTGATAGGCCCCAGACCCTTGTTGGTCCAGTATCTTCCATTGTACAACGAGAGGCAGGCCCGTCGTCATGAAGTCCGTCCCGGCATTTCCGGATGGGCGCAGTGCCATGGCCGTAACACCATCAGTTGGCAAGAAAAATTTGAATTGGATGTGTGGTATGTTGACCATTGTACCTTGTGGGTAGATTTGAAAATCGTCTTCATGACAATCTATAAGGTTATTATTCGTTCGGGCATTAGTTCATCTACTTCCGCGACGATGGAACCGTTTAAGGGGAATAATTGATATGTATCTCTATGGAGCCAGTGGCCACGCAAAGGTGGTCAAAGATGCCTTGGAGAGCCAGGGCGTGAAGGTTACAGGTGTGGTGGATGACAATCCGCAGCTTGATTCTTTTGAGGGGATGCCTGTCCTGCATTCAGCAGAAGGATTGTCTCCCATCATCGTCAGTGTAGGAACCTGTGCGGCGCGCCGGAACATTGTCGGGCGCCTGAGGGATGTTTTTTTTGGTACAGCCATTCATCGTTCCGCCATCGTTTCTCCGTCTGCGACGGTAGGGGATGGGAGTGTGGTGATGGCCGGGGCGATTCTGCAGCCCTGCGTTAGTATTGGCCGGCATAGTATTGTCAATACGGGAGCCAGCGTCGACCACGATTGTATCGTGGGGGACTTTGTGCATATCGCTCCGCACTGTACTTTGTGCGGGAGTGTTTCTGTCGGTGAAGGGACTTGGGTTGGCGCGGGAACGACCATCATTCAAGGGGTGAAAATAGGCAGGAATTGCTTTATCGGCGCTGGTTCTCTTGTCCTGAAAGATATACCTGACGGGTGTGTGGCTTTTGGTTCCCCTTGTCGTATCAGAAAAGATAGTTCGTATGAAGAATAGAATTTACTTGTGTCTGGCGCATATGTCGGGCAGGGAGCAGGCGTTTATCCGGGAGGCGTTTGACACGAACTGGGTAGTGCCGCTGGGACCGAATGTGAATGCGTTCGAGCAGGAGTTGAAGCGCTATGTAAGCGGTGGATGCGAGGTGGTGGCATTGTCTTCCGGGACGGCGGCGGTACATCTGGCGTTGCTTTGCTGTGGCGTGGGGCCGGGCGATGAGGTGCTTGTGCAGAGTTTTACGTTCTGCGCGTCCTCCCATCCTGTGACCTATCTGGGGGCTCGACCTGTCTTTGTGGATAGTGAACCGGACAGTTGGAATATGGATCCGGAACTCTTGGAGGAAGCTATCAAGGACAGGATTGCCAAGACGGGGAAGAAGCCCAAGGCCATCATTCCGGTCGCCTTGTATGGTATGCCCTATCAGATCAACCGCATTATGGAGATTGCCAATCGCTATGAGATTCCGGTTATCGAAGATGCCGCCGAGGGCCTTGGCAGCCGTTTTGATGGACGGGTGCTGGGGACTTTC
This sequence comes from Bacteroidales bacterium, assembly GCA_017962705.1. Lineage (GTDB taxonomy): Bacteria > Bacteroidota > Bacteroidia > Bacteroidales > UBA932 > Cryptobacteroides. Next base: position 21,269 of record JAGCUV010000071.1, read on the forward strand.
GGGCGTTTCGGTGTGCTATCTTTCAACGGGAACAAGATGATTACGACCTCCGGCGGCGGGGCGTTGATTTGCCGGGACAAGGCGGATGCGGAAAAAGTAATGTGGTATGCAACGCAGGCACGTGAAGCCTATCCATATTATCAACACGAGGCTATCGGTTACAATTATCGGCTTTCCAATATCTGCGCGGGTATCGGTAGGGGACAGATGACGGTGTTGGATGAGCATATCGCACATCACCGGAGACTATGCTCGCTTTATAGGGAATTGCTGGCTTCGGTTCCGGGTATTGAAGTACACGGGAATCCTTCTTCGCGCTATGATAGCAATTATTGGCTGGTGACGGTGACGGTTGCGCCCGAGCTTCGTATCAAGGGCCAGGAAAACGCTTATGGAAAGGCCGTCGAGGGTGCCGTCGGCGGGGCTGCGGGTGTAGTCCACGCTGCTTCCTCGCTTCGCACGGATTGTCAGCCGAACGACAATGTAGAGGCGTTGCGGGTGGCTTTGGATGAGGCCGGGATTGAGGCGCGTCCGCTTTGGAAGCCGATGCACAGACAACCCGTCTATCGCGATTCGCCGGCCTACCTGCGCCCTTTTTCTTTGTTCGGGACAGACGAAGCGTCGGTCAGCGAAGCCTTTTTCAAGGTAGGACTCTGTCTTCCCAGCGGCCCTTGTGTCACCGAAGATGATGTCCGCTACATCGTTGACACGATTAAAAATTCGATTCTCTAATTTTTCTCAAAATTTTTGTATTTGTAAGAAATATTCTTATATTTGCGTGTTAAATGAATTGACCGATGGCACGAACTGTTACAGTATCTTTGGGACCGCATTATGAAAATTTGATTCAGTCCTTTATCGCGAATGGCAGATACAATAATGCCAGTGAGGTAATACGTGCTGGATTGCGGTCTTTGGAAGAAGATGAAGTTAGGCTAGAAATGCTTAAGGCCGCTTTGATTGAAGGAGAAAATAGTGGAATTGTTGAAAACTTTAATCCAGATGCATTTATTAAAGAGCTAAACGCCCGAAAAGATGGTTGATTATGTATTATCAAACCGGGCAAAAAATGATTTAATTGATATTTGGCAATACCCATTTAACAGGTGGTCTCGTAAACAGGCGGATTTTTATACGAGAAAATTGTTAGATGCATGTGCTTTTATTTCTACGGCTCCAGAGTTTGTGGGAATTTCCTACGAGCAAGTACTAAGCGGCTATAAAGCCTTCCTTGTCGGGAAACATCTAATTTTTTATAAGATATTGAACGGCAAATTTTTTATTGCCAGAATACTTCATCAGAGGATGGATGTAGAACACTCTCTATGAGGGGCGGCAATGAAGCATTCTTACTCCGCATAGAGGCGGACGAGGTTGAGGATGACCCGGGCGGCTTTGTGCATGCTTTCGAGGGGAACGAAATCCATACGGCCGTGGAAGTTGTGGCCGCCGGCGAAGAGGTTGGGGCAGGGCAGGCCCATAAAGGAGAGCCGGGCGCCGTCGGTGCCGCCGCGAATGGGCTGGATTTTGGGTCGGATACCTTCCATTTCCATCGCCTGAATGGCTTTTTCTATGATAAAATAATGCGGCTCCACCTCTGAGCGCATATTGTAATACTGGTGGCGAAGCTCCACGCGGGCCGTGCCGTCGCCATATCGGGCGTTGATGCTTTCCGCACAGGAAACAATCAACGCCTTTTTTTGCTCGAATTTCTCCAGCGAATGGTCGCGGATGATGTATTGGGCACGAGCCTCTTCCACGCTTCCTTCAAAGGCGACAATATGGAAAAATCCTTCGTAGCCTTCCGTGTTCTCGGGCTTCTCCGAGGCAGGCAATAAGGCGTCAAATTCTTCCAAGATGCGGATGGCGTTTTTCATCTTCCCTTTGGCATAGCCCGGGTGGACATTGCGTCCTTGAATGCGTATCGTGGCTGCTGCGGCGTTGAAATTCTCAAATTCCAGTTCGCCGATTTCTCCGCCGTCGATGGTGTAGGCATATTTCGCGCCGAATTTTTCCACTTCAAAATAATCCGCTCCGCGCCCGATTTCTTCGTCGGGCGTAAAGCCGATGCAGATGTCGCCGTGTTTGAATTCGGGGTGGGTGACGATGTACTGCGCTGCGTACATGATTTCGGCGACGCCTGCCTTGTCGTCGGCTCCCAGCAGGGTGCTACCGTCCGTGGTAATCAGCGTCTGGCCGACGTATTGGCGCAATTCGGGGAATTCCTCCGTTTTGAGGAAGAGTCCTGGCACTCCTTTCAGGGCGATGTCGCCTCCGTCGTAGCGTTCGATAATCTGGGGCTTGACCTCTTTTCCGGAAGCGTCCGGGGAGGTGTCGGCGTGGGCGATGAAACCGATGGCCGGAATGTTCCGCTCCGGGCAGTTGGAGGGAATGCGGGCCATCACATAACCGCGCTCGTCCATCGTTGCCGCTATGCCCATTGCCTGCAACTCGTCCCGCAAAAGCCCCAGCAGCCCCAGCTGCTTGCGCGTGCTGGGCGTCGTTTCGCTCGTCTCGTCCGATTGCGTGTCGATGGCGACATAGCGCAAAAATCTATCTATCAGTGCTTCCATACTATTCTGCAAAGTTAATGCTTTTAAAGCATTCTTCAAAGGATGTGTTTGGCCGGACTTGCTTTTTTGATGAAGAAAACTTTCTGCTCGCTCATCCGATAACTGATGTCGTAGCAACTCATCATCATCGACGAACGGGAATGGATGGCGGTGGTGGCATACTCCGGCCGGAAGCCCATTTCCTCCAACAACGGCAGCGCCATACTATATGTATGGGACTCGTACAGGCGTAGCAGTATCTGGTAGTTGTTCTCCAGGATGCGGTCAACCTTCTCTTTGATGCGGTACATATTGTTGCGATTGCGGTTGTGCCAGACCTGGCGGCAATGCGGACAGCAGAATTTGCTGTCGCTGCGCTTGCCGTAAGCAATCTCGTCTCCGCATTCGAGACAGTGGTTTTTGGGCACCTCGTCTTCCATAACGGACAAAGATGCACAAGATATTTGGAAATAGCCCGAATGTCAAGATTTGTTTTTCTGAATTTTTACCTTTTAACGCTTTTTCCGATTTCTGTGATTTTCGGAAAAAATGCAAAACCGCCCCAAAAAAGAAAAACTTTTTCAGCGTTGTGAAATTGAAATTGACGCGCATTGTAAAACCCTTTTCCTTTGCACCGGCTTACCCTGCAGGAAACAGCCACAATGATGTTTTACTTAAAATCAAGAACAATGGAACAACTCAACAAAATTGAATTGCGCGGTGTGGTCGGAATGGTCCGGGTAAGGACGGTAGGGGACCGCAAGGTCGCCAATTTTTCGTTGGCTACTTCACGCGCCTATACCAAAAAGGACGGCTCGCCCGTCATGGAGACAGAATGGCATACTGTCGTGGCGTGGGAGGGAGGCCTGATTACCGACCTGACCTGTATCGACAAAGGTGCCAAACTGTATGTCTGCGGTCGTATGACCTACCGCAAGTGGACGGGAAACGACGGCCAGGACCATTACGACAGCGAAGTGGTTGCCGCCAAGATTGAAATGATCAACGAAGCGCTAACCGGCCAGATACTGTAATGTTGCCGAAAGAGTCATAATCAAGAGGGAGGGGCGGGGATGTACGCTCTTGCCCGCCCTCTTTTCCGGGAAACGCCATCTTGCTATATTGAATGGAAATCATTAACTTTGCAAGATGAATTTTCAGGTAACAGAGATTGATGCGGCGTCTTCGGCCCGCTGTGGTGTCCTTTCCACGGCGCACGGAGAGATTCATACCCCCATCTTTATGCCTGTCGGCACGGTGGGCTCCGTCAAAGGGGTATTTCACCGTGACCTGAAAGAAGACATCCGGGCGGAGATTATTCTGGGCAATACCTATCATCTGTACCTGCGGCCCGGGCTGGATACTTTGCGCAAGGCGGGGGGATTGCATCGCTTTGAAAACTGGGATCGTCCCATTCTGACCGACAGCGGCGGATTTCAGGTCTTTTCCCTCTCTCCCATTCGCAAACTGACCGAAGACGGATGCGTATTCCGTTCGCATATCGATGGTTCCAAGCATATTTTTACGCCGGAAAACAATGTGGATACCCAGCGCGTCATCGGGGCGGATATCGTCATGGCTCTGGACGAGTGCTGTCCGGGGGACGCGGATTATGCTTATGCTGCGAAGTCGCTCAAGTTGACGCAAAGATGGTTGGAGCGATGCGTGCGCCATTTTGACGAGACGGAGCCGCTGTACGGCTATCCACAGGCTTTCTTCCCCATCATCCAAGGCTGCGTGTATCCGGATTTGCGGAAGGCATCCGTCGAACACGCCGCCGCGCTGGACCGCGAAGGATATGCCATCGGAGGATTGGCAGTAGGGGAACCGACCGAGAAGATGTATGAGATGCTGGAACTGGTCTGTCCCTTGCTGCCCAAGGACAAGCCCCGTTACCTGATGGGCGTGGGTACGCCGGCCAATATTCTGGAAGGCATCGTCCGCGGGGTGGATATGTTCGACTGTGTGATGCCCACGCGCAACGGCCGCAATGGCATGCTCTTCACCTGGGATGGCGTGATGAATATGCGCAATGCCAAGTGGGCGCAGGATTTCGGTGAAATAGACCCGAAAGGAGCCTCTTTTGTCGATCATGCTTACACCCGCGCCTATTTGCATCACCTGTTCATCGCCGGTGAGATGTTTGCCGCCCAACTGGCCAGCGAGCACAACCTGGCATTTTATCTGGATCTGGTGCGGACTGCCCGTGAACACATCCGGCAGGGTGATTTTCTTGCGTGGAAAGACCATATTGTCCCTCAATTGTCGCAGCGCTTATGAATTTCCCTTTGAAGAGACTGGACTGGTACATTATGGGAAGGTTTATTCTGACCTTCTTCGTGGCCCTGTTGCTTATCATCGGGATTGTCATCATTTTCGATGTCAGTGAGAAAATCGACAATTTTGTAGCCAACGAAGCGCCGCTCAAGGCCATTATCGTGGATTACTACCTCAATTTCATCCCGTATTTCATGAATATGTTCAGTCCGCTGTTCGTATTCATTACGGTGATTTTTTTCACCTCGAAGATGGCCCAGAATTCGGAAATCGTCGCGATTCTGTCATGCGGCATCAGTTTCCACCGGATGATGGTGCCTTATATCCTGTCGGCCGCCATCATTGCCCTGATGTCCTTGGGGCTCAACCTTTTCATTATTCCCCAGGCCAACGAGACGAGGCAGATTTTCGAGCAGACCTATGTCAAGAAACTGGCCAATCTGGCCAGCAACAATGTGCATTATCAGGTCTCCCCGGGTGAGTTCGTTTTTGTGGAGTCTTTCAGTACCTGGAACAATACTGCTTACAAATTCACCCTGGAGCGGATTGAGAACAACCGCCTGGTGTCCAAACTGTCCGCAGAGACCGCCGTGTGGGATTCGACTTTCAGCGGCTGGCGGCTGAACAAGTATTTTATCCGTGATTATCTGGATGATATGGATGATCAGATTCGCAGCGGAAAGCAGTTGGATACGGTCATCAACTTGACCATCGGTGATTTTTATATGAACAAGGAAACGGTAGAGCGCCTGTCCCAGAAGCGTTTGTTGGAATTGATTCATACCCAGCGCATGCGCGGTGATTCGAATGTGATGTATGCCGAAATTGAGCAGCACAACCGGCTCTCGCTTCCTTTTTCGGCCTTTATCCTGACCATTATCGGCGTCGCCCTGTCTTCTAAAAAAAGAAGGGGAGGCATTGGTTGGAACATTGCCATCGGTATAGCGCTGAGTTTTTCCTATATCCTGTTCATGCGTTTCAGCCAGATGTTCGTCTTTACCGGCGCTTTGCCCGCCTATATCGCCATTTGGCTCCCGAATGTGCTGTATGCCATCATTGCGGCCGTTCTTTACCGTGTAGCTCCCAAATAATATGGACCATTTTTCTGTTTTTACTCAACTGATGTTGCTGGGCCTCGGGCTCAGAGAAAAGGTGCCGCAGGCGTTGCGGGATCTGTTGGAGGAGAATGAGGATCGGAAGACCCAATGCCTGCAAGCGGTGTATCAACTGTCCCAGGAACAAGGGTTCCCGTCCGTGGTGTACGATGGCTTGCAAAGGGTTTTCTCACAAGGGGAGTACACGATTGGCGAAGAGTTGAATTACGAATGGTTCGGTGCTTGTCTCGGTGCGGAAATGACCTATGCCGCCCAGGAAAAAACGCTTTCCTATCTAGCCTGTTTTTACCGTTATTATGGGATGGATATGATGCTGCTCAAAGGATTCGGGCTATGTCCGCTCTATCCCGTCCCCAATCATCGTCCGTTGGGGGATATTGACATCTGGCTGTTCGGAGATCTGGAAAAAGGCGACCGTTTGTTGGAAGAAAAACTGGGCATTCGGGTTGAAAAAGATAAGGAGCATCATACGGTGTTCAGCGTCAATGGGATTATGGTGGAAAACCATTATGAATTCATCAATCTGAAGAGCCATTGGTCCAATCGCCTTTTTCATGATGCTTTGGAACGGTTGGGACGTGAGAATCCGGAGCGTATCCGGGTGGACCGCGGAGAACTGTTCCTGCCCTCTCCAACCTTCAATGCTGTCTTTTTGTTCCGGCACCTGGCCCAGCATTATATGGGTGCGGGCATCAATTTCCGGCAACTGGCGGATTGGGTGCTTTTCTTGAAAAGGGATGCATCCAAGGTGGATTGGCCGGTGTTGATTGATTTGGTGGAAAAAAGCGGTTGCAAGCCTTTCTATCGGGCTGTCATGGGCTTGAGCGTGCATTTCTTCGGACTTTCGCCCGAGCATTTGCCCGCCTTTGAGCGGGCTCCGCAGTGGGAAGAACAGGTGGTGCAGGATATGCTCTTGGACAATGCGACCGTGCGGGGTTCCAAACTTTCCGACCGGCTGGCCCGTTTTCGGCATCAGCGTCGTAAAATCAGTCTGGTCATTCAGGAAAGCGCTTTGATGACCTTCATCCGCACGGGCCTGCAATCCATTAAGTACAGCATGAAAGACTAATCCAATACCAATTCGACAGGGCAGTGGTCCGAGCCCAAGATTTCGTCGTGGATAGCGGTGGAAGCAATGCGTGGGGAGAGGTCGGAGGACCCGAATTGAGGACCGGACACCAGGAAATAATCGATGCGCCAGCCGACATTCCGTTCGCGGGCCCTCATCCGGTAAGACCACCAGGAGTATTGTACGGTGTCGGGATGCTGCCGGCGCCAGGAGTCGATGAAACCCGCCTCCAGCATGGCCGTCATCTTGGCTCGTTCCTGGTCCGAAAAACCGGCGCTGAAATGGTTGGTGGAAGGATTCTTCAGGTCGATTTCCTGATGCGCCACATTCATATCGCCGCACACGATGACGCCTTTGCGGGCGGCCAGCGAGCAAAGATAGGCGCGGAAATCATCTTCCCATTGTTCCCGGTATTCCAGTCGGCGCAAGCCGTCCTGTGAGTTGGGGACATAGACATTGACGAGGTAGAAATCCTTCATTTCGAGGGTAATCACGCGGCCTTCTGTGTCGTGCTCGGGGATGCCGATGCCATAGCGGACGGAAAGGGGGGTGTGGCGGGTATATACGGCGGTGCCGGAATAGCCCTTTTTCTCAGCGTAATTCCAGTAGGACTGGTAGCCTATAAAAGACAGGTCCAACTGGCCTTCCTGCAATTTGGTCTCCTGCAGGCAGAAAAAATCGGCGTCCAGGGACTCGAAAATCCCGGCGAAACCTTTGCCGCAAACGGCCCGCAGGCCGTTGACATTCCAACTGATGAATTTCATGGCTTATTCAATCGTCCAGCTGACTCCGTCCTTGCTGTCCTTGACGCGGATGCCGGCGGCGGCCAGCTCGTCGCGGATGCGGTCGGAGGCAGCCCAGTCTTTGTTGGCGCGGGCTGCGCTGCGCTGCTCGAGGATAATGTTCATCAGCGAGCCGATCACCTCGGATGATTTGTCGGCCCCGCCTTCGTCCATCAAGCCCAGCACACCGTAAACGATGTCGTCAAAAATCTGGCATAGCGCGGCCTTGTCCCTGTTGCTCAGGTTGACTTTGCCGTCCTTGGCCGAATTGACCAGACGAACGGCATCAAAGAGGAAGGAAAGGGCGATGGGGGTGTTGAGGTCGTCGCAGAGGGCCTCGTAGATGCCGTCGAAAATGCGGACGATTTCGGTGTTGTCTGCTTCGCATTTTTCGGGAGCAACGCCGATGGAAAGGTCTCCGTAATGCATTTCAGGCGCTTTACGGCCGGCCATCGCATA
>JAGCUV010000072.1 GCA_017962705.1 Bacteroidales bacterium
GATACGATTGCTTCATCGGGCCCAACGTGAGAATCTACACGGCATGCCACAGCACGGATCCAACTGAGCGGAACAAGCGGAACGAATGGGCGGAACCTGTCCGGATTGGAGACAGCGTGTGGATTGGCGGTGATGTGACCATCCTTCCCGGGGTCAGTATCGGAGACAACGTCACCATCGGCGCGGGATCCGTCGTGACGAAGGACATTCCGGACAATGTGATTGCGGCCGGCAATCCATGCCGGGTGGTCAGAAAGATTTGGCAAAACTGGTGATATGAAGAATACGATCACCGAGGAGAAGAAGTGGAAGGTGCTCAAGTCGGAGTACATCTTCAAGCGGCCTTGGCTGACGGCGCGCAGGGACGAGGTGCAGTTGCCCTGCGGAGTGGTCGAGGCGGGCGAAGCTCCACCGGAGGCCGCGAAGCGGGAAAATGTTTAACTTTGAGAATCAAAGATTATTGTACACGATGATACTGACAACCACACCCACCATCGAAGGACGCACTATTGTTGAGTACAAGGGCGTCGTGTTCGGCGAGGTCATCGCCGGCGTGAACTTTCTCCGCGATTTCGCGGCTAGCATCCGCAATATCGTCGGCGGGCGCAGCGGTTCCTACGAAGAGGAACTCATCACCGCGCGCACGCAGGCCATGGAGGAGATGACTTCCCGGGCGGCGCGCCTCGGAGCTGACGCCGTCGTGGGCATCGACATCGACTACGAAGTGCTCGGCGAGAACAATGCCATGCTGATGGTTACCGCCTCCGGCACGGCCGTCAAATTGGCATGAGCATGCGGGAAAGCTTGATTCAATTGGCCTTCGAGTTTCGCGAAACGCGGCTCTGGGAGGTTCTGGCCGACAACGATATATTCGCCGTCCTGCTCCGGAGCGGAGAGACCGCTTATTGCAGCGTGATGGGCCAGGCGGGTGAACATCACGGCCTGGGGCTGTATGTCGGCGCCGGGTGGAACAGCTATCTCAATTTCGCGCGGCTCGCCGGCTGCACCCGGCGGGTCGAGATGGGGCAGATAATCGCGCAGATCGACTGTTTCAATTGCGACTTCTCTCCTGCGGGGCTGATCCAGCCGTCGGAGCAAAAGGACGAGATCAAGGCGTATGCCAAGGCCCACGGGCTCAAGAGCACGCGAGGAGTCGGACTTCCGGACTTCGTGCGCTACTCACCCAACATGGTGCCGGGGCCTTATGCCAGTGAGAGCGACATGGATGCGATGGAGGAGGCTCTCTCCGCCGCTATCTTCGTAGCGAAACACCTGGCCAAACTGAAAGCCTTCCCGGCCATGGGTTTTACGATGGAGGGCATTCATCCTTCCGACAGTCCCGGGCAGAAGATTCCCCTGCTCTCTCCGCTCGGAAAAGGCTCCTTCGAACTGTCCACCACCGTTCTGCCCGGCAGGACGCCGGACACGGCTTCGGCGGTGGTCTTCAACCGGCCGGAGCTGACCATGCAGATCTCGATGCTGCCTGTGCGCTCAAATCTGGAGTGCCGCTTCATCACCGTTGACGTAGCACCCATCGCCGAGCCGGATAGACGGCCATATTTCCCCACGCTGCTGCTCATAGTCGACGGAAACACGGGATTCGTCACGATGCCCAAAATTGGAGGGGCCTACGATGAAACGACGCCAGCCCAATCGGTCGAAGACCTGGCCCTACGCATCATCGGAAACGGCACGCGTCCGGGAATGATCTTCGTCGAAGACGACACCACGCACGCGATGCTCCAAGACTTCTGCACCAGGACCGGGATCAAACTCCGAAGAGTCTCGCGCTTGAAGCATCTGGAAGAAGCCTGGGTGAGCATGACTGACGCGCTGGGGCATAGAAGATAGACATGGCCCGGTATATTGCAGATGAGGCCACGGCGGGCTTTCGGATATTCCGGGGTTCGGGATTCCGGGACATGGCGAAGGTATTTACGGCCAGTAAAAGAAGGATTCCGATATGAATTCTGCGCAGCATTCCCGGGTCAGCAACCTCGTCCGTCTATGCTGCAAGCAGACCCATAGCCATCCGGGCGGGGCTCCAGGCCGACATCCTTGGAATACAGCGTGACCGTGCCGTCTTCCAGGACGTAGCACGGAATACCCACGTCGCCGATGGCCTTGGCTTCGTCAAATGCGGGATGGGAATCCCGCATGTCAAGGAACTGCTTCAGGTTGCGGACATGTTTGCCGATATCAATCACTTCAAAATCGGGATTGCCTTCCACCTGCTTTTCCACATACTCGCAATCGGGGCAAGTATGCATGACGTACATCTTAATCATAACTCTCAACTTTATGGCTTAAAGATAAACATTTTTGGCGGAAGTACATACCGGACATGCGGACGGCTTGGTCGGAGCGGGGAAAATGCTTATCTTTGGATGATGACCCGGCATATCGCAGATGAAGCGCATTTCGCGGAGGTGCTGGCTTTGGTCCCCAAGGTCAGGCGCTCGCTGTGGATCGGGACGGCGAACCTCACGGGCGCCGGAATCGGGATGAAGGGAACGGGGACGCGCAACTTCGAGGCGGGGATCCTGACCGACGAGCCGGAGCTCGTCGAGGCGGCCATCGGGCAGTTCGACGGCGTCTGGGCCGGGTTCAGGTGCAAGGGCTGCTTCACGCGAGATGTGATTCTCCATGTTCTTCTATTTGGGGTTCCGGATTAACTGAGTGAATATAGGCATTTTCTGCGAAACGGGGCGCGCGAAGGGCGCGAAGGAATGCGGAAAATGTGTATCTTCGCCTACATCAACTTTACGAGTATGGAGTTCAAGGACAAAGTAGCCGTCGTGACGGGCGGGGCGCAGGGTATCGGGCGTTGCATCGTGGAGGAATTCCGCAGGGCCGGGGCGCAGGTCTGCGTGATCGACCGGCAGCCGGGGGATCATTTTGTCGGAGACATCGCCGACAAACGTGTGCTGGAAGAGTTTGCCCGGACGGTGATCCGGGAGCATGGCCACGTGGATTTCCTGGTCAACAATGCCCTGCCGCTGATGAAAGGGATCGGGGATTGCAGCTACGAGGAGTTCCAGTATGCGCTGAGCGTGGGGGTCACGGCGCCCTTCGATCTGGCGAAGCTCTTCGCGCCGCATTTCGCCGCCGGCGCCTCCATCGTAAACCTCTCTTCGTCCCGCGACCGGATGAGCCAGCCGCAAACGGAGAGCTATACGGCCGCCAAGGGCGGGATCGCCGCCCTCACGCACGCCCTGGCGGTGAGCCTGGCGGGAAAGGTGCGGGTCAATTCCGTCTCTCCGGGCTGGATCGATACAGACTTTACGGTTTATGAGGGCCCGGATGCACTGCAGCAGCCTGCCGGACGCGTGGGCCATCCGCTGGATATCGCAAACATGGTCCTGTACCTCTGCTCGGACAAAGCCGGGTTCATCACCGGCGAGAACATCTGCATCGACGGCGGCATGACCCGCCAGATGATCTACCACGGCGACAACGGCTGGAGCCTGGAGCCGGTCGAAGCCGGGAAAGGCTGATCCGGCGGATTTTGACGAGACAAGAAATGCAGCCCGGATCCTTCTATTAATTGCACAACAAATGCACAACGGAATCAGTCAAAAAGGTCGTCCAGTGTGATTACGTTCTGGAATGTCCCGGAGTATTCGTTGTAGGCCAAACCGAAAGTTGTTACAAGGACGGGAGTAATTGTACTTCGTTTCGGGATCATTGTATCAAGCCGATTGTACCTGCCGACCAGAACACGGTCGTATGACTTTGTAACGGTGTACTCGTCATTATAGAACTTCATTTCGCACATATTGACGACGTTGTCCTTTCGCTCAATAATAAGGTCAATCTGGCTCCCTTCCACTTCATCGTCACCCTTAAGCAGCCAACTGGATTGATTGGATGACACGCCGGAAAGTCCAAGGGCCTTTTTTATCTTGTCGATGTGTCGGAAACACACCTCTTCGAAAGCAAAACCACGCCAGCTGCTGATACTCTGCGAGGTGACATTCGTCAACCAGAAATCATTATCCAAACGGCCATGTCCTTTGACATATTTTAGATAGAAAACACAGAACGGGTCAATCAATTTATAATGCTCATCTCTCTTTGACTGGCCGAAAGGAACGTATTTCATTACAAAATCGCTGGCCACGAGTGCATTCAACATTTTTGAAAGCAACCCATTATCGCCAAGTTTCGTTTTGTCGATAATATCTTTTCTGGTGTAACCACATCTGCGCTCCGCCAGAAGCTCAACAATCTTCTTCATCTCCACAGGATTGCTGAACACGGATGAGAACAGACGGTCGTACTCTCCTCCAAGTACACGTTCCTTGGAAAAAAATACACTGTCAATCTTTAGAGCAAGACTGTACCCTTTTGTAAAATACTGTAGGTAATAAGGAATGCCGCCAAAGACCATATTGCTTTGAACGATGTCATAACGGGATAAATGCACTCCGCTACTTTTGAAAAACAACTCGCATTCCCTCAAAGTAAACGGGGAGAGCTTGATTTCGCGCGTTACGCGCCCATAAAGCCCACCATGGTTGTTGATTAAGTTATCTTGAATCCATGAAGTAGCGCTCCCGCAGACAACTACCATTATGTTGTCCCTGTGACAGGCCCAGGTGTTCCAAAAGCCCTCGAAGGCGGTGATGAATTTGGATCTGGGAGTATCCAGCCACGGGAGTTCATCCAGAAAGATGACCTGACGAGTTCCGTTGTCTATGCCCTGAAGCCACTGCTCCAGCATGAAGAACGCCTCCAGCCACGATGCAGGTCGATGGCTTTTTTTCATTCCATGCAGAAGGAGCGAATGGTAAAAATGTTGAAGTTGATCGGCTAGCAAATTGGCCTTACCGTTTTCTTCCACTGGAGACAATCCCGCATGCCGAAATGTAATCCTTCCCCTCAACGCCTCGTCAACAAGGAATGTTTTTCCAACACGCCGCCTTCCATACACGGCTACCAATTGTGCTTTATTACTAAGAAACAGGTCGTTCAGCTCCTGAATCTCTTTGTCTCGACCGATAATTGTTTTCATACATTTTCCCGTTTTATCGTGCTGCAAATATAGTAAAAACATTAATCCCAGCAAAATAAAACAGCAAAATCCCTATGAGCATAAATCGCGAAGCTCTTATAACCTGTTGTATAGTATTAAAACGTCCTGTTGGAGTCACACGAAAATAGTTATCCCGGAAATTTTCCATACATTTGTACCATGAACGGTTTGTGTCGCAGTCTGGCAGTCCTGACAGGGCTTCTCCTGGCTTCCGCCGCGGCGGGAGCGCAGGAAGTGTATGTCAGCGTGGCGGAGAACGTCCTCACCAAGACTCGCAGGACGGTGAATCTGGTCACGGGGCCGCTGCACTTCCAGGCGTTCGACGCGGGCATCACCTGGCAGATCGCCGACTCCGAGACCGCCCGGCTCTACGCCTCCCCCCGCCTGGGACTCGGCTTCTCCTATACCAACCTGGGTTCCGTCGAATGTGTCCCCGGCAGCAGCCTGGGCGATTCTTTCACCCTGTATGCCCGCCTCGACAGGCCCCTGCTCCAGCTGGGGCCCGTTTCCGCCGGATATGACCTGGAGTTCGGCGCCACCCTGATGACCCACTGGTACGACCGCTTTGACAATCCCACGAACCTGCTCTACGGCGGCCCCTATGCCAACCACGCCAAGATGGGGGTCTATTTCCGCGTGCAGGCGTCCCGGAATCTCGCCTTCCGGGCGGATGTGAATTTCCGTCACAATTCCACCGGACGCCTCTTCGTGCCCAACGGCGGCGTCAACTCCGTCAGCTACGCCCTGGCCGCATCCTATGCCGTCGGGGACCGCACGCTCAAGCCCGGCGCCCACCGTCCGGCGACCGGCGATCCGCTCGAGCAGGAGTTCCGCGTGGCCCTGTTCGCCGGCGGCGGCATCCACCGCTGCATGGCGGAATACGACGCCGACCTCCTGCTCCCCCCGGAGCAGCGCCAGGACC
>JAGCUV010000073.1 GCA_017962705.1 Bacteroidales bacterium
CTCATCCATCAGAATCAGTCCGGCACCCGAATACAGGGCGAAGGCGATATGTACCTTTTTGAGCTGCCCGTAGGACATACGGTCCATGCGCTGATGGATGTCGATGCCAAAGCGCTCGAGCTGTTGATAGTATCCTTCGGCGTCAAACCCTTTGCGGAAAGGGGCGAAGTCTTGCTCGAAACGGATGGGGGTGCCGCTATAGGCAGGAAGGTCGTCAGGAAGGAAATACACCCATTCCAGGAAATCCGGGCTGCGCCGCCACGGTGTACCTCCCACCGGTACGCGTATGCTACCTCCGCTCGGCTTTTTCAAGCCGCAAAGCAGACTCAGGAGGGTGGTCTTTCCAACGCCGTTCTCTCCGAAAAGACCGTAAATCTTGCCGGGTTCCAGCGTGAGGGAAAGCTGCGGGAGTACTTCGCGCCGCCCATAGCGGAAGGATAGTTTGTCGATTTCAACCATAGCTACAGTGCGTTGACCGGATGAAAACAAAAAAAGACAGTCGCCTGTCTTCTTGTGCTCCCTCAGGGGCTCGAACCCTGGACCCCAACATTAAGAGTGTCGTGCTCTACCAACTGAGCTAAGGAAGCAATCCTTTGTGATCCGTTTGGGGCTCGAACCCAAGACCCCAACATTAAAAGTGTTGTGCTCTACCAACTGAGCTAACGAATCAATCCATTCCCTCATTGGGACTGCAAAGGTATATCATTTGATGAAAATATGCAAATATTTTTGATGAAAATTGTACTTAAGCCCGGGAATGCCGTTTACTTGCCCTGACTTTTCACTTTTTCAATCGCCTCAAAACTTCCCAGGTCGCTCCATTCCCAACGGCCGGGAGCCATATAGATGTCCGGTGATTTCTCCATGACGGCATAGTCGATGGAAATTTTATCGCAAGTGGGGAAAAGTTGGCGGACACACTCTTGCTCCTGCGGAGTGTAGAAAGAGGAAGCCATTTCATCCATCACGGCCTCGATTTGCGGAGCGTAGCGACGGAGCTGGCGCTCGACCACGGCGACATTCCAGATGAAAATGCCGGCATTCCACCAATAGCCTCCCTGGGCCAGATAGCGTTCGGCTACCTCTGACGCGGGTTTTTCCTTGAAAGCCTCCACCTTGCGGATGACTTCTCCGTCTTGTTGGAAAAGATTGCCGGGCTTTTCCTGGATATAGCCATACTCGCAACTGGGAAAGGAGGGCTCGATGCCCAGACAGACAATGCTTTCGCGGGTACTGCAAAAGGTCAGGGCGCAGCGGCAGGTACGGGCGAAGGCCTCCCAATCCGGGACATAGGCATCCGAAGGGGTGACCATAATACGGGCGTCGGGGTCGCGCAGGGCAATTTTGCGGCAGACATAACTGATGCAGGGAGCCGTGTTGCGGGCTACCGGTTCAGCCAGAATCTGGTCGTCCGGAATGGCGGGCAGTTGCTCGTGGATAAAAGGAATGTATTTTTCTGCGGTAACCACCCAGAAACGGGCTTGCGCATCCACTTGCAGGAGCCGTTCGTAGGTGAGTTGGATAAGGCTCTTTCCGCAATCCAGCAAATCCAGAAACTGTTTGGGATGTTCCGGGGTGCTTAACGGATAGAGGCGGCTGCCTACGCCGCCGGCCATGATGACAATGTGCGTACTCATCATTGAGGGGTGTTGAAGAATGCCAAAGTGGCGTCAATAATCATTTTCCTGTCTTCGGGATGCAGCATGCTTTCCAATGGAAAGCCCAGGCTGACAGCTTTGAAGCCGTCTGCTTGATAGGCCACACCGGCCGAAATGTTGTTGTCCTGGTATCGGAAAATGGTCTGTGCCTGTTTCTGGGCGGGAACCAGTCCGTCAGGGGATTCGACACGGTAGAAATCTTCGCGGTTGTCGGTACAGAAGGAAGCGCCCTGCCGGATTTGTACGGCATCAAATCCTTTCCCGGGATGCATCGCCCAGATTCTACCGCTACGGCTGGCCCGGCCTGTCATCCAGCGCCAACCCAGGGTGTTCCGGGCGAACGATTGGGCTTCCTGTACCTGGGCCGTGGTGTCGGCGGCAAAAATGGGGTCCCAACTATCGCTGGCAATATAAGAGCCGGAAACCAGCAGATTCGTACCGTTTTGGCTGCTTGCATCCAAACGGCGGCGCAAAGCGGCAGGGAATATTTCATAGCGTGTGTGTCCCAGCCTGTCGCGCATCCGCGTCTGTTTCCCGCAAATCAGGTCAATCATAAAAAAGGAATCGCTGCCGAATCGCCCCCGGGCATAGGCCGAAGCGGATGAGGAACAATAGCTGTAGCCTTTCTCAAAGAAATCTTCCCCGTGCAGGATGGGGTAGTCCATCCGGTTGCCGCCCCGGATCTGTCCGGCGTACTCCTGCCAACTGGCTCCGAAGCCCGGGCAATGATCATCCAGCCACTCCCTGTCCCGGCGGGATTCGTACATATCACCGATATAAGCGCAGTCGCTGCCATATCCCACACCGCCGTCCAACGCATAATCGAAGCAAGCCCGCTCTTCTGTCTCGATGCCGGCGGGGCCGGAAATGCGGTCGAAATTGTTGAGAATCAGAACGGTTCCCTTGCTTTCCGAGGCCAGGCCTGCTGACAGGGTTTCTGAAGGGAAACTGCAACCGCCTTCGTTGGCGGCCATGATGCGGAAAGCATAACGATGGCCTTTTTCCAAAGGGAGGCGGGTGCTCCAAATCCCGTTCTTGTCGCGTCTGGCTTCGATACGCCGCCCCTTGTCAAAGCCTCCTTCGTCTATTCGGGTGGACAAGATAAACCATTCGGCTCCCGCCGTAGGTTCGAGGCTGTCGGTTCTTTCATACCAGGACAGCGTAACGTGGTCGTCCTTTCCCAACCGGGCTGCAAAATCTTTTACGGGAAGAGGTTGTACGCGGTAGGGGATGCGGTATCGGGCGCTGAGGTATTTTAACAGACCTTTATAGATACTACGGGCTACACAGAAACGGAAAGCAGGATCAAGGCCCTGTTTCATATCGTTGAAACTCTGATGCGAGAGCAATTCCAGCAGCATGGCGGGAACGGCTGGCGTCCGGCTTTCGCTGTAGGATCGGTCCCATAATTCACGCCGTCGCCATTCGGGGTGGAATTGGGCGCGAATGTCATCGACAACCTGGCTTTGGACGAGGTCGGCCAGTTCGCGTTGGCATTGCCGGTCTTCTCCGGATGGGAGTTTGCGGGACTTTTCGTTGAACAGGGTATAGATGGCGAGGGTTCCATAGGTGGAATCGGCCTGGTAATAACCGGCATTGGTGTGCAGGGCAAAGGAAACGTCCAGCGGAATGTTCAGCCCGCTTCGCAGAGTCTGGGAATGGCCGTCCGCATCTTTGGGGGGAAGATAGCCTTTGGGGTTGACGCGGGAACCGCCGCTGAGCCATCCTACCCATGCTCCGCGCGACATAAAGTCGTCCCGGTAGTCGTGCCCATGCTTGTTCTGGCTGTAAACGGTGCTGTCCGCTCCGGCCCATTGCAGCCAGTAGCGGGCCCCTTCCGTCCAACGGGCCTTGCCGGAAACAGCCGGCGGACAGACGATACCGGTATCCAGGGGATAGCGGGCGATATTCCCCATTCCGCCGCCCACGCGTACGGCATCGCCGCTCACACGTCCTTTGTCAGCGGCCTTGTTGTCCAGCCTGACGAAACTGCTGCTGTCCATTTCGAAACGACCCAGGTGAATCCAGGTGCCGCCGCCCATTTGCTGGTTGACGAGCAGCAAGGTGCTGCCTCCCCGGTGATGAACCGTGTAGCGGGCGGCCGTCGTACTTTCCGGGAAAGAGGGATAGCATACATATACGCTATATTCGCCTTTTCGGGGGACATTCGGATGCCAGGTGAGGCTGGCGCTGGCTTTCTGGGCTCCTTTCGTCGTCAGGCAGGTCCCGCTTCCGAACGGCGTTTGCGTCCCGGTGTAGGTCTCTTGCGTATCGGCAAAGCCGCCTTCCCGTACTTCCCATTTTCCTTGTCGTTCCATTCGTCCGGTACTGCGGGAGGTCGCAGTACTGTCGTTATCGGCAATCGCTTCCACCGGCGTGAAATCCCGTTCGCGCGGCAACAAGACTACAGCCCCGGCATTTTCCAGCATCGGGACAAGGAAGGGAATGACAAAACTGGTGCTGAATACATCTTCCAAGGTGCCGAACAGGGGAGGACGCTGCCACATCCAGCATTTTTGGTGGTGGCTGAAATAGTAGCCGTGACTATTCCAGAGGGCGATGTGCCGCCCGGAAAGCCCTTCTTTATAATCTTTCTCCGATGCGTTTCTGACCAGAGACGGAACCATTGCCGGCGCCTGGGTCAGCGAGTACGATGATTTCCCCGCTTTCCCGTCCCGGGTGTAGGGCGCGCATATCATTTGTTCAACGGTGTTTCTGCCGGCAAATATGCGGTCAACGGGAAGGCTCTTATAGGGAGCGGGAGCCAGGCTTCTGAGTTGTTTCTTCAGCCAGGCGACATCATCCTTGCGGAAGGGGTAGTCACCCAGGTTTTCTTTGAAGTACCAGTCTGTCCGTCCGCCTCGCTTGAGGATGCGTTTGAGGGTGATTTTCGTCCGGACACCCCCTCTTTCTTCCAGCAAAACCGACAGGCTGTCGCAGAGTTCTTCTTTCGTCGTCACTTCCCTGGCTCCCGAGGAGAGCGACGAACAAAGGACCAGACCGATGCACAACAGCCATTTTCTCATTTCGCGCGTCGTCTAAGAAATAAAAGTGCCGGACTCACCGCCATGGCTCCCGCCGCCATTCCCAGGGTATTGGCCAGAAGGTCTCCCCATTCGGCGCTGCGATTGTCGGTAAATAGGGCCTGCATGATTTCTACAGCCCCGCTGTATGCGATGCCGATCAGCAGGACAATAAGCAGGAAGCGCCCCGCATTTTTTTTCGGATAAAAGGCCCAGAAAGCCAAGGCCGGGTAAGGCAGGTACAGCAGGAAATGAAAGACTTTGTCCATCTGGATGCCCAAAAAGGTTTTCCACATGCCGGAAGGGCCTTGAAAAGTACCCAGACACAAGCAAAGAACGGCGATCACATAGACCGCCAATACGCCTCTGCCTATATTTCGGACGCATCGTGTCATTACAGCGCCTGCATGTCAATCAGTTTCTTGTAATAGCCGTCAAGTGCAATCAATTCCTCATGGCGTCCCCGTTCGACAATGACGCCTTCGTGCATCACGCAGATTTCATCCGCGTCCTTGATGGTGCTCAAGCGGTGGGCGACGGCAATCGTGGTGCGGTCTGTGGTGAGGCGATCAAGGGCTTCCTGAACCAATTTTTCAGATTCCGTATCGAGCGCGGAGGTGGCTTCGTCCAAAATCAGGATCGGGGGATTCTTAAGTATGGCGCGGGCGATGCTGATCCGCTGGCGCTGTCCGCCGGAAAGTTTGCAGCCCCTGTCGCCGATATTGCTGTCGTAGCCATCCTCTTTTTCCATAATGAAGTCGTGGGCATTGGCGATTTTGGCCGCAGCAATGACCTGTTCACGCGTAGCGTTTTCAACGCCGAAAGCGATATTGTTGAAAACCGTGTCGTTGAAGAGAATCGCTTCCTGGTTGACATTGCCGATGAGCGAACGCAAATCCCGGACTTTCAGGTCGCGGATATCGGTGCCGTCTATGAAAATGCTTCCCTCCGTCACATCGTAATAACGGGGTACGAGGTCGACGAGGGTGGATTTGCCCGAACCGGATTGTCCGACCAATGCGACCGTCTTGCCCTTTTCCAAGGTGATATCGATGTCTTTAAGCACTTCTTTGTTGCCATCGGGATAGGTGAAACAGAGGTGCTTGATCTCAATGCGGTCCTTGAAAGCCTCAATCCCTTTGGCGTCCGCTTTTTCGACGATGTTATTCTCGGCGCCCAGGATCTTGTCAATGCGCTCCATCGAGGCCAGTCCGACAGGGATGTTGTAGGAGGCCCGGGAGAAGTCTTTGAGCGGCTGCAGCACGCTGTAGAGAATCACCATGTAGAAGATGAAGGTCGGCGCGTCGAAGGGGGCGTGGGCGCTCAAAATCAGCGTGCCGCCGAACCAAAGTACGAGCATGATCATCAGCGTGCCCAAGAATTCGCTGACCGGATGGGCGGCGGACTGGCGGACGGCTACCTTGTTGGTGAAACGCCTTTGTTCGTTGGCCGTATGGGAGAAGCGGTCTTTCATTTTCCGTTCCGCAATGAAGGCTTTGATGATGCGCAGGCCGCTCAGGGTCTCGTCCAACTGGGACATGGTCTCACTGAGTTTGACCTGGGCTTCCGTGGACTCGCGTTTGAGATTTTTTCCCAGTACACTCATACCCCAGGCAATCAAGGGTACAACCAACACCGTAAACAAGGTCATTTCCCAACTGATGAAAATCAAGGTCCCGAAGTAAAAGAGGATGAGGATGGGATTCTTGATCAGCATATCCAGGCTCGTGGAAATCGTCGCTTCCACCACACCGACATCACTGCTCATCCTTGCGATGATGTCCCCTTTCTTTTCCTGGGAGAAAAAGCCGAGCGGGAGGCTGAGCATTTTGTTGTAAATCTGCACCCGCAAATCGCGGACGATGCCTGTGCGCAAAGGAATCATCACGGCAGCCGAACCGAAATAGCAGGCGCATTTGAGCGCCGTCATCAGTCCCAGGAACAGGCCCAGATAGAGCAAGGCACGGGAGGCTCCGAAATGCTGGATCATCACGCTCACATAATAGTAGAGGTTTTCGGTGAGTTTGTCCTTGATGCCGGCGTCGGGGCTGTCCCAGGGGATGAAATTGTAATGCAACTCATTGATGCCGAATATCATCTGCAAGATGGGGATGATGAGGGCAAAGGAAAAAATATTGAAGACGGCGGAGAGTATATTCAAACCAATGGAACCAAAAAGGCTGCCCATATAAGGGCGTACCAGCCGTTTCATCAGTTTCAAAAAATCTTTCATGGGCAAATCGATACTGAACTTACAAAGATAGTTTTTTTATTAATTAAATGATACGACAAAGCCAGTGAAAGATAAATAAAATTCTCTCTTTCATTACGTCGTAGTCGAGGGTGTCGGGCGTGTCCCGGGTTTTGTTGTTGTTCATTGTGATGCCGGAGGTAAAGAAAACCATGGGACAGGAGCAGCACCCCAATGCTTCCCGATCGGCAAGCCGGTAGAAAAGTTCGGTAAAATCCTTGCTTCCGTAGTAATCAAAAGCCAGGTCCATTTTGTTACCGCATTCGCGACGGATAATGCTTGCGGTCTCAGAAAGACCGTTTTCCAAGCGATTGTTGCCCAGCATCAGAAGGTATTCGCACTTTTCTTTGTGAACAGGGGAGAGGGTGGAGCCGATCTGGTCTATGTTGACCAGCATCCGGATATCCTTTTCCCGGATGATTTTGCCGTGGCGAGGGTCTTTGAAGCGTCCTTCCTTGATGCGGCAGACCAGATCCCTCGCGCCCGCGCTTCGCTTTTCCTTTCCATCCAACAGGATGAAAATCAGGGAGGTGGATCCGGAACGGCCGAGCATCTTCATGCTGGAAAACAGGTGGGCGAGTTTCATCGTCGCTACTACCCCCGAGGCATTGCTGTCAGCACCCGGATAGAGATGCTCGCCCAACCTTCCCAAGCCATCGCTATGGGAGCAGACAATGATATATTTCCCGTTGTCCAGCCAGAAATTGGATTCAATCATCCCGCCTACAGAATGGAAAAGCGGAGCGTTCCCGTTTTCCCGGGAGAGCATGTAGTAATCCGGCTCCATCGGAATCAGTTTCCACTTGGCCAAGCGGTTTCTTATCCACAGGGAAGCGACGGAACCTCCGGCCGTTCCGCTGGCTCGTCCTTCACAGATTTCGCTGCATAAATATTCGACATCGGCCTGTAATCCGGCAGGATAGACGACATTGGCGGCTGCATTTTCAGCAGATGGGAAACTATTCTGGGCGGCGGACGAAAAAGCCGTAAACAGGAAAGACAAGATGAAAATATATACCGTTCTCACACGAATTTTTTATCTTTGCACTGCGAAAATAGGAAATATTTTTGAGAAAACTGTTAAAATATTCTATCAGTTCGTTGTTTTTGCTGCTGATGTCCGTCTGTATGTCGTATGCACAATATGACAAGAATGTCTTTATGTCACGCGGAAGACGGGCGTTGGCGGATGGAAAATTTGCCCAGGCTATCGAAAATTTCAACATTCTGGCCAACCTGGACACCTCCGATTGCCACACCTTTTTTTTTCGGGGTATCGCGAAATATAACCTGGGTGATTTGCGGGGAGCCCGGGCGGATTTCGACCGTTGTGTGCGTGTCAATCCCATATTTACTTCGGGCTATCATTATCGGGCCATCACGGAAAGCCGGACAGGGGAGTATGATCTGGCGCTCGCTGACCTGGAAAAGGCAATGTCTTTGCGTCCGGGATTTTCCGGGCTGTATTACAGCCGGGGAGTGACCTATTTCCTGTCCCGTCAGTTCGAAAAGGCGGTGGCGGATTTCGACTGGTATATCCGGCGTGAGCCCCGCGATCCTTCCGCGTTTTTGAACCGCGGGGCCGCCAAGTTGTATCTGAAAGACACCGTCCAGGCGATGGCGGATTACAACAAAGCGATCAGACTGGACCGTTTCGAACCGGAAGCCTATATGCGACGGGGACGTTTGTATGCGGAAAAGGGAGAGTTTGACAAAGCCCTGGCGGATATGAGCCGTTCCATCGAACTGGATCCGAAGAATTCCTATACATATTTCAACCGGGCACTCATCTATTACGAACTCAAGCGTTTCAATGAGGCGATGGATGATTTCAACCGGGTGCTCAAAGACGAGCCGGGCAACTCGCTGACGCTCTACAACAGGGCTTTGGTATATACCCAGGTGGGACAGTTTGAAGACGCCCTGGGCGATCTGGACCGTGTGCTGGACATCAATCCGGACAATGTGCTGGCCCATTTCAACCGGGCGGCTGTCTTTGTCGAGATGGGACGCTGGCGTGATGCATTGGAGGATTATGACACCGCCATCCGCCTCTATCCCGATTTTGCCAAGGCTTATATGAACCGTTCGTTCGTGAAACTCAAACTGGGAGACAAGCGCGGTTCGAAAAAAGATTATGATACGGCCCGTGCCAAGGTGAAAGAATACAGCGACCGGCAGACGGCCGATCAGGCCTCGCTGGCGGACACCACCCGCAAATACAGCGCCTTGTTGAGCCTGGATGCGGATTTCGCCAAGAAAGACTTCAACGACGAGTTGTTGCAGCATCGCGACGTGGATATACGTCTGCGACCGCTATACCGTTTTACGTTGGGCCGGGAGGCCGACCGTACCCGCTATGCGCTTTCGCGTAGTTATGAACACCCGGCGCTGGCCCGTTTCTTCGCGTCATTGCCTGTTCCTGTCGTACTGGCGGACAGAGATGCGCCTGCAGATTGGATTTCGTCTGAGACGGCTTCCCATTTTGTCCGATCCATCAACGAGTGCAGTCTCAAGCATTACAACCTGGCCCTTACCTATATTGACAAGGCTGTTGACGGGGAGAAAGGCTACAGCAAGGCTTTCTGCCTGCTCAACCGGGCTGTTTTGAGGGCGGAGGTGATTGATTTTATTGCCTCTATCGAAGATAATGTACAGGTGCTTTCCATGGATGAAGCCGGACAGACGAGGGCTCGTGTTCGGGACCGTGTTACACGACGCTATGATTATTCCGAGGCCATCCGGGATCTACAAGAAGCTTCCGTCTTGTTGGGCGACTTTCCTTATATCTATTTCGATTTGGGTAATCTCTACTGTCTGGGCGGGGAGCATATCAAAGCGATCGAGCAATATGACAAAGCCATTTCTCTCTATCCCTATATGTCAGATGCCTATTTTAACCGCGGACTGGTGCTTATTTATCTGAAAGACAGGGAAAAGGGATGTATTGATTTGTCCCATTCCGGAGAGTTGGGCGTAGCAGATGCTTACGGGGTCATCAAAAAGTATTGCGAGGAGGATAGGTGATGTTATATTTTAAGAGTTTTTCCAGTGGAAGTTGCGGCAATTGCTATTATCTGGGAGACGGAAAGGATGGGATTCTGATTGATGCGGGTATCAGCCCCCGTCGCATCAAACAGGCGTTGCTGGCCGACGGATTAAGCCTCGATTCTTTCAGCGCCCTGCTGATTACCCACGACCACCTCGACCATATCCGCGGTCTGGGCTCGTTTTGCAAACGTTTTCAAAAGCCCGTCTATACCACCTCTGTCTTACATGCCGCTTTGGCGCATCACAGTTTTACCCGGGAGTATATCGGCGGATGCCGTGCTCTGCTGGCGGAGAAAGGCGAGACGCAGGTCGGCCCCTATTTCGTCCGTTGGTTCGAACTGCCCCACGACGCAACCCAGACTGTCGGTTATCGGATTCGTACGCCGGAAGGGACGCTGGTGCTGATGACGGATGTCGGCAAGATGACCGATGAGGCCATTTCCTGTGCGCGGGAGGCGGATTATGTGGTGATGGAGTCCAACTATGACCTGGATATGCTGATGGGCGGTCCTTATCCGTATGAACTGAAAATGCGGATTTGCCAAGGATGCGGCCATTTGTCCAATGAGGAAGCGGCCGATGCGCTGGAGCGCTATGTCCATCCGGGGCTCCGCTATGTCTTTTTGTGTCATTTGAGCGAACAGAACAATACGCCGTTGCTGGCCAGGGAGGCGAGCCATGTCGTGTTGGATGCCTTCCAGGCACGCTGCGCGTGCAGCGAAGAGGATTTCTCCATGCCCATTTTGCGTATATTGCCCCGTCAGATACCTTCGCCTCTGTTCCGCCTGGCCTAGAACTTGAGCTCATTAATGACAGGCTCTCCGGTTGTATAAAGTTTTTTTGTTCTTTTGCAAGGCTTTTCATATATTTGTAACTCGTATATAACGATAAGTAAACGACAGATCAGATATGGTACTTCTTGCTTGGTCGGCTCTGCCGCTCGAAATGAAAGTGATATGGGTCGCCGCCGTCGCGGCATCTGTTGTTTTTGTTATCCAGACCGTGATGACATTCACGGGAGAAGACGCGGATTTGGGACTGGATACGGTGGACGGAGGCAGAAATTTCTATATCTTCCGCAATCTCGTCAATTTCGTGATGGGATTTGGCTGGAGCGCCATCATCCTCTCGGATCTCCTTCGCCCGATGTGGAATGTGCTATTTTCCTTCTTTTTCGGACTGCTCTTTGTTGTCTTGATGATGGGCGTTTTCCATTCCCTTTCCCAAATGCAGAAGTCCCGCAAGAGCAGCAGCAAAGCGGATGTGGTCGGATACAAGGGCAAGGTCGATCTTCCTATTCCTTCTGCCAATCAAGGCAAGGGAAAGGTCCGGGTCAGTATCAATGGCACTGTCCGTGAGTACGATGCCATCACCCGGGGGGAAGAGGAATTGGCGACAGGCACCTCGGTCATCGTTCTCAATGTCGTAGGTGAAAATATCCTTGAAGTCAAACGGATCAGGTTGTTAAGCGATTGCGAATCATAATGCTTCCCGCAAAAGAGTGACAAAAAATGCGAGACCTGAAAGTCTCGCATTTTTCATAGATGCAGCCGGTCCGGCGTTCTACCGGGCGAACTGGGCTTTGAGCGTCTCGATTTTGGCGTTGGCGTCGTCGCCGTGGGCGCCGAAATAGAACTTGATCTTGGGCTCGGTGCCGGAAGGACGGACGGAGACCACATCGCCGGCCTCGCTGAAGAACTGAAGCACGTTGCTCTTCGGCAGTCCGGTCTTTTCGGGCTCGTTGTAGTCGATGACCTTGACGACAGGGGAACCGGCCAGGTCTTTGGGCGGATTGTTGCGCAGGTCGGTCATGATAGCCGCAATCTCTTCGACGCCGGCTTTGCCTTTGCGCACCAGCGAGACGAGGCCCTCGCGATAGTAGCCGTATTCCTTGTAGATTTTTTCCATCAACTGATAGAGCGTGAGGCCCTGGTCAGCGGCCCAACAGGCGCATTCGGCGAGGGTGCAGCAGGATACGGGCGCGTCCTTGTCGCGGACAAATTCGCCCACGTTGAAGCCGTAGCTCTCTTCGCCGCCGCAGATGAAGGTTTTCTTGCCTTCATTGGCCTTGACGACCGCTGCAATGAACTTGAAGCCGGTGAGCACATTATAGACTTCCACGCCGAAGGATTCGGCGATGGCGCGCATCAGTTCGGTGGTGACGATGGTCTTGACGATGTACTGCTTGCCGTCGAGGCGACCCAGCTCTTTCCAGCGGTTGAGCACATAGTAGGTCATCAGGGAAGCGGTCTGGTTGCCGTTGAACAGCACCATCCTGCCCTCGTTGTCGCGTACGGCGATGCCCAGCCGGTCGGCGTCCGGGTCGGAAGCCAGCACGATGTCGGCCCCTTCGCGGTCGGCTACCTCGATGGCCATCTTCAGGGCGGAAGGCTCCTCGGGGTTGGGGGAGGCGACGGTCGGGAAGTTGCCGTCGTTCACGTCCTGCTCGGGGACGTGCAGCACGTGCTTGATGCCCAGCCGGTCGAGGGCCTCTGGGACAAGACGCACGCCGCAGCCGTGGAGCGGGGTATAGACAAACTTAATCTTGTCCTGCTGGCGGGAAACGCTGCCCGGAGAGAGCATCAGCGAGAGGATATCGTCGAGATAGCTCTTGTCCATTTCGGCTCCCATCATTTCAATGAATCCGGCTTTCTGTCCGGCGTCGGGAACGAATTTGACCATCGAGGGGTCGGTGATGGCCGCCACTTCCGCTACGATATCCTTGTCCACAGGGGAGGTGATCTGACCGCCATCCGACCAGGATACCTTGTAGCCGTTGTACTCTTTGGGGTTGTGGGAAGCCGTCACCATCACGCCGGCAATCGCTTTTTTCTTGCGGACGGAATAACTCATTTCCGGGGTCGGGCGCAAGTCATCGAAAAGATAGACATTGATGCCATTGGCGGAAAGCACGTCCGCCGTAATCTTCGCAAAATCGCGGCTGTTGTTGCGGCAGTCATAAGAGACACATACGCACAATTCGCCGCTGCAATGCTTCTTGATGTAGTTGGCCAGTCCTTGAGTAGCCATTCCCACGGTGTATTTGTTCATCCGGTTGGTACCTACGCCCATAATACCGCGCAAGCCGCCTGTTCCAAACTCCAGGCTGCGGTAGAAAGCGTCTTCCAGACCAACGGGATCCTCCCGCTGCATGCGGCGGATTTCTTCCTTGGTCTGCTCGTCGAAGTTGCCATTGAGCCAGGCTTCGACCGTTTTTAAATAGTTGTTTTCCATATGTATCGGAGTATTAGTGCACGCAAATTTAATCAAATATCACAAAAAATGAAAATATTTGCTATCTTTGAACAATAAATATTGAATGATATGATTTGGTTTATCGTATTGGCCGTCATGGCGGCGAGCGGCATCGTTCAAGCCGTGTTGAGCTCGAAATTCAAACAGTATTCAAAAATTCCCAACGACGCGGGAATGACCGGCGCGGATGTTGCACGGAAGATGTTGGCCGACAATGGACTTACCGATGTGATGGTGACCAGCGTGGAGGGCCGTCTGACGGACCATTACAATCCTGTGGACAAGACAGTCAACCTCAGTGCGGATGTTTATTCCGGGAACTCGATTGCGGCCGCCGCCGTCGCCGCGCACGAATGCGGACACGCTCTCCAGCACGCCAAGGGCTATGCTCCGTTGAAAATGCGGAGCGAGTTGGTCCCCGTCGTTTCTTTTTCCAGTAAGTATGTCTCTTGGGTCTTGCTGATAGGCGTCCTTCTGGTGGAGCGTTTTCCGATGATACTCTGGGCCGGAATCGCATTGTTTGCCGTCACGACGCTGTTCTCCTTCGTGACCTTGCCCGTGGAAATCAACGCTTCCTCCCGTGCGGTCCAGTGGCTGGAGCTTTCCCATATCGCCCGTGCGGAAAACAGGGATAAGGCCGTGGATGCGTTGAAATGGGCCGCCTATACCTATGTCATTGCGGCATTGGGCTCGCTGGCTACCCTCCTTTATTATATCAGTATGGCCAGTTCCCGTCGGTAAGGATGAACAAATTCGAGGTCGTTATCTTTGATTTGGATGGAACCATCCTCGATACCTTGCCGGATTTGAGCGCGGCGGTCAATTATGCGCTCTCCCGCCGGGGCCTTCCCACGCATACCCTTGAGGAATACAAGATGATGGTGGGAGACGGTATCCGCAATCTCTGCAAACGGGCCTTGAATTCGGAAGACGAGCAGATCCTGAATGAATCCCTGAGAGACTTCAAAGAATATTATGTCGCTCATATTATAGACCAAACCCGGCCCTATGCGGGTATGCCGGAATTGCTCGTGGCATTACAGGAAAGGGGAATCTCCATAGCCGTGGCTTCCAACAAGTTCCAGGAAGGTGCCCGAACGCTGATTCGTCACTTTTATCCGAATGTGGATGAGAGTCTGGTGCTGGGAGAAGTGCCGGGCCGCCCCCGCAAACCGGATCCCGCAATGATTGAGGCGGTGATGTCCCGTTTTCCGTCAGGGACCCGTTGTTGCGTGGTGGGGGATGCCTGGACGGACATCGAGGCCGGCCACGCCTATGGTTGCGAGGCCATCGGCGTGAGTTGGGGATACCGTTATACCGAGGCTTTGTACAAAGCCGGGGCTGACAAAGTGGTGGATACGGTCGATGAATTGAAAGAAATATTGTTGCAAACCCTTTAATTGATAGTATATGAAAAGAATCCTTCTGACTCTTTCCGCACTGATGGTAACTATGATGGCTATCGCCGGAAACTGGGCCCCGGCCGGGAATCTCATCAAAACCCGATGGGCCTTTCAAGTGGACCCCAAGAGCCCGCTTCCTGAGTATCCGCGCCCCCAGATGGTCCGTGATGACTGGCAGAACCTCAACGGCTTGTGGAATTATGCCATCCTACCTAAAACCGATAGTTACAATAAAGCCGATGGAGAGATTCTTGTCCCTTTCTGTGTGGAATCGTCCTTGTCCGGCGTGCAGAAACGGGTGGGGAAAGACCATGCGTTGTGGTATGAAAGGACTTTCAAAGTTCCCGCAAAATGGCGCAAAGATAAACTTCTCCTGCACTTCGGTGCCGTGGATTGGAGTGCGGAAGTCTGGGTGAACGGCATCAAGGTGGGTTCTCACACCGGCGGCTATACGCCGTTCTCAATGGATATTACATCTGCATTGCGCAAGTCGGGTCGTCAGACATTGCAAGTCAAGGTGACGGATGATACAGATAATGGGTATCAGCCGCGCGGCAAACAGGTGGAGGCCCCCCATGGCATCTGGTACACACCGGTGACCGGTATCTGGCAGACCGTGTGGTTGGAGCCGGTTCCGGCCAAGGCTGCGATTACCTCTTATTACCCCGTCTGGAATGCTGAAAAGAAGGAGTTGAATGTGGACGTGGAGGCTGACGGAGATTATGATGCAGTCAGCGTGCGTCTGCTGGATGGTCAGACGGTAGTGGGCGAGGGACAGGTGATTGCTGTCGTCAATCCCAAACTCTGGAGTCCTGACAGCCCCTATCTGTACAATCTGGACATCGCTTTGCTCAAGAAAGGAAAGGTGGTTGATCAAGTGAAAGGTTATACCGCCCTGCGTACGATTGTCAAGTCGAGCGAAAAAATCACGAAAGACCGCCGGTATGCCACCCACAACCACATGAGGCTGAATGGCGAGCCATTATTCCATTTCGGTCCCCTCGACCAGGGCTGGTGGCCGGATGGCCTTTATACGGCTCCCACCGACGAAGCGCTCAAATACGACATTGTCAAGACAAAGGAATGGGGCTGGAATATGATTCGCAAACATATCAAGGTTGAGCCGGCCCGCTGGTACTATTGGTGCGACAAATTGGGGGTGATGGTCTGGCAAGATATGCCATGCAGCGGCGACCACGGCAACCGGGGCGACTTTGATACCCGCGACGCCGAGGTGCGCAAGAATACGCACAACATCTGGTCGAGCGACAGTTTCCTGGGGGGCACCGACTGTATTATTCCTCAAGAATGGCAGGACAATTATTACAAGGAGTGGGGTGAGATCATCGATGCGTTCAAGGGATTCCAGTGCATCGTCGTATGGGTGCCGTTCAACGAGGCCTGGGGCCAGTTCGATACCCCTCGGGCCGTGCGTTTCACCCGCGAGAAAGACCCGACCCGCCTGATCAATGAGTCTTCGGGAGGCAACTATGCCTTATGCGGCGACATCCAGGATGTTCACCATTATGCCTGTCCGTCGATGCGGGCCGTGGAAAGGGACATGATCAATGTCATCGGGGAATATGGCGGTTTGGGCTGGCCGATTCAGGGACACCTCTGGCAGGCGGACAAGAACTGGGGCTATGGTAATGTCTTTGACAATGGGGCAGATTTGTTGGCTCTCTATGCCGGTTTTGCCGATGTCCTGAAAGATTTCATCCGGCTGATGGGATGCAGCGGAGCGGTCTATACCCAGACGACCGATGTTGAGATCGAGGTGAACGGCATCATGACCTACGACCGTGCTATCATCAAAGTGGATGAAAAACGCTTCGCGGAAATCAACCGTTCCGTCATCAATGCGATGAAGTAATCTGCCGTTTCCTGCTATTGAAAGCAATAGACGAAGGGTACGCCGGCATCCACAAAAAAGTTTTCGATGCAATAGTTCAGCGCGAAAACGGCGTCCTTGGGAATCAGTTTTTTCCCGTTGTATTTCATCTTGAGCTTCTTGTGCTCGAAAGGCTGGATGTACATATGCCGCTTGGCCACCCATTGTTCGCTGCCGGCGGCCTTTCCCAGAACGAAGGGGATAGAACTGTCGTTGTAAATCGTAAGGATTACCTCCTTTTCGCCCTGGCTGATTTCAAACTTCAGGCAGGCCTCCAGCAGGGCTTTCAGCAGCGCTTCGTCGCCGTACACTTTCCCTTCCGCAAAAACGACGGTCCGATGAGCGTCCAACGCTTCGCGGACAGCGCCCTCGCTCTTTTCTTTGGCAAAAATCAGCGTGACGGGACGCAATTCCCCGGCCTCGAAATTGATGCTGCGGAACATGGGTATGTGACTGTCCGTTCCGCTCACCAGCGTCAGCCCGTTCTCGACGGCCCAGTGATGGCCTTCCGGTGTATATCCGTCACTTAGGTTGAAAATCTCCACCGCATTGACCAGTCCTTCTTTCAGATACTGGCGGTGTTCGTCGTAAATCACAGTCTCATTGGGGGCCTGCCGGCTCCAGTGGGGGTGGTTCCAGGTCAGGAAGGCGCCTTGTCTCTTCGCTTCTACAAAAGCGTTGTGAGCACCTTTCAACTCATCTTTGCCGGCATCCGCTTTTGCTTTTTCAATCAGGTTGTTGTCCTGCGTAAAGATGGCGTTGAAGTGGCCGGGAGGCATCTTCGAACTTGTAATTTCACAGCCGTGGATAACCAGCACGCCCTGGCCTTTGGCATATTCAGAGGCAATTTCCCAACTTGTATTCCTGTCTACGTGACGGTCGTCCAGATAGCCTTTATTCAAACTGCGCTGAAGCCTCGCCTCCATATGGTCCGTCATACACAACACATCGATTCCCTCCCATACGCACTCGTCAATCCGTGTGGTGGGCCATACGGTGCCGTCGGAAAAGACGGTGTGGATGTGCATATCTCCCTTCAGGGTCTTGTAGCCCGGAATGTCCGGGATTTGCATCTCGTGACGTACTTGTGCCGGTAGGGCTACCGTCACTGCCAAGGCGCATAAAACAAGAATGGATTTTTTCATACCTTATATGGGTTAATCAGTTGCATCTAATCCGTTTGGATGGATTTCAATAATTCTGGCCGGAGGGCGGCGGTGCGTTCGAGGGCTTGCTCGTCTTGCCACTGGCGGATCTTGATGGGGTCGCCGCAGAGAAGGACATCGGGCACTTTCCAGCCGTTGTATTCGGCGGGACGCGTGTAGATGGGAGGGGAGAGCAGGCCGTCCTGATAGCAGTCCGACAAGGCGCTGGTCTCGTCGGTGATGGCCCCGGGCAGCAGGCGGGTGATGGCGTCGGCGACGATGGCGGCCGGCAGTTCGCCGCCGCTCAGCACATAATCTCCTACGGTGATTTCGCGCGTAATCAGATGCTCGCGAATGCGGTGATCTATACCCTTGTAATGGCCGCAGAGCAGGATGATGTTCTCTTTGAGCGAGAGCTCGTTGGCAATGGCCTGGCTGAATTGTTCTCCGTCCGGTGTGAGATAAATGATTTCGTCATAATGTCGTTCGGCCTGCAACTCGGCAATCATCCTGTGCAGGGGCTCCACCATCATCACCATCCCGGCATCTCCGCCATAGCAGTAGTCGTCTACCTGCTGGTGCGAACCCTTGCCGTATTTGCGGGGGTTGTGGACGTATATTTCCACGATGCCCTTGCGGATGGCGCGTCCTACGATAGAGTGGGCGAGCGGGCTTTCCAACAGTTCGGGAACGACGGATATGATGTCGATGCGCATGATTCTTTCTTCAAATTCTGCACAAAAATAACGATAAAGCAGCAAAATCAAAAACTTTCTGGCGGAGAATCCCCAATTTTTATTTATGTTCCGGCTTCGCCGGTTTATACTTTCGTCTCGGAAAAACAAATAAATTTGCTTTTCTCTCGACTTGCTCGTATATTTGCAAGATTAACGCCCTTTGAGAGGGTTGTTTCATAAAGAATTATGGAAGAAGAAAAAAATTCTATTCCCGAAGAGATACCTTCGGATGTAACGCAGGGCTTGGAGGAGGCCGAAACTCCCCAGATCAATTATGCTCAAATGACGCTCTCCGAGTTGGTTGCCCAATTTGAAGAATTGGCCAAGTCGGAAGACCGGATGCAGCGTCACAAAGAGGCGGAAGCGATAAAGGTTGCTTTCTATCGCAAATTGGCCAAAGAAAAGGAAGCGGCCGGTTACGGTTCGCGCGTGGATGAACCGGGCCGCTACGAAGAGGAGGTCTTCGAGAATGAACCTACGCAGGATGCGCCTGCGGAAGAGGCTTCTCAAGGGACGGAAGTCACCAACCCTTTCGATGTGATTGAACAGGGATTCAAATTGTATTACACGGCCTACAAGCGCGAAAGAACGGAATTCAACCGCAAAATGGAGGCGGAACGGGAGGCGAATCTCACCCAAAAAGAAGCCATTATCGCTGAATTGAAGGCTTTGGTGGAGAAAGAAGAAGATGTCAATGTTTCGTTCCCCGAATTCCGGCAGATTCAGGACAAGTGGAAAGCCATCGGTCCGGTTCCCGTCACCCAGGCGCGCAACATCAACGACACCTATCACCTATATGTGGAGAAATTCTACGACCGCGTGAGCATCGACCGCGAGTTGCGCGATTTGGATTTCAAGAAAAATCTGGAGGCCAAAGAGCAGTTCTGTGCACAAGCGGAAGCCCTCGCCGAGAGCGAGAATGTGGTAGACGCCTTCCGGCAACTGCAGAAACTCCACGAACAGTGGAAGGAGTTCGGTCCGGTGGACAAAGAGCACCGCGAGTCCATCTGGGAACGTTTCAAAGCGGCGACCTTGATTGTCAATAAAAAGTACCAGGCCTACTACGAGGACCGAAAGGCGGCGGGTGAGGCCAATCTGGCGGCTAAGACGGCCTTGTGCGAGCAAGTGGAGGAATGGGCTTCCAAGGAGGAGCTGGACCGTGAGAGTTGGAACGCTGGAGCCAAAGCCATTGAAGATATTCAGAAGGCTTGGAAGGAAATCGGCCATGCCGGGAAGAACAACCAGAAAATTTACGATCGCTTCCGGGCGGCCTGTGATAAATTCTTTACCGCCAAAAAAGCGTTTTACGGGGCGGTTAAAGAGGATATGAATGCGAATGTCGAGAAGAAGGCCAAGTTGTGTGAAGAGGCGGAGAGTCTGGCTGCGTCTACCGATTGGACTGCTACGACAGACCGCCTGATTGCTCTCCAGAAAGATTGGAAGGAAATCGGTCCGGTTCCCCGCAAGAAGTCTGAGGCGCTTTGGAAACGCTTCCGGGCGGCGTGTGATGCATTCTTTACGGCCAAAGCCGAGGCGATGAAAGAACGCAAGGCGGCCGCACGCAATGCTGCTTTTGAAAGGAAAGGCAAGGGCCGCGGCAATGAGACCCATCGTGACCGAGGCGGAAAATCCTCTTTGGATCAATTGATGGATACCTACCGTCGCAAGAAACAGGAACTGTCTGTCGCAGAAAACAACATTGGCTTTTTCCGCAATGCCGGTCCTTTGTTGGCGCAGATGCAGGCCCAGTTGGAGGCTGACCGTGCCGAACTGGTCCGGTTGGAAGATCAGATTCGTCAAATGCAGCAGGAGGAGCAGAACAATGGATAAGAATTCAGTCATCGGATTTGTCCTGATCGGACTGATTATGGTAGGATTCACCTTTTATCAGTCCAAGCAGGCGAAAGAGGCGATGGAAGTCCAGCGCCAGTTGGAC
The DNA here is from genome assembly GCA_017962705.1 of Bacteroidales bacterium. Lineage (GTDB taxonomy): Bacteria > Bacteroidota > Bacteroidia > Bacteroidales > UBA932 > Cryptobacteroides. Next base: position 20,351 of record JAGCUV010000073.1, read on the forward strand.
TCTGTCGCGGCGGCTCAGGCTCTCATTCAGTTCAAAGCCGATTCGGCCCGTCAGGCTGAGCAAGCGCGGAGCGTCTCCGTGCAAAGCGCGGATGTGAAAGAGGCGAAAGCTTCTGTCTCCCGAACTTATCAGGATGAGTCGCTGGAGCGTGCCAGCCAATTGGAAGGAGCGCTCTATACCTTGTCCAATGATAAATTGGAGGTCGTCATCAATACCAAAGGCGCCCAGCCGCACAGCGTGTTGGTGAAGGATTATGTGACCTATGATTCGACCGCCCTGTACCTGGTACAGCCGAACAAGGCCCAATTGGGCATCAGCGTTTACACGGGTGAGACCATCAACACCAAAGATTTTGTGTTCGATGTCGTGGAACACAGCGATTCACTCCTGCGCCTTCGTCTGCCGTTCTCGGGCGGGGGGTACATCGAGCAGCGGTATATGCTTTCTGCAGGGAGCTACATGGTGAGTGATACCCTTTCTTTCGTCGGGATGGAGGGGCTGATTCCTCGCAAAGTCAATAATTTCGATATCGAATGGAGCAATGTCATCCCGCGTTTGGAAAAAGGCTACAAGAACGAGAAACAATACAGCAAAGGTGCCTATTGGTTCGAAGGAGAGAAGGGGATTGAGGAGTTTGCGGATGGAAAGGATGGCTCCAAGAAAATCGATGCCAAGGTCAAGTGGATCGCCTTCCAGCAGCAGTTCTTCTCCAGCATCTTTACGGCCGGCGACAACTTTGTTTCCGCTGAGGTCGGTGTCAACTATTGCGACGAGAAAGACCCGGAGCGCAACCTGATGGCTTGTAAGATGCGTGCCAAACATGCGTATGAGCACAATGATGCCGGCCGCGTGGATGTACCGTTGACGATGTATTTCGGTCCCGATGACTACAACCTGCTTCGCTCCTATGGTTTGAACTACGATAAGTTGGTTCCGCTCGGTGGATGGATGGTGGGTTGGATCAGCCGCTTCATCATCATTCCCATCTTCCATTTCCTGGGCTCGTTCATTGCCAATTTCGGTATCATCATTCTGATTATGACCATTCTGTTGAAGTTGGTCATCAGTCCGCTTACCATCAAGTCCTATACTTCATCGGCCAAGATGTCCGCTATCAAACCGGAGATCGACAAGCTCAATGAGAAGTATCCCAAGCAGGAGGATGCGATGAAGAAACAGCAGGCGACGATGGATCTGTATAAACGTGCGGGCATCAATCCGATGGGTGGCTGCCTTCCTATGTTGTTGCAGTTCCCGATTCTGTGGGCTATGTTCCGCTTCTTCCCGGCGTCTATCGAGTTGCGTCAGCAAGGATTCTTGTGGGCGGATGACTTGAGCACTTACGATTCCATTCTTGATTTTGGCTTTAATATTCCGCTCTATGGCGATCATATTTCGCTGTTCGCGTTGCTGATGGCTGTCACAATGTTCTTCTATTCGAAGATGACATCCTCCCAGATGGCTACGGACCCGAATATGAAGGGTATGAAGTTTATGACCGTGTGGATGATGCCCATTATGATGTTGTTTATCTGCAACAACCTCTCGGCCGGTTTGAGTTACTATTATTTCATCAGCAACTTACTGACGATGTTGCAGACTTGGGTTATCAAGAAATGGGTGGTCAAGCCGGAGGCGATTCGCAAGAAAATCGAGGAGTCCTACAAGAAACCCATCGTGAAGTCGAAATGGGAGCAGCGTTTGGAAGAAGCTCGCAAGATGCAGCAGGCGCAGGCCAAAAGACGCTAGTCTATGATTGCTGAGAATCTACAA
>JAGCUV010000074.1 GCA_017962705.1 Bacteroidales bacterium
ACGGCCGTCCGTTTTTCTGTACGTCCGGCGTGGGCATGGACGCCGCCGTGAGCCTGGATTTCGCCCGGTCCTCCAAGCGGGGATTGAACACGTATATCACCACGGCCTGGGATGATTGGAAGCACCGGTCACCCGACCGATATGTCATTGAGACGGATACCGAATCCTGGGCGGGGGAGGCCCTGTTCATCACGTTGGGAAATGCGAACCAATGGGGGAACAATGCGCGGATCGCTCCCAAAGCCTCGCTTTGCGACGGAATGCTGGATGTGATGGTGGTCCAGCCGTTTTCGACCCTTGAGATTCCGGAACTGGCCCTTCGCCTGATGGCTGGAAAGGCTGATACGAGCCATCATGTCCGTTCTTTCCGGAGTACGCATGTCCATATCCATCGCGACCATCCGGGACCGGCCCATTTCGACGGGGATCCTTTCGAGGCGGGTACAGAGATGGAATGGGACCTTCTTCCGAAGGCCCTTTCCGTGGTCATTCCGCCTTCCCGTCAGGGAAAGATATAAGCGGGGAAACGATCAGTCGCCGTAGGGATCGGCCGCGTTCCATTCCTTGAGCAGATAGCCGTGACGGTCCACACAGTGGTCGTGGATCCGCTGCTTGTCGGCGACATCCTGTTCATTCCACCAGCGGGTGCAAGCGGGATACCGCACCAGCTCCTCGTCCACTTTTCCGTCCGGGGCTTTCTTCTTCTGCGCCTTCCGCGCAATCCTTTCCTTCTGTGCGATGGTCAGGGAGGACCACCAGATTGCCAGATCGTCGTTCATGTCTTTATCACTTGTCGTGACAAAGATAATCATTTTCCCGGATTATTCGTCCACGCCGTGCGTCACTTCAAAGATGCCTTGGCAGGTGAACCGGAAATCTTTTCCAGGGTGTCCGCGAGGATTTCTTTCCGGAGGCCGGTGAGCCATTCGGAAAAGGCCACCGTGTCGAAAGCGTAGACCTGGTTCAAAGCAAATTCGTTCTCGGACCAGGTGTCCAGCGGAGACTCATTGTGCTGGACCAGGGCTTCGAGCTTGTCCAGGGACTTGTAGAGCTTCGCTTCCAAAGTCTCTTGCGCGTCCATTTCCCGGAACAGGGCATCCAGCTCCCCGGCGACTTCCGGCGGGAGCGAGTGTACCCATCGGGCCAGCAACGAATCCTCGACGTCGCGGTCGGCGTCCGTTTTGATGAAGGTCGGAATGTCGCCTGTAAAGCATTCGCCCAAATCGTGGACAAGGCACATCTTGACCACCTTGTCCATGTCGGCTTCCGGGAATTCGCCTTTCAGCAGCAGCGCCATGAGGGAGACCCGCCAGCTGTGCTCGGCGACGCTTTCGGTCCTTCTTTTCGTGGTGGTGCAGTGCCGGGGCGTGTCCTTCAGCCTTTCGGCGACATGCAGGATATCCAGAAACTCGTGCGGGGTCATGAAGTGCAGCCGTAATCTGATTAAAACACCTTGCCGAATGTCTGCTCCGGGTGGAAGTACTCTTCGGCGACACCGTTCTCTGCCTCAATCTGGTCCACATCCCCAAGCAGGATGACAAGGGCGCTGAAAAGGGAGATGGTCTTTTTCATTTTATACTGCGGGAAAATGATGGAACTACTTTTTCATGGCCCAGGTGTTCGCCAGGATGACTACGAGGATGCACAGGACGAAAGTGATACCCACGAATGACCATACGGCCGCCATCGTTTCTTTCCCGAGCATGAGGGGTGTCATCAAGGCGAGGACAAGAAGCAGGCCACCGACCAGGATGCGGAGCCGCTTGATATTGCTTCTGGCCTTTTCTTTCTTGGACGCGGTATTGTAACCGGCGATCAGATTGTCACCCTTGCCGATGAGGATGACAACGCCCATGACGGCCAGAAGGGCCGCAAGGATAATCAATACGATCATAGACTCTCGTTCTTTTCAGGACAAAGATACCATTTTTTTGATGAAGTCATAATAATTCCCTGCTGAAGACGGGGAAAGGCCGTGCCATCCGCTTCACGACACTCAATAAACTCTGCAATGTGCTGGACTGCCTTCCCGGAGACATCCTGGACTATCAGCCCGACCCGGAATGTGAACCGTAGCCACCTGGTCGTCCGAGAGCAAATGTAATCCTTTTCGACGACATTCCTCCGCATCACTTAAAATGCACCTAATGAGATTCTTACAAAAATTTGCACTTTTAAAAATAATTTATTTACCTTTGTAGCGGACATAGAACAAGAAGCAATGATGACTCGTTTTGCATGGTGGTGGCGCAACTCAGGGATTTACAATTCGTGAGACGCTGCAGCCGTGTAAACTAATCAATTTACAAGAGATATGGCCTGTCGTAATCACGACAGGCTTTTTTTATGCCGGATTATTAAAAAACACACCATCATATGAGTTACCAAGTTGATGAAAACGGATTCTACGGAGAGTTTGGGGGAGCCTATATTCCCGAGATCCTGTATAAGTGCGTCGACGAGCTGCGCCGGGCCTACCTGCCCGTCATCGAGAGCGACGCGTTCCAGAGAGAGTACCGCCGGCTGCTCCGGGACTATGCCGGACGTCCCTCGCCCCTGTACTATGCAGAGCGGATGAGCGAGAAATACGGTTGCCGCCTGTATCTGAAGCGTGAAGACTGCAACCACACCGGCGCCCACAAGATCAACAATGCCATCGGCCAGATCCTGCTTGCCAAGCGGATGGGCAAGACCCGCGTGATCGCTGAGACGGGTGCCGGGCAGCACGGCGTTGCCACCGCCACCGTCTGCGCCCTGATGGGACTGCAATGCGAAATCTTCATGGGCAAGACCGATGTCGAGCGCCAGCACACCAACGTGGAGCGGATGCGG
>JAGCUV010000075.1 GCA_017962705.1 Bacteroidales bacterium
ACACTCCCCTTCTGCGGGTCCTTCAGCCAGTCGTTGCCTTCGGGATAACGGACGCCGCAAAGATACAGATGGTCTCCGTCGGCATCGCCACGGGGCTTGAGGGTGCCGTACATGTCCGGGCTGAAAACGCCGGACTCGCCCCGGTGGCCGTTTCCCCGGTTCGGTCCGTGATAGGTGAGTGGCTCGACCGTGCAGGAGAAGAGCATCAGCGCCAGACAGACGAGCCGGGAACAACGAGCGCCCGCCCCGGGCAGGCTTTTCAAACGACAAGAAACATTCATTCGCGCCATAACTTTTTTTGGCGCAAGATAAGTCCAAAACGGGACAAAAATAAAAAAGTCAAGAAAAAATTTTCTTTTTCTTGACCTTTTTGTGAATTTGAGAATAATTCTATTCGCTAAGGGTAAAGCGTTTGAAGACGACAATCTTGGCTTCTTTGTCCACACCGGCGAGGAATTCCTTGACGGATTGCTTGCCGTCGCCCTTCTGGTAGGCCTGCTCTTCCAGCGTGCTCTCCTTGAAGAACTTCTGGACACGGCCGTTGGCGATGCTCTGGATCATCTGCTCGGGCAGGTTGGCAGCCTTCTGCTCCGCGACGGTCTTCTTGATCTCGCGGGCCTGGGCAGCCTGCTCGGGGGTGAGCCAGCCTTTGGCGGTGTTGGATTCGATGTGGTCCTCGCTGTCCACGTGGGCGGGGTTGATACCGGCTTTTTTGAGACCGGCTTCAACGGCTTTGCGAACCTGCTCCTCTTTGGTCTTTTCAACGGCCACCTGATATTCCTGGTCGACAACCTCTTTGGGGCAGTCGGCGGCGGAAATGGAGACGGGAGCCATCGAAGCGACCTGCATCGCGACACCTTTGGCAGCATCCTCGGCAATCGCCTTGTTGAAACCGACGATGGCGCCGAGCTTACCGGTAATCTTGTGGATGTAGGCTACGATGTAGGGAGCCTCTACGAGCGAATAATAAGCAAGAGCGTGTTTCTCACCCGTCTTGCCGGTCTGGGCCGTGATGGCCTCTTCGACCGTCTGTCCGTCAGCCATCTTGACAGCCTTGAGGGCTTCGAGGTCGGCGGGTTTGGCGGCGATGGCGGCATCGGCGATACGGTTGGCGAGGTCTTGGAACTGCTCGTTGCGGGAAACGAAGTCGGTTTCGCAACCGAGGCTGACGAGGATGGCCTTGTCTCCGTCGATACGGGCAAGGACAGCACCTTCGCTGGTCTCACGGTCGGTCCGTTTTGCGGCAACGAGTTTGCCTTTTTCACGGATGATCTCCTGGGCGCGGGCATAATCGCCTTCGGCCTCAACGAGGGCCTTCTTGCAGTCCATCATACCTGCACCGGTCATTTGACGCAATTTCATTACGTCTGCGGCTTTGATTTCCATTTTGTTTCCTTTTGTTAAATTGTTACTCAGCCTTGGCTTCTTCAGTGGCGGGAGCTTCGGCGACAGCCTCAGGAGCAGCAGCCTCGGCAGCAGCCTCTTTGGCGGCGGCGAGCTTGCCGGCCGCGTTCTTGCGGGAGCGAAGCTTCACACCGGCGGGGGCGGCATCAGCCTCTTCGGGCACGCCTTCGGTCGCTTTGTCCTTTTCGAGTTTTCTCTCCTCAAGTCCTTCCTGGATGGCGGCGCAGCAGACATCAACGATGTAGGAGATGCTCTTGGCGGCGTCATCATTTGCCGGAATCACATAATCAATAGGGGTAGGATCGCAGCAAGTATCAACCATTGCGATTACCGGAATGTTCAGACGGACCGCTTCTTTGACGGCGTTGGCCTCTTTCTGGACATCTACTACGAAAAGGGCGGACGGCAGACGGTTCATATCCTTGATGGAACCGAGGTTCTTCTCAAGTTTGGCCCGCTGACGGTCGATTTGCAGACGCTCTCTCTTGGCGAGTGTGTCATAGGTACCATCTTCCTTCATCTTGTCGATGGTATTCATTTTCTTGACAGCTTTGCGGATGGTCGGGAAGTTGGTAAGCATACCACCGGCCCAGCGCTCTGTCACGTAAGGCATTCCGACAGCCGCGGCCTTCTCGGCGACGATGTCTTTGGCCTGTTTCTTGGTGGCGACGAAAAGCACTCTGCGGCCGCTGCGGGCGAGCTGCTTGAGTACATTGGCCGCCTCGTCAATCTTGACGATGCTCTTATGGATATCAATGATATGGATACCATTTTTCTCGATAAAGATATACGGAGCCATCTTGGGGTTCCACTTGCGGGCAAGGTGACCGAAGTGGCATCCGTTGTCGAGCAATTCTTGGAATGTTGTTCTAGGCATTGTTTTAATTTTTTTGTTTTTTAACTCTTCATCAATCGGCAGGTAGCTATTGTGGAAGATCCTGCCGGTTTTTCCGCAACCACGACAATCTTTTCCTGAAAGATTTATGCTGCCATCGTGATTGTGCAAATTTTTTCGTCAATCAGACTAACGTTTGCTGAACTGGAAGCGACGACGGGCACCCGGCTGACCCGGCTTCTTCCTTTCGACCTCGCGGCTGTCGCGGGTGAGGAATCCAGCGGATTTGAGGGTGGAACGGTAAGCTTCCTTGTCCACTTCGCAAAGGGCGCGTGCGATACCAAGCCGGAGGGCTTCAGCCTGACCTTTGATGCCACCACCGTCGATGTTGGCCTTAATATCAAACTGACCTTGGGTAGCGGTCACTTCAAACGGCTGGTTGGCGATGTAACGGAGCGAGTCAAGGGTAAAGTACTCGTTCAGATCGCGGCCGTTGATGGTGATGTTACCTTTTCCGGGCGTGATATAAACACGGGCAACGGCTGATTTGCGTCTTCCAAGGGCGTTAACTTGTTTCATTGCTCAATGTTTAAATTTCGTTTAACTTGATGGTTTTGGGGTTTTGCGCCTTTTGGGGAATTTGATCGCCCTGTACGAGGTACAGATTCTTGATAATCTTGTTACCCAGACGCGTTTTGGGGAGCATGCCCTTGACGGCCATTCTCACCAGTTCGGTCGGCTTCTTTGCCATAATTTCCTTCGGTGTGGCAAATCTCTGTCCGCCCGGATAGCCGGTGTAACGGACATAGACTTTGTCAGTGAGCTTCTTGCCGGTCAGCTTCACTTTGTCCGCATTCAGGACAACGACGTTGTCGCCGCAATCCTGGTTGGGGGTGAAGTAGGGTTTGTCCTTTCCGCGAAGGATCAGGGCAACCCGGGAGGCAAGACGACCCAGCACCACATCGGTGGCATCAATGACAACCCAGCCTTTGCTCACAGTTTTCGGATTGGCGAAAACAGTTTTGTAACTCTGTGTGTTCACTGTCTTGAGTCTTTAATGGTTAATACTATAAATTGCGATCCCTTACTACACAAGGGGCGGCAAAGGTAGTAATTTTTTACCGTTCTACAAAAAAAATGGAAATAAAAACGACAAAAATATGTTACCTTTGCGATATGAACAGCGACAAAATCCTTTTAGCACCGTATTATTGGACCCTGCGTTTGCGGCATTGCTTGTACGACAAGGGATGGAAGAAAGTAAGGAAAGCCCCCGTGCCGACCGTATGCATCGGCAATATCGCCGTGGGCGGTACCGGGAAAACACCCTTCACGGAACTGTTGCTCCGACTGTTGGGAACAGGCGACATGATTCCTTTGTATGCCGACCTTCCCGCGCGCGTAGGCGTACTATCAAAAGGATACGGGCGCAAGAGCAAAGGATTCCTGTATGTCGAAGCGGACGGGACGCCGGAACAATTCGGGGACGAGCCGCTGCAAATCAAGCGGAAATTCCCCCAGGTCCCCGTAGCCGTCTGTTCTTCGCGCATCGAAGGCTGCCGGAAAATGGCCGAAGACGGCTGCGAACTTATCCTGCTGGATGACGCGTTCCAGCACCGGGCCCTGCAGGCCGACTGCAACATTGTCCTGGTGGAATTCGACAGGCCGCTGCACAAAGATCACCTGCTGCCCCGAGGCCGCCTGCGTGACATTCCCGAACGGATTGCCGCCGCCGACATCGTCATTTGCAGCAAATGCCCCGACGACCTCACCGAAGAGGAACGCCGGGAGTGGCTGGCCGACCTGGGTATGCCGCAAGTCTGCGATGCGGCAAAGATGGACGCGGCGGAAGGGACTCCCCTGTTCTTCACGACGACGGAGTATGGTCAGATGCAAAGTGCGTTTGAAGAAGCAGACCGCCATTATCTCTATTCCGGACATATGATTCTGGTGAGCGGCATCGCCAACGACCACCCGCTGGCGGGACAACTCAGCCGGCAATATCGTCTGGCCGACCGGCTGTCCTTTCCCGATCACCACGACTTCACGGCGGCAGACCTGCGGAAAATCGAGCAGGCTGCGGCCAAATATCCCGAAGCGATATTGATTACCACAGAGAAGGATTATCAGCGAATGATGCCCCTTCGGGCTCAACTGAGCGAAAATATCCGCCGGCGGCTCTTTTACCAGCCCATCCGGGCGCGATTCCTCACGCAAGAAGAAACCGACATTTTTCCTCAGATACTTCTCAAATTTTTACAGTAAGTATCCCGACCCTCCTTGCGAGCAAATTATATTTGCTTTTCTCCCGGCTTCGTCTTACCTTTGCAGCGGTTTATGA
>JAGCUV010000076.1 GCA_017962705.1 Bacteroidales bacterium
AAGTTGCTGCCTGGCAGCGCGTTTGAGGGGGCGTCTCTGGAGGAGATTGTCTGCAAGGCGGAGGGAGGCCTTTTCAACAATGCCGGTCAGATTCTCAACCACAACTTGTATTTTACGCAATTTGTTCCGGGCGGCAAGGCGTTGGCCGAAGGACCGTTGAAGTCGCAGATTGTCCGCCGATGGGGGAGCGTGGAGGAATTTCAGAAGGCGTTCGAGGCCGCTGGCGCGGGCTTGTTCGGTTCGGGCTGGGTGTGGCTGTCCGCGGCGAAGGATGGTTCGCTGGTCATCAGCCAGGAAGGCGGAGCGCACAATCCGGTGGAGAAGGGCTTGCGCCCGCTGCTGACCTTCGATGTGTGGGAACACGCTTATTATCTGGATTATCAGAATCGCCGGGCGTCATATCTGACGGCTCTCTGGGACATCGTCGACTGGTCGGTCGTGGAGAGCCGATATCAAATATAACCCCATGAAGAATGATGATTTGTGGATGGTGAGATATGAGGAGGTGATGGATTTTATGAAGAGCTAACGGCGGAACCCGTCGAAGCATCGAATTGAAGAACATCTGATGCTGAATTGGATGAAGTACAACCGCAAGATGATGAATGCGGGGAAGTTGAAGGCGGAACGGGTGAAGTTGTTTCTGGAACTACTGGCCTTCGGAGAGACGCTCAAGCACGTCAATCAGTATGATTGAATCTATGAAATCTTTTGTGTATTATACGCCGACGGAGGTGGTGTTCGGACCCGAGGGGGAGGAGCAGGTGGGCGCGTTGGTCTGCAAGCACGGCGGGAGCCGGGTGCTGGTGCATTTTGGCGGTCAGAGCGCCGTGCGTTCGGGTTTGATGGAGAAGGTCTGCAAGCAACTGGAGGCGGTCGGGCTGAAGGTTTGGATGCTCGGGGGCGTGGTGCCGAATCCGAGGCTGTCGATGGTGCGCGAGGGGATAGAACTCGTGCGTCGGGAGGGGATTGATTTCCTGCTGGCTGTCGGCGGGGGCAGCGTGATTGATTCGTGCAAGGCGATTGCGTACGGGGTGCCCTACGAGGGCGACGTGTGGGATTTCTTTGCGGGGAAAGCCCAGGTGGAGAAGGCGTTGCCGGTGGGTGTCGTGCTGACTTTGCCGGCATCGGGGAGTGAGATGAGCGATTCTTGCGTGATTACGCGGGAGGAGAACCAGGACAAGCGGGGCTATTCGACGCCGTTCGGGCGTTGCCGTTTTGCGGTGATGAATCCGGAGCGGTCGTTCACTTTGCCGGCCTACCAGACGGCAGCGGGGGTAACTGACATTATGATGCATACGCTGGAGCGGTATTTTTCGCGGGAAGATGACATGGACCTGACGGACGGGATTGCGGAGGCGTTGCTGCGGTCGATGATGAAGAATGGTTTGCTGGCGCTGGAGCATCCGCAGGACTACCGGGCCCGGGCGCAGATTATGTGGGGTGGGAGTCTGTCGCACAATGGTTTGACGGAGTGCGGCTTGCAGCGGGATTGGTCGTGCCATAAGATGGAGCACGAGTTGAGCGGCTTGTTCGATGTGACGCACGGGGCGGGCCTGGCGGCGATCTGGCCGTCTTGGGCGCGCTATGTGTATAAGGACCACTTGAGCCGTTTCGCCCAGTTTGCCGTCAATGGGATGTGGGTGGAAGCGGCCGCATCCGATCTGGAGGCGGTGGCTTTGAAGGGTATTGAGGCGCTGGAGGCTTTCTTCCGGAAGATGGGAATGCCTGTTTGTATGACGGAACTGCTGGGCCGGAAACTGACTGACTCCGAAATCAAGGAGTTGGCACAGCGCTGCAGCCGTGACGGCAGCATCACCATCGGCTCCCTCACCGTCCTTCATCGCGAAGACATGGAGAATATCTATGCGGCTGCGAATCGTTAGGATATTTACCCTTGCAGGTACTCTGCTGATTAATAGCAAGATGAACAAAACGACCTACCTAATTTGGGGTAGGTCGTTTTGTGTATGTTATTGTGAGATAGGGTTTTATCTGCAGTGGTGGGTCGGAAGCACAGCAGCCGTTATCCTAGGAAACTTAGGAGGATGCCGGCGGCGACGGCGGAGCCGATGACTCCGGCGACGTTGGGTGCCATGGCGTGCATCAGCAGGTGGTTCTTGGGATCGGCTTCGCGACCGACGGTCTCGCTGACGCGGGCGGAGTCGGGCACAGCCGATACACCGGCGTTGCCGATGAGGGGGTTGAGTTTCCGTCCTTCGGGCCGGAAGAGGTTCCAGAGCTTGACAAAGCCCACGCCGCTGGTGGTGGCGATGATGAAAGAGAGCAGTCCCAGCCCGAAAATCATTACGGATTTCGAGGAAAGGAATACATCGGCTTGGGTGGAGGCGCCGACCGTGAGTCCGATGAGGGTGGTCACCACGTCGATGAGCGGTCCGCGCGCGGTCTCGGCCAGACGGCGGGTTACGCCGGATTCTTTCAGCAGGTTGCCGAAGAAGAGCATGCCCAGCAGGGGAAGACCCGAGGGGACGACGAAGGCCGTGAGGATGAAGCCGACGATGGGGAAGACGATTTTCTCCCGCTGGCTGACGGCGCGGGGAGCGGGCATACGGATGAGGCGCTCTTTCTTGGTGGTCATCAGCAGCATGATGGGCTTCTGAATCACGGGCACGAGCGCCATATAGGAGTAGGCCGACACGGCGATGGCTCCCATCAGTTCCGGGGCCAGCCGAGAGGACAAGAAGATGGCAGTGGGGCCGTCTGCTCCACCGATAATGCCGATGGCGCCGGCTTCATTGGGCGCGAAACCGAAGGCCAGGGCCAGCACATAGGCGCCGAAAATGCCAATCTGGGCGGCCGCGCCGATGAGCATCAGTTTGGGCTGCGAGATAAGCGCGGAGAAGTCCGTCATCGCGCCGATGCCCAGGAAGATCAGCGGGGGATACCAGCCGTTCTTGACGCCGTGATAGAGAATGTTGAGCACCGAATTGTCTTCGTAGATGCTCACTTTCAGTCCTTCGAGCAGGGGAATGTTTCCGATAATCATACCGAAGCCGATGGGAATCAGCAGCAGCGGCTCCCATTCCTTGACGATGCCGAGGATGATGAACGTCAGTCCAATCAGAATCATCACCAGATGCTGCCAAGTGGCGTTGGCAAATCCGGTGTACTGCCAGAATTGGGCGAGATTCTCAACGATGGTTTCCATACAAGTTCAAGTTCCTGCAGTCCGACTTAGGCGAGGCTGACGATGGCGGCGCCTTCCAGGACGGAGTCGCCTTTCTGGACGTGGATGGCTGTGATGGTGCCGTCCGATTCGGCTTCAATGTCGTTTTCCATCTTCATGGCTTCGAGGACGGCCACTTTGTCTCCGGCTTTCACTTTGTCGCCCACGGCCACGTTGACCGAGAGGATGACGCCGGGAAGGGGAGAGCAGACTTTCTTGGCGGGGCCGGCGGGAGCAGCAGGAACCGAGGTCGCAGCAGCGGCACCAGCGGCGGAGGCAGAGTTCGCGGCGCTTGCAGCCGAAGTACCAGTACCAGCGGAATCCGTCGAACCAGCGCCAACCGCTGGGGCGGCTGCGCTCGCGGGAGCGTCTTCGATTTCCACTTCGTAGTCGACGCCGTTGACATTCACTTTGGCCACAGCCCCCTCAATCGAGGCGATTTCCACGGTATAGGGATTGCTCCCAATCTTGAATTTATACGTTTTCATACAGTTTGTAACAAAATTGTTTTATTTGCTTAATATTTCCTTTTTATCGTAATGATATAACTCTCTTTGTCGTGGATGGACTCTGAAAACCAGCGGTCCAGGGCCAATCCGATGGCCGCCTGGATCTCGCCGGAAGACTCCATCGACAGGGCGGTCGCAATGGCGGCGGCCACCTCGTCGTCCGATCCGGCGCTAGCGGCTCCAACGCTTCCAGCCGCCCCAACGCGTCCGGAAGTACCTGCTTTTTTCGGGCCGGCGTTCTTTTCTCTTGTGCTGAGCCAGCCGACGAAGCGGTAGCAGTACTGGAGCAGGAAGAGGGTGAGGAAGACGACGCAGACGGCAACTAGCGTCATAATCCATCCATTGGGATCCTGCTCGGCCATGCGCGCCGCCTTCGAGGCGACATCCAATAATACCAGCGTCATCATAGCGGAAGATTGTCGTGTTTCTTGGCGGGACGCTCCTGTTTCTTGCCGGCGAGTTGTTCAAGGGCGCGGCAAACGCGGAAGCGGGTGTTGCGCGGCTCGATGACATCGTCGATGTAGCCGTAGGAAGCGGCTTCGTAGGGATTGCAGAAGAGGTTGTCGTATTCGTCCTTCTTCTCCTGCCGCAGAGCCGATTGCTTGGCGGGGTCCGGTTCCGCTTTGAGTTCCTTGCCGTAGAGGATTTCGACGGCTCCGTCCGCGCCCATCACGGCAATGTTGGCGGAAGGCCAGGCGTAGTTGATGTCGCCCTGGAGTTGTTTGCAGCTCATCACGATGTGGGCGCCGCCGTAACTCTTGCGCAGGGTGACCGTCACCTTGGGCACGGTAGCTTCGCCGTAGGCGTAGAGCAGTTTGGCTCCGTTCGAAATGATGCCGCCGTACTCCTGCTGCGTGCCGCACAGAAATCCCGGAACGTCCACCAGCGTCACCAGTGGAATATTGAAGGCGTCGCAGAAGCGCACGAATCGGGCTGCTTTGCGGGAGGCGTTGATGTCCAGCACGCCCGCCAGGACGGAGGGCTGGTTGGCTACGATGCCTACGCTGCGGCCGTTGCAATGGGCGAAGCCGATGATGATGTTTTTCGCCCAACTCTTGTGCACCTCGAGGAATTCGCCGTCATCGACGATGCTGCCGATGACTTTGTACATATCGTAGGCCTTGTTGGGGTTGTCGGGAATCAGGTCGTTGAGGCTGTCGTCGATGCGTCCGGCGGGGTCGGCGGTCTCTTTGAAAGGGGCCGCTTCCCGGTTGCTGGAGGGCAGGAAGGAGAGCAGCCGGCGAATCAGGCCGAGTCCTTCCTCTTCACTGGCGGCCGCGAAATGGGCTACGCCGCTCTTGGTGGAGTGGACGCGGGCGCCGCCCAGTTCTTCCTGGTTGACGGTCTCTCCTGTCACGCTCTTGACGACCGCAGGGCCGGTCAGGAACATATAGGAAGTGTCCTGAATCATAATGTTGAAGTCGGTCAGGGCGGGAGAATAGACGGCTCCGCCCGCGCAGGGGCCGAAGATGCCGGAAATCTGGGGGATGACGCCGGAGGCGAGGATGTTGCGCTCGAAAATCTCTCCGTAGCCGGCCAGGGCGCAGACGCCTTCCTGGATACGGGCGCCGCCGCTGTCGTTGAGCGCGATGCAGGGCGCACCGACGCGCATCGCCAGGTCCTGCACCTTGCAGATTTTCTGGGCCTGCGTTTCGGAGAGGGAACCACCGTTCACGGTAAAGTCCTGGGCGTAGACATAGACCAGGCGACCGTCAATCGTGCCGCAGCCGGCCACCACGCCGTCGCCGTCCACTTTGTTGTTTGCCATTCCGAAGTGGGTGCAGCGGTGTTGCTTGAACATATCGTATTCTTCGAAAGAGCCTGCATCCAACAGGGCGGCCAGCCGTTCGCGGGCGGTCATTTTCCCTTTGGCGTGTTGCGCTTCAATCCGTTTGACGCCACCGCCGAGAGCCGCTTTCTCGCGACGTTCGACCAGTTGCGCAATTCTTTCACTTTGCTTGGTTGTCATAGCAATTTAATCTTTAATGAACGGCTGGAGGTATTCCCAGACGCGGTCGATGACGTTGTAACTGCCGGTACCGGGCGAGGCCTGACGGTGGAAGCAGTGCTCGCGCAGCGCCAGGGTGTGCAGTTCGCTCTGGATGCCCATACTCCGCATTTTTTCCCAGATTTTTACCGAACCCATACTGGCATATCCGTCCGCATCCCCGTGAATGAAGAGCATCGGAGCCGTGTCCAGGTCGAAGGAAAATTCGGGAACCAGTATGTCGGAGTCCGCATTTCCCCCGTTGGAATTTCTCCCATTGGAGCCGTCGCTCAGCACATAGGCTGGATAAATCCCGATGCCCCAGGTCACTTTGCAGGAGATTTTATCTTTGTCGTCCACTTTCAAGTAGGAGTTGTGCCGGGAGGAGGTGACGCCCATCAGGGTGAGGTGACCGCCGGCGGAGGAGCCCATGATGCCGATTCTGTTCGGGTCGAGACCCAGCGAGTCGGCTTGCGAACGGACGAGGCGGATACAACGCTGGAGGTCCTGCCAGGCGGTGGTGTGCTTGGCCAGGCCTGCCGGACGGGGCGTGCGGTATTTGAGGGTGACGACCGTCATGCCTTTTTCGTTCAGATAACGCCGAAAAGGAACGACTTCGAAACTGTTGGGGCTGTTGTTTTTATAGGCACCCCCGGAGTAGATGATCTGAATAGCCCGGGTCGTCTGCTTTTTTGGGAAATGCCACTCCAGATAGGGGACGCACTGGTCTGCTCGGAAGTCGGGTGTTTTGCCTTCGGGCCAGATGTCCTGTTGGACAACGCGCGCGCGGGCGTCGTCGGAGGCATAACGCTCTTTCAGTTTCTCTTCCGGGCCCAGGGGACCGAGCCAACCCATCTGCGTCATAAACTCGATGGCCCGCTCCAGACCGAAGGCGCCGTGCCCTTTGTCGGGGTAGAGGTGCAGTTCGGCGGGGACGTTCATCGTGCGCAGTTTGCGGTAAATCAAGGTGGAGCCGTTGGGGGAGTAGGGGTCCTTTCCTCCGTGGTGCAGGCTCATCGGGCAGGTCTTTTCGTCAAATTGGAAGACGGGGCTGAGCTGGACATCGACCCCGTAACCTTCCCGCGTGGCCCGGGTCCCTTTTTCTCCGTCCGTGGTCACATAGGCGGGAGCGTTGGCCACCGCCCAGTTGATGTGGCAGGGGATGTCGTCGGTGGCATCGATGCGCTCGTAGGCCGGGGTTTGGGAGGAGGTGGCCAGCAGAACGGCCAGGTGGCCGCCGGCGGACATCGCGATGACGCCGATTTTTTCGGGGTCAAAGCCTCTCTTGGCGGCTTGGGAGCGAACCATCCGCACGGCGCGTTGCCCGTCTTCCCAAGCGCTTTGGTAGATGGGAAGTCCTTCGGGGCGGGGGGTGCGGTAGACGAGATTGACGCACTGAATGCCTTGGGCGGTCAGTTCCTTGCGCCAGAGGTCAATCAGGTTGACATCGCAGCAGGATTTGTAACTGCCTCCGGAAATCAAAATCATGCAGGCGTCGTTGTCGACGGCCTTTTTCGGCTTCTCATACCACTCCAGATAGGGCTCGGTCCACTCTTCGGCCTTGAATCCGTAGGCTTTGGTCACATTGGTCATCGCCGCAATCTGATGCGCTTGCCTGTCGGGCATCTTGCCTTTGGGCCAAATGTATTCCTTGTTGCCAGCGCAGGCCGTACCGGCGATCAACAGCGCGCAAACGAAAAAGAAAAATCTCCTCATATCTTGTGTTCTTAATGAAATAAAACTTAGATACGTACAATTACGCAAAAATAGGATTTTTCTGCGAGAAAAGCAAAAAAAAGAGGCCCGCTCACAAGTGAACAGGCCTCTCGTAAATGCAAACTAAAAGATTTTAGAGTCCGAGGGTGAGAATGGCAGAGGCGGGTTCGTCTTGGTATTTGCCCGCTACGCTGAACACACATTTGCCATTGGTGAAGCCGATAGAGGCCTGACCTTCCAAGAAAGGAACCCATGCGGAACTTCCGGTAATGCCATCCATTGTGAAGTTGGCCAAATCTGAGGTGGTTATTTCAGAGACAAGTTCTTCTGTGTTGGCAAAAAGGATGAAGCATTTGGAGTCGGTAAAAATAACTTTCTGCATGACCATATTATCTTCTAAGATCTTTTTATCGATCAATTTGTTCTTTAGGGCCCAGTCCTCGAAAGCATTCAGGTCAACAACACCGTTGGTGGAGTTATAGGTCATACCTCTGTAAACCAACGTAAGGGATTCCGGCTTCCAGGTGTGGTTGGCGGCGCGCTGGCTGTCGTTGACAGAGGGTTTGGTAATCTGGACAGTAATCGTTCCTTGATATCCCTCTTTTCCGGGGATATTAACTTCTACCTGGTCGCCTCCCAGCACTTTCAAAGTACCCCAAAGGTCTGTGGTGTTCTTTATAAGCATGGTGTACGTGCCATTTTCATAGGTGTAGGTTCCCCACATCAAACTGGTAGAAAAATCCGCTTTCGTGTCCATGAGTGGTGAATTAAGCTTTCCGGCGACGAAACTGTTGTCGCCGTTGAAAGAGGCCCACATATTAGTATTGCCATAGGTGGCGGCAAAGTCAAAACTTCCACCCGAGGGGATGCTGGAGGAACCGTTGTCATTGTCCTTGTCTTTGTTGCAGGAGAACAACAGGGGCAGCGTCAAAGCGACTGCGAACATGAGAATTTTTTTCATGGTTTTATAAATTAAATGTTAATAATTACTTGGAGAGCGTCAAGGTGATGGTAATGGGCGTGGCGCTGTTTCCATTGTCTCCTTTAATGGATCCATTGATGGAGAGAACGCAAAGCTCACCGATAAGGTTGAAAGAACCGGTCCCGTTGAAATACTTGCCGATTTCACTGTTCTGGTCAAAATCTTGAACCGTGAAATTGCTCAAGGAACTGACGGTGGAGGAGAAGGACTTGTCATTTTCGAAATTAATGGAGAGAGAGCTATCCATAATCATCACATTCTTAACCTTCCAACCTACCGTTCCCTCTACATCTTTTTCATTGATTATGTCCAAATCTTTGGCCCATTCAGCGATGCTATGGGCATCCAAGCCGGGTTTGTTGAATGTGGCACCGCGGGCGGTAACGATGGTGTTTTGCACATGCCAGGTCCCGTTGATGAGGGAAGCATTGGGATCGGCAGGGTCGGGAGATGTGACGTCCATGTCTTCCAAACTCCATTCAATCTGATTGTCTTGTGTGACATTTCCTTGGTCATCTGTGTGGGAGACGGTGATTTCGACTTTGTCGACATTGCCTTCCTTGAAGATGTTGATGGCAATGTCCTGATTGTCATCAAGCGTGAGGCGGATGGCTGTTGTGGTGTTGCCGCCGCTGACCGTGGTCGTGACGGTATATTTGCCCGTCCGGTAGTTGTATCTTCTAAGGACTCTCACTTGAACGGAGGCTCTGGTGCCCTCCTCGCTTTCTACATAGTCCTCATCCCAAGTGGAACAGTCTCCATCGGCGTTCATGGCGTAGGAGGACCGGGTCATAACATCCAAATCGCCTTCTTTGACGGGATTCCCGCTCTCATCTGTTTTGGGCGTTCCAGGAGTGGTGTAGGTCCTGGCTTGATCGATGTTGGCTCCGGCTGTGACCGTGACAGGTTTGTTCTTCAACTGATTGGCGTAATTCGCGTCAAAAGTTTTGTTGCACCCTGCTGCGAGGGCGACAATTGCTAAGAGAATCAGAAACTTTTTCATAGCAGTATGGAGTTAAAGGGTTTACAATTTAGAATAGTTTGACGACAAGGGACAACTTGACGTATCCAGAAACAGGGATGGACGAAATGGTCTTGTAGATGTTCATCGCATTGCGCATACTTTCGTCCGCTTCTTCCTTGCCGGCCATATCCAGAATCAAGGTTTGCAAGCCGGCGGCATCCATCATGCCTCGGACCGCCTTTCCGTCAGAACCGAGGTTATTGATGTCATACGCATTGACGATGACGCCCAGACCGCCGTTAAACTCGAGACCCATATCAAACAGTACGCCGACGCGTTTGCTGGGAACGAAAGACCCCCAGCCCAGTCCGACGTAGGGGCGGACGCACCATTTGCGCCCGATGGTCAGACCGATGTTGCCGTCTTTGACGAGAACCTGATGGAGGTTCGTGGCCTTTTTGTCGCCGCCCGGATAGAAGGCGATGCCGACGTTTTCAAATCTGGCGTCTAAGGGAGCCGTGTTTTTCAAGGTAATTAAATTATCGTTGCCTGCCAGCATACCGACCGTGAGGTGGAAAGAGGATTTCCGGGAGGGGAAAAAGTCAAACATAATGTTGCCGGTGTGGCGCGTCATAAAAGCGCCGGCTTGCATCGTGACGTCCTCACCGCCCAATTTGATATTGGCGGAGATGGGCTGTCCTTTCGCACCGACTCCTTGAATGTCAACCGGCCATTTGGTGATGCTCCAGGGAACGATGGAGTAGCCGGCGCGTACTTGCAGCCAAGGAGTGATGCAGGTACCGACATTGATGCCGAATCCATCGGGGGAGATGAGGTCGATGCCGATGGCCCAGTGGTTGATGAGACCGAATTGGTCGTTGCGGGCGGATTTCGCTTTCTGCGCGGAAGCATCCACGCCCATCGCTGTGAGGGCGAAAAGCAGGCAGAGAGAATAGAGTACTTTTTTCATAAGTTTCTTAATTTGTGCAAAAATAAAAACAATTTTCCGATTTAGCGAATGTCTAAAGTGCAAATTTGACTGTCAAATCGTCAAAATCGGATGAATTTTACAATTTTTGGCATCGGTTTTCTAAAAAGTAGATGCAAAAAGGGCCTCCGGCGTTGCGGAAGCCCTTTGATTTTTAATCAAAAGCGCATGGAAAATTCCAGCGCTTGAAAGTGTCTTACTCAGCTTTGGGACCAGCGCTGACGAGCGCCTTGCCGGCTTCGTTGGTCTCGTACTTCTTGAAGTTCTTGACGAAACGGGAGGCGAGGTCCTTGGCTTTGGCTTCCCACTGGGAGGCGTCGGCGTAGGTGTCGCGAGGGTCGAGGATGCCCGTGTCCACTCCGGGGAGGACGGTGGGAACCTCAAAATTGAAGTAAGGAATGGTCTTGGTGGGAGCTTTGTCGATGCTGCCGTTGAGGATAGCGTCGATAATGCCACGGGTGTCGCGGATGGAG
>JAGCUV010000009.1 GCA_017962705.1 Bacteroidales bacterium
ACCAGGGGGCATCGTCCGGAAGCGGATCGATCACGCCGCCCGCACGCTTGTATGTGCCGGTGCGGTAGTCTTCTGTGCGCTGGGAAGCCCAGGCTTGACGCTGGACGTCACGGGCCGCGGCATTGTCCGTGCTGCCGAAGTAGCCTTCACGCGCCACGCGGGACATGTCATACATGGTGGATGTGACGGTTGCCTTGATGCGGGGGTCAAGCGCCGCCGCGTTGATGGCCATGCCGCCCCAGCCGCAAATGCCGATGATGCCGATGCGCTCCGGATCCACCAACTCGTTCGTCGAAAGGAAATCGACGGCCGCCAGGAAGTCCTCCGTATTGATGTCAGGAGATGCCATCCTACGAGGCTCACCGCCGGATTCGCCGGTATAGGAGGGGTCGATGGCGATGGTAAGGAAACCACGCTCTGCCATGTGCTGGGCATAGATGCCGGAGGTCTGCTCCTTCACGGCCCCGAAAGGACCGCTCACGGCGATGGCGGCCAGCTTGCCTTCCGCGTTCTTCGGGACATACATATCCGCTGCCAGTTCAATGCCAAAACGGTTGTGGAAAGTGACTTTGCTGTGTTCGACAAGTTCGGACTTAGGGAAGGTCTTGTCCCATTCCCGGGTAAGATTCTGGGTGCTCATATTGTTGTTCTGCTTGCAGCCGGGCAGCATCATCACTGCGAGGGCTATAATTACACTTTGTTTCATGGTGCAAAGGTACGGCGAGGTTTCCAAGATTTTGAACAAATATTCGCTTTCTTTATACCAATTTCGCAGATTTTACTATCTTCGCAGGGCCATGAAGAAGATACTGAAGGTTGATAACCCCAATGTCTATGCAGAATATGTGGGCGCTCCCGTGCTGCATCCGCATCTGGCCTTGATCAGTTATGGCGAGGTGTCTCCGTTCCGAAACAGTCTGAACAATTACGGCGTTTACGGCCTTTTCATTCAGCAGCAATTCCCCAAGTATCTATCCTATGGGACCAAATCCATCATTGTTGGCGACAGCTCCATCATCGCCGTTGCTCCCGGACAGATCGGCGGAGGGGAGGACAACGGGACTCCTCTGTACATCAACGGTTGGGCACTGCTCTGGTCTCCGGAACTTTATATACCAGAAAACCCGTTTTTCTCCTATTTTGATACCGACTGGCTCCGGATGGAGCCGCAGGAATGGGAGCGTATCTCCTCCCTGCTGGCCACGATGCGAAAGGAAATGCAGGAGAATCGGGATTCCCCGGCACTCCGAAACATCCTCACCAGTTACCTCCGATTGATCCTGGATTATTGCCAGCGCATCTACCTGCGCCAACTCACGCAAAAAGAAAGCGGCGAAAGCGACATCCTCAAACGCTTCCACCGCCTGCTGGTAGATTATTTCTCAAAAGGTCTGCAGCATGAAAAGGGCCTTCCCACAGTTACCTGGTGCGCCGGCGAATTGGCCTATTCGGCCCGCTATTTTGGCGATTTGATTCACCATGCTACCGGCGGCACCGCAATCGGCTATATCCATACCTTCGTTATCGATCAGGCCAAAATACTGCTGATGAAAGGACTGAGCGTGGGGGAAGTGGCGGATTTGCTCGGGTTTGAATATCCCCACCATTTCAGCCGCCTGTTCAAGAAGATGACCGGAAATACGCCGACCTGGTTCGGAGCACACCGGTGAACGCCGACGACGCACCCCGGAAACAAGGGATTCAACGACATAATACTTCATATCAAATACCGATTTATCTATCAGTCAAAGGTACTGATTTTTTGTCGCATTTCCCGCTCTTCATCTGAATGCACCGAGGTCTTCTACAAACCGCTTTGCCTGGGCGGGATTGCACATCCTGCAGACAAGTTGAATCCTTCTCTTTTATTTTGTTTTTGATCTGAAATAGGCTAAATTTGACATCAGTTTTACTAAAGCATTCTGATAATCATGAAAAAACTGATGTACCTGTCAATGGCGGCCCTTTTATTGTTTGCGGCAGCATGTAAGAAAGATAATCCCGGAAAGGACACCCCTGCAGACGAGACCGAAGAACCCGTCGACTATGATTCCATGGGACATACGGGAGAAGCACACTCCGTGATCGGGAATGGAGAACAGAGAATTGACGGTTTGGGGTACTCTTTTTACCAATTGGGCATAGGAGGATTATATTCAATGGATTATTACGACAACGGCACTTTCTCAGCCCAGTGGACCAATGTGAATGATTATCTCATCGAGATGGGGTTCTCCTATGAAAACGGTGTCGACCCCGCTGACAAGAAATATATTGCGGACTATAAATACACCAAGAGCGGCCAGGCACAGTACGGTTATATCGGCATTCACGGATGGACGGAAAGCCCCCTTACGGAGTTCCATATCATCGATGACTGGTGGGCCAAACCCAATCCGGCTTATCTGGGCACCAAATTCGGGGAGATCAGAGTGGATGACGAGACCTATGACATCTATGCTTTCCTCCGCATGAAGGAGCCCGCTCCCAGTGGGACCGAAACTTTTGTTCAGTTCTTCAGCGTCCGCAGAAACCCGCGGCAGTTCGGGCGCATCCATATCTCCAGCCATTTCGCCAAATGGAATGAGCTGTTTACCGGTCAGGAAGTAACGTTACCCGGTTCAAAGGGGGAACAGAAAGTCAGCATCCGTTTCGGACTGCCGACCGACGTCAGATTATTCTGCGAGGCCGGTGGCGGTGCATCCGGCACGATCGATTACAGCTATTTCAAAATGACGGAATAAAGGTCTGGGCGAAGCGCGCAGATACTCGACTGGTTTATTTTTTTTTGCTAATTGCAAATCTTTTGATTGTTTCGTCATGAACAGCATCCGTCTCATCCAGGAGGCCTCGCGTTGTCTGATATGCGAGAACGCGCCCTGTACCAACGCCTGCAAGGCCGGCGACCCGGCCCGTGCCGTGAGGGCCATCCTTTTCAGAAACGAGGCTAACGCCGGCCGCTGGTTCGCTCCCTGCAGCGAGGAAGACCTCATAGCTGCCGAAAAAGCATGTATCCATTATGACCGCCCCGTCCGCCTGCGCGATCTCGCCCACGCCCTGCCGGCTCCGATATGTGAGGAAAGCCTTCCCTCTTTGGAAATCAGCTTCTGCGGACTTCGTTGCGAGAATCCGTTTTTCCTGGCTTCATCGGCCATCTGCACCAACTACGATATGGTGGCGGCGGCCCTGAAATCCGGCTGGGCGGGAGTTTACTACAAGACAATCTGCCTGGAAGACATCAACGAAGTCTCCCCGCGTTTCGACGCCGTGAAGAGGGCCGACGTGAGCTTTACCGGCTTCCGCAACATGGAGCAGTTGTCGGAGAACTCCGCCGTAGAGGATTTC
>JAGCUV010000077.1 GCA_017962705.1 Bacteroidales bacterium
AATACGATGAGGGAAGGGTCGGTACAGACGAACGCGAAATCCTTCTCAAAAAGATTCAGCGTACAAAAGCCGCTTTGGACAAGCTTAACGCAAAGGCTTATGAAACAGCAAGTTAAAATAAGTTATATAGAAGGGGTGCCGGCAGGCGGGGTAGTAATATTAAAATATCATAATTCCTTGAGAAAATATATCAATACATCATAATTGTTTTTTTTAAATTATCGCGTCAGTAATAATGTAGAATGAAGAATAGACAATGGAAGGGGTGAAAAGATATTGGTATAAAAGTACATGGGTAGCTCTCTTTTTTACGATGGGGCTTCTCTTTACCTTTTGCGGGAAAGATCCTGTTTTTGAGCAGGGGGACTACCTTTATGAGCATGACGATTTCACTAAGATGGAAAACATCAACGGGATCCTCATCCACTGGTCGGACACGATGGAGCTCAGCGAGGAGCAGAAAACCATGGTGCGGAACTTGGTCGCGAATCTGGTGCGCGTGGAGGGCGGCACTTTCCGGATGGGGGCGCAAAGTGGCATGCCACAGGGCGACAACTATGACCCTGAGGCGCGCGACAACGAGAGTCCCGTGCACGAGGTGACCCTGAGCGACTTCTACCTCGGCAGGTTCGAAATCACCCAGCGTGAGTGGCGCGCAATCATGGGCGATGAATTGAACTGGTCGGAACAATACGGCAAAGGCGACGACTTCCCCGCCTACAATGTATCGAGGAACGATGCGCTGCGGTTTTTGGAGAAGCTGGGTGCGATGACCCGACTGCCCTTCCGGCTGCCCACCGAGGCGCAGTGGGAGTATGCCGCACGGGGCGGTTCCAACTCGCTGCATTACCGTTTCAGCGGCAGCAACCAAGTGGACGAAGTGGCTTGGCATCACGGCAATTCGGACGATGTGCTGCATCCCGTGGGCGGAAAACTGCCCAACGAATTAGGTTTCTTTGACATGAGCGGCAGTCTGTGGGAGTGGTGCTCGGACACTTACGGGCCGTACCCTTACGCACCGCAGATCGACCCGCTGGCCGACTCCGGGAGCCAGTTCGTGCTGCGCGGCGGCGCGTGGACCTACCTGCCCGCCTACTGCCGCACGACCTGCCGCGACGCCTACAACAGCGATGCCGCCAGCGTCGCCGTCGGTTTCAGAGTGGCGATGGAACGCCTCCCGTAGGCCGTCCCGCCGAACCTATTTTTGCGGAAATTTGTGTGCAGGCTGTTTTTATTTGCGAAAATTTGTATTTTTGCACGTTTTATTCGCGAAAATTTGTATGGTCCAGCTTGACTTGAATAAAGAAATTGTGTTCGCATCTTCGAATCCGGAGGTGTCAAGGGCTATTTCTCGATTGCTTTCTGAGGGAAAATTGCGGAAAATAGCCCCTAAAATCTATTCCTCCAACCTCGTAGACAGTCCGGAGAACATTGTCCGTCGCAACATCCTCCATATTCTGATGCGGCGTTTTCCCGGGACAGTCATCAGTCACCGAAGTGCCCACGAAATGCGCATCACCTCATCCGGAAACTTTTTCCTGACCGGAAATTCCAACCGGAACGTCAAGGATTTGCCAGGGGTGACCGTCCATATTCTCAAAGGCCCTGCCCCGGACGAAAAAGACATGAGATACGGAAACATGTTCATTGCCAGTGAACACAGATGGATGTTGGAAAACATGCAGCAAACCAAGAAAGAAGGGGAAAGTTCCAAGGTCCTGCCGCAGGAAGTTGTGGAAAAGAAATTGGGAAGCGTGATGATTGCCGGCGGCGAGGATGCGCTAAACGATTATCGGGACCAATTGCGTGCCACGGCACAGCGTCTCGGCATGGATCGGGAGTTCAAACGAATCAATATTCTGATTTCGGCGATTTTGGCCACGCATTCCGCAGATATTCTGACATCGCCTACAATCAAGGCTATGGCCGCAGGAGCGCCCTACGACGAGAATCGGAAGGATCTCTTTGAGACACTGTTCGATGCCCTGCAAAGTCATCATTTTCTTTCATATCCGGTGGTTTCCTCCGAGTTGGAGTACCGGAATGTTGCATTTTACGAGAGCTACTTCTCGAACTATATCGAAGGAACGGAGTTCGAGGTGGATGAAGCCCGGAGGATTGTGGAGTCCGGTTTGCCAGCCGCCCATCGTTCCGAAGACTCCCATGACATTTTAGGGACATTCAACGTGGTTTCCAACCGCAGTGAGATGCAGCAATGCCCCGAGTCCATCCAAGATTTAAAGGATATTCTCCAACGCCGCCATGCCATCTTGCTGTCGGGAAGGCCCGACTTGCATCCCGGGCAGTTCAAGGAGCGCAACAACCGGGCAGGAAACACGGAATTTGTTGATTACAAGTTAGTTCCCGGCACATTGGACGTGGGATTCAGCTATTATGCCGCCCTTTCCTCTCCGATGGCAAGAGCTGTCTATATGATGTTTCTCATCAGTGAGACCCATCCCTTTGACGACGGCAACGGCAGGGTGGCACGGATGATGATGAACGCGGAGCTTTTCCACGCGGGAGAGGCGAAAATCATCGTTCCTACAGTCTGCCGGGAGGATTATTTGCTCGCTTTAAGGAAGTTAAGCCGTCAAAAAGATCCATCTGCATACCTGAAAGTTATGGATATGCTGCATCGTTTCACCGCATCGCTCTATGGTCGATCCACCGATGACATGTTGCAGTACTTATATAAATGTAACGCCTTCTCCGAACCCGACGAGCAACGGTTAAGATTTTAGATTATCAAGTAAACATGAAGCATTCAGGATATATTTATACCTTTTTAGTCCTGTTGTTGGCCAACGCCCTCACCAGCCGGGCGCAGGAAAGTATCACCCTGCAATTCACCGGACAAGACCAGTACGGCCAGCACGTGCCGTTGAGCACCGTCACCGTGGAGAATGTCACCAAGCATTGGCAGGAGGTGCTCCATTACCCCGACACCACTCTCATTATGGGAACCACCGGCATCGAGGATGGTGGTTGGATCGAGGATGGCGTGCGGCTGTTCCAAAACACGCCGAACCCCTTTGACGGGGTGACTGACTTCGCGCTTTATCTTCCCGAGGCATCGACGGTGACGCTCGAAATCTGCGACCTGAACGGCAACGTGGCAGCCACCTATCAGGGCTCTTTGGAGCCGGGAAGCCACCTGTTCCGGGCGTGGCTGGCAAGTTCGCAGACCTACCTGCTACAAGCCCGGACGAGCGATGGCAGTGTCCAGATCAAGATGGTCAACACGGGCAATGGCGGACAGAGCCGGATGGAGTATCTCGGCAAAGATGACACGCATTGGGCGGGAAAGTCGGGTGTGGATGACAAAGGGAGCACCGACCTGCCGTTTTCCTTCGGCGACTGGATGATGTATGTGGGCGACGCACACTTGGCAGGAACGGACTTTTCCAGCGATCCGATACTTCAGACGCAAAACAGTTCGGAATTGATCACGCTTCCGTTCAACCTGCCGTTGCCCACCGTGACGACCGAAGCGGCATCCAACATCACGCCCACAACGGCCCGGCTGAACGGCTCGGTAGTGGAGAGCTCTGGGTATCCTGTTTTCGACCGCGGCTTCCTGATTACCGACAATGCCCAGTTGGTTGGGGCCTCCGACTATACGGACGGCGCGGGCGGCGGAAGTTTCCATTATGAGGTCAGCGGCCTGCAGATGGGCACCCGCTACTACTACCGGGCCTATGCCAGGACGGCGTTGGGGACCACCTTCGGGGACATCCTCTACTTCGACACGCAGTCGGAT
>JAGCUV010000078.1 GCA_017962705.1 Bacteroidales bacterium
AACGGAAAAATCGACCTAAGCCAATTTAAAGGTTCGATGAAACTCCACGTGCAAAATATCGGATGCTCCGTCCGGGACCTCGGCTTCCTGATTGCGGAAAATCAGGTGGAATACAACGACAGCTGCTACTGCGTATCGGTAGACAGTCTGGATTTCACGGACGAAATGGGATTGACGCGCTATCAGATCAGCCATCTGGCGACGGCCGATGCCGGTCCGCTAGAAGCGCTGAACCTGCATCTTTACAATTGCGTCGCCAAAGAAGTTGTGGCGGAACGGATGGGAAAAGTCGCCGCCGTATGGTTCGATGCCAAGTTGGACAGCCTGCAGACCAGCGCGCTCAACATCCCCCGCATCATAAAAGACCAAAGGGTGAATATTGAAAGCATTCGACTGGCCGGACCGGATATTGTTCTTATGCAGGACGACCGTTACCCGCCCGCAGTCCCCTATCCCACCTTCCAGGAGGGGCTGAACACGGTGAAGATGCCGTTACACATCCAACAAATCAACGCGCGCGTAGACAAGTTCACCTTTATTTGGGAAACGACGCACGTTAACCGAGGGACTTTCCCGTTGCACAACCTCCGTTTATCCGTCAATTCAGCGAGCAATGCACGGGATAATGTGATGAAGATGGACATCCGCTCCGGACAAAAGTCGGGCGGCAGGATGAAACTGACCCTGTCCGTACAGAACGACAAGCCCGAAACTACCCAAGGGAAATTGGAGATTTACGACTTGGATGCCGGCCGCCTGGATCCCTTTATCCGGCCGCTTTTCGGTGCTACCGTCAAAGCGAATATGAGTCAGATTGTTGCGGATTTCAAGGGCGACAAGAGCCAGATGACGAACGACTTCTGTATGTTGTACGACAGTTTGAACATACAAGCTTGGAACGACAAGACGGCTCCCTACCAGATTATTGCCCAGAACAGCGGCTTTGTCACCTTCCTCGCCAACCTCATCGTACCCAAATCCAATCCGGCCGCAGCCGGACAAGAGCCCAAATGCGTGGAAGTCACCTTCAAGCGCGACCCCATGTTGCCCTATCCGGCCTATATCATTCAGAACCTTACCAATGGTATGCTGAAGACCGTCCTCCCGGGCGGTGCCGTCCATAAGACGCAGAGATAGCCGAAGCGCCCGCCCCGCTTGACAATACACAAAAGAGAGTCACTGATTTTCAGCGACTCTCTTTTATTTCAGATTATAAGTAGGAAATTCTACTTGAAGAATTCACTGGCGTCATCCGCATCGACCAGCAATTCATTAAAGCAATATGCGCCGGTTTTGGCGGAACGGTCCATACGGATGCAACGGACCATTTTCTTCTGAACGCCGGCAGCGAAGGTTGCAACTGCTTTCTTTGCCATAGTATAAGTCTCCTATTTATTTAATTTCACGATGAACGGTCACCTTGTGCAGGTAGGGATTGTATTTCTTACGCTCCAAACGTTCGGTGGTGTTCTTTTTGTTCTTGGTGGTGATATAGCGGGAGATACCGGGCACGCCGCTCTCACGCTGTTCGGTACATTCCAGAATGACCTGAACCCTGTTGCCTTTTGCTTTCTTTGCCATCGTCGTACGAATCTAAAGTTACACAATCTTGACGAAACCCTTCTCCTGCGCATCCTTGATGGTCGCGTCGAGGCCGTTCTTCTCAATAATCCTCATACCTTTGCAAGACACCTTGAGGGTGATGAAACGCTGCTCGCTCTCGGACCAGAACCGTTTGTTCTTGAGATTAATCGCGAAGATGCGTTTGGTGCGTCTTTTAGAATGGGAAACATTGTTTCCAACCATTCTCTTGCGTCCTGTTATTTGACAAACCTTTGCCATAATTATTTATCTTTTACTTGTTTCTTTCAAAGGGGCTGCAAATATCGGTATAATTCTTCAAAAAAACAAGTTTTCTTAAAGAAACTTTAAAAACCTGCCCCATCTTATGTTTTTCGGAAAGGATTTATTGCTGTCGGTAGACAACCAGATAACCCTCGGCTTACCCACAATGTGGTCTTCGGGAACGAATCCCCAGTAGCGGGAATCCAAGGAATTGTGCCGGTTGTCGCCCATCATATAGTAATAATCCATTCCAAAGGTGTAGGAATCCGCCTGCTGTCCGTCTATGAAAATCGCGCCGTCCTTATCTTCCAACTGATGATCTTCGTAGGAAGTGATGATGCGCCGGTAAAGCGGAAGGTTTTCGCGCGTGAGCTTGACCGTCGCTCCCTTTTTCGGCACCCATAGCGGTCCCATATTGTCCCGCGTCCATCCCAATGAGGCATTGAAAGGAAAGATTTCCACGTCCCCGCCTTCATCCGCGCTTTCTATTTCCGCCTCTACCGAAACCACCTCGGGCAAAGCCCGCAAAATATCCAGTTTCTTCAGGCTGAGAGCCAGATGGCGATAGCCGGGCAAAGAAGCATCATAGTACAACTCCGAGAGGTTGACATCCAAGCGGTCCAGCGTCTTACGATGCAGTCTTCCGCTTTTTGTCACGACCGTATAACAAAGTTGTGCGTTTTCCGGAACGGAAGCCTCGGAACCATTGATGAACAGACGTGCGTCTTGCAGCAGCAGCGTATCGCCCGGGAGCGCCACGCAACGCTTGACATAATGGTCTTTTTTGTCTTTGGGATGCACCATCAGGGGGCCCCATCGCTTGATGGCGTAGTCCTTGGAAGTCGCCCTTACGACGGCATAATAGTCAGCGGCGGGCATCTGCGTCAGTACCGTATCTCCGTTGGGAAAACAGAATACGACGATATCTTCTCTTTGGACCTTCCCCCATCCTTTCAAACGCCTGTACGGGTTCTGGATCAAAGTCGAATAGGACTTCTTGCCAGAAGGCAGCACATTGTGCGTAAACGGGATGGTCAGGGGCGTCTGGGGAACCTTGGGGCCGTAGGCAAGCTTGCTCACGAAGAGGTGGTCTCCGGTGTAGAGCGTGCTCTCCATGGACGACGAAGGAATCTTGAAGGCCTGGAAGAAAAACATATTGATAAAGGTCACCACGACGACGGCGAAGATAATGGCATCGACCCATTCCCGTACCACGCCTTGTTTGACCGCTCCCCGCTTGCGCCAAAAACGCCAGTGCACCTTATTGGTGACAAGCCCGTCAAAAATGACGGGCATGCCAAGGAGAAACCAATAGTTTCCGAGCCAGACCACCCAAGCGAGATAGAGGGCGCCCCACAAGGCGAACCGTCTCCATTTCGCAGGGGAGATATCCTTCAGGCTCATTCCATCAGATTATTTTACAGAATTGACAATCGCCTCAAAGGCCTGAGGGTTGTTCATGGCGAGGTCAGCCAGCACTTTGCGGTTGAGACCGACGTTCTGCTTGGCGAGCTTGCCCATAAACTGGGAATAGTTCAAGCCATACTGACGAGCCGCAGCGTTGATACGCTGAATCCACAAGGCGCGGAACTCGTGCTTTTTGTTTTTGCGATCACGGTATGCGTAAGTCAAACCTTTCTCATAGGTATTCTTCGCAACAGTCCAAACATTTTTCCTGGAAAGGAAGTTACCGCGGGTTCTCTTCAGGATCTTCTTGCGGCGGGCCCTGGAGGCCACTGAGTTAACACTTCTAGGCATAAATTTAACTCTTTAATGATTTTACATACCCAACAAAGCTTTGACTCTGCGCTCCTGAGCGTGCTCTACGAGAGCGAAGTGGGTCAAATTTCTCTTCTGCTTTTTGGTCTTCTTGGTGAGAATGTGGCTGTGATAAGCGTGTTTTCTCTTCACTTTTCCCGTTCCGGTAAGCGTAAAGCGCTTTTTGGAACCGGAGTTGGTTTTCATTTTCGGCATAATAGTTAAATTTTAGTTATACAATTTTCTCTCACGAGATTATTTCTTTTTAATCGGTGCCATCATCATAATCATCCGCTTTCCTTCCAGTTTGGGCATCTGCTCGGCACGTCCCACCTCTTCCAACTCGACCGCAAAGCGGAGCAGCAGTTTTTCACCCTGGTCTGCATACACGATGCTGCGCCCCTTGAAAAACACCGAAGCTTTCACCTTGTCGCCCCCCGTCAGGAACTCCCTGGCGTGCTTGAGTTTGAACTGGAAATCGTGCTCGTCCGTATTGGGGCCGAAACGGATTTCCTTGATGACAATCTTCGCGGAATTGGACTTCATCTCCTTGGCCTTCTTTTTCTGCTGATAGAGATATTTCTGGTAGTCCAATACCTTGCATACAGGAGGATCCGCTTTCGCACTTATCTCCACCAAATCCAACTCCAATCCTTCAGCAATCTTCAAGGCCTCTGAAAGGGGGTAGATACCCTGTTGAGGGATATTGTCACCGACGAGCCGGACCTGCGGTGCGGTAATTTCCTCGTTAATTCTCAGTCCGTCATCCTCCGATTGAGCAGGTTGAGGCCCCTGAGCGGGTCTGGGTCTGGGGGCCATGGGCCGGGGACCCGGTTTGTAAGGTGTTGCGATAAAAAAAATCCTCCTATAATTAGTTATACATTATATACTTAAGACAACTGGCCATTGATTTCATCCAACAGCAATTGCTTAAATGCTTCTTGTGTCATCACGCCCAAATCCTTCCCTCCTTGGCGGCGGACGGAAACGGTGCCGTCGGCCTGCTCTTTCTCACCTACAATCGCGAGGAAAGGAATGCGTTTGAGCTCATTTTCACGGATGCGCTTGCCGAGCGTCTCGTTGCGATCATCCATTGAGGCGCGAATTTCGCAATTATTCAGGAAATTACAAACTTTTTTTGCATAATCTGCAAATTTTTCGCTCAAAGGCAGCACATTTACCTGATCCGGAGAGAGCCAAAGCGGGAGTTTTCCGGCGGTATGTTCGAGCAGAACGGCGACAAAACGCTCCATCGAGCCGAAGGGGGCGCGGTGAATCATCACGGGGCGGTATTTGGCGCCATCGCTGCCGGTATATTCCAGTTCGAAGCGTTCGGGCAGGTTGTAGTCCACCTGGATGGTGCCCAACTGCCACTCGCGTCCGAGGGCGTCCTTGACCATAAAGTCGAGTTTGGGACCGTAGAAGGCCGCCTCGCCCGTCTCTACTACGGTAGGCAGGCCTTTTTCGGCAGCCGCTTCCTGGATGGCGCGCTCGGCCCGCTCCCAGTTTTCGTCGGTGCCGATGTATTTGGTCTTGTTCTCCGGGTCGCGCAGGGAGACCTGGGCTTTGTAATTCTGGAAATCCAAGGTCTTGAACACATATAATATAATGTCAATGACCTTGCAGAATTCTTCCTTGATCTGGTCGGGACGGCAGAAAAGGTGCGCGTCGTCCTGGGTGAAACTGCGCACGCGGGTCAGTCCGTGCAACTCGCCGCTCTGCTCATAGCGATAGACGGTGCCGAACTCGGCGAGGCGAACGGGCAGGTCCTTGTAGGAACGAGGCTTGCTGCGGTAGATTTCGCAGTGATGCGGGCAGTTCATCGGCTTGAGCAGGTACTCCTCCCCTTCTTGCGGAGTGGTGATGGGACGGAAGGAATCGGCTCCGTAGTGGGCCCAGTGTCCGCTCGTCACATACAAATCCTTACTGCCGATATGCGGGGTAATCACCTGATCATAGCCATAAGATTTCTGAATCTTGCGCAGGAACTGTTCCAGGCGATCGCGCAGGGCGGTGCCTTTGGGCAGCCACAGGGGCAGTCCTTGTCCGACCCGCTGCGAGAAAGTGAAGAGTTCCATTTCGCGGCCGATCTTGCGGTGGTCGCGTTTCTTGGCCTCCTCAACGAGGGCCAGGTATTCGTCCAGCATCGATTTCTTGGGGAAAGTGATGCCGTAGATACGGGTCAGTGTCTGGCGGGAAGAGTCCCCCCTCCAATAGGCGGCGGCAATGGCCGTGAGCTTGACCGCCTTGATCACCGAAGTGTCTTTCAAGTGCGGACCGCGGCAGAGGTCGGTGAATTGTCCGTTCTGGTAGAAGGTAATCGTCCCGTCCTGCAGAGCCTCAATCAGTTCGCATTTGTACTGGTCACCTTTGGCCTTGAAATTGGCGAGGGCATCCGCCTTGCTCACCTCGGTGCGCACGAAAGTCTCTTTGTTACGCGCGAGTTCGAGCATTTTATCCTCGATGGCCTTGAGCTCGGCTTCGACAAGCTGGTGGCCGCCGAAATCCACATCGTAGTAGAATCCGTTTTCTATGGCGGGACCGATACCGAACTTGATGCCGGGATAGATGCTTTCGAGGGCTTCGGCCATCAGGTGGGAAGAAGAGTGCCAGAACACCTTCTTGGCTTCAGGGTCTTCCCATTTGTGCAAACGGATGGATGCGTTCTCCTTGATAGGACGCATCAAATCATATATTTCACCCTTTCCGGTGGCGTCAGAAGCGGGAATGACGGTGGCCGCCAGGACCTGTTCCGCCAACCTGGGACTGATGCTCATCGCAATATCGAAAGCATTGATGCCTGCTTCAAAAGTCTTGACGCTGCCGTCGGGAAAAGTAATCTCAATCATATCCAAACTCATTAAGCGTGCAAAGGTACGAAAATTTTACTTATGTTCCCACTCCGTGGGTTGAAACTTTCGCCTCGGAAGAGCAAAAAAATTTTGCTTTTCTCTCGGCTTGCTCGTATCTTTGTACAAATCTTTTCATTGGTCGTCCATGGAATTACTCGATAGCAAAACCATTCGTTCGGAAGGTGCCAAGGCGGGACTTGTGTTTGGAACGATTTCCGGCGGATATATCTTTCTTTCCCAATGGCTGAGCGGCCTGGGCGATGCCGGGGGCATCATCAATTTCATCCTTGCATTGGGCAAAATCATCGGTTTGATTTTCCTGATGCGGCATTATATGATCGCTCTCAACACCATATATGATGAGGTGGATCGGCGACAGACCTTCCGTTTCGGCATGTACACGGCTTTCTTCTCCGCCCTGATTACGGCGGCCTGTGCATACATCGCCTATGCCTATGTTTTCCCTGCGGCTATCCAGGATGTGCTGGAGACGGCCCGCCAGATACTGGGTTCCAAGATGGACAGCAACACGGCCCGGGCTTTCAACGATATGGAGAACGGTTTCCCGACCTACGCATTTATTTCCTATGGCCTGTGGTGCTTCATCTATGGCACCCTGCTTTCTTTCATCCTCGCCCGCACCTTGCCGGAGGGGATGATGGAAGAAGAGGATGAGGAAGAAGACGACGAATAAATTTGGAATAAGAAGCTTCTAAGATGGATCTCAGCATTGTCATTTCACTATACAACGAGAAAGAGTCCCTGCGGGAACTCACCGACTGGATTGTCCGTACGCTGAAGGACAAGGGGCTGGAATATGAAATCATCCTGGTGGACGACGGCTCCCGGGACGGCTCGTGGGATATCATCCGCGCCCTGCCTGCCGAGTTTTCCGGACCGCATATCCGGGGCATCCGCTTCCGGCGCAACTATGGCAAGTCGGCAGCACTGTTCAACGGCTTCAAGGCCGCCCAAGGCGAAGTGGTCATCACGATGGACGCGGACTTGCAGGACTCCCCCGAAGAGATTCCGGAACTGTATCGGATGATCAAGGAAGAAGGCTGGGACATCGTTTCGGGCTGGAAACAGAAGCGGCAGGACAACAAACTGACAAAGAACCTGCCCTCCAAGTTGTACAACTGGACCGCGCGCAAGATAACGGGCATCAAACTGCACGATATGAACTGCGGGCTGAAGGCCTATCGCC
The DNA here is from genome assembly GCA_017962705.1 of Bacteroidales bacterium. Classification (GTDB taxonomy): domain Bacteria; phylum Bacteroidota; class Bacteroidia; order Bacteroidales; family UBA932; genus Cryptobacteroides. Next base: position 7,663 of record JAGCUV010000078.1, read on the forward strand.
GCGAGGTCGTCAAGAGCATCGAGGTGTACGGGGAAATGCACCGCTACATCCCCTATCTGGCCAAGAACGAGGGCTTCACCCGCATCACGGAAATGCCGGTCCACCACCAGAAGCGCAAATACGGCAAGAGCAAATTCGGGCTGGAGCGCTTTGTCAACGGCTTTCTGGACCTGCTGTCGCTCTGGTTCCTGAGCACCTTCGGCAAGAAACCGATGCACTTTTTCGGTTTCACGGGCCTGCTGACATTCCTGCTCGGCTTCATCTTCGCCGTGTGGATTATCGTGGAAAAACTGGTGGCGCAAGCCAACGGCCTCCATTTCCGTCCCGTCACCGAGCAGCCGGGCTTCTTCCTCGCCCTCGCCGCCTTGGTCATCGGCGTGCTGCTCTTCCTCGCCGGCTTCATCGGCGAAATGGTCTCCCGCAACGCCTCCGAACGCAATCACTATAATATTAAAGAGGAGTTCTAACGGGCGGTTTCTGCGCGCCAAGGGGCGAAGAAATGCTCGATGGTGTTGTACGCTTCGATAGCCTTGTCCTTGACCTTATGGCCGTACCAATAGGCCGTTACCTGGTCCCCCGAAGAATATTCCATATGAATCCGGTAGGAATGCCCGCCACAGATGGGCTCTTCCAAACGGTATCCGTTCAACTTGTAGAACTTTCCCTCCTGAAGGATTTGCGACAGCGAATCCACCACGCTTTTCTCGACCGGGAACTCGCGCCGGATGACGGGATTCCCGAAACGATTGCCCTCGTCCAGGACAACCACCACCTTGGCGCTGTCAGCAACATCTGCAATCAGTTCGCAATAATCCGAACCCAATCCCGCCGCCCCGTGACGGGCATAACTGCAATACACCAAGTCCCCCTTCGGCCTGGCCTGCATCAAACAGCAACCCAACAATCCCATAGCCATCATCAAAATGTACTTCATTAAATCATTATTTATGATTGCGGTCGTGGGGGTCGAAGCGTTTGAGGATGAAGCCGGAGCCGAGGTATTTGGTGCGGACTTCTTCGTCGGCGGCGAGTTCTTCGGGAGTGCCGGTCTGGAGGATGTTGCCTTCGTAGAGAAGGTAGGCTCGGTCGGTGATGGCGAGGGTCTCGCCCACATTGTGGTCGGTGATAATCACGCCGATATTCTTGAATTTGAGCTTGGCGATGATGTACTGGATATCCTCCACCGCAATCGGGTCCACTCCGGCGAAAGGCTCGTCCAAGAGGATGAATTTGGGGTCGACGGCCAGGGCACGCGCAATCTCGCAACGACGGCGCTCACCACCGGAAAGTTGGATGCCCAGACTTTTGCGGACTTTGTGGAGGCTGAACTCGTCAATCAGATTTTCCAGGCGTTCGCGACGCTCCTGCTGGGTGAACTTCGGGCAGAGTTCCATCACGGACATGATATTGTCCTCCACCGACATTTTCCGGAACACGGAAGCATCCTGCGCCAAGTAACCTACGCCCTTCTGCGAACGTTTGTACATCGGCAGATTCGTAATATCCTCGTCATCCAGAAAGATGCGGCCTGCATTGGGAGTAACCTGTCCCGTAATCATATAGAAAGAGGTGGTCTTGCCGGCACCGTTAGGACCGAGGAAACCGACAATCTCCCCCTGCGAAGCCTGCATGGAAACGCCCTTCACCACGGTTCGCACACCGTATTTCTTCACCAAATTTTCGCAACGGAGTATCATAAGTATCTATTTTAGGACGGCATCGAAAGATTCAATCACCTGGCTAATCTCGGGATTGGCTTGCACCATTTCCTTGAGTTGCTGCTCGGGAGAGTAGGCTTTGACGGCCTGCTCGTCCTGAGGCAGGGTTTCAATGACGACATCCAGGGCATCGTAAGCCATCCGCTTGCGCAGGGACTGGGTTAATTCGCGGGATTTCTTATCCTGCATCCAGGAGCGCTGTGCCTCATTCTGGACTTTGAGAATAACCCGGACTTGGGTATCTTCAATCGAGACTTCGTTTTTGTCCGAGGTCAGACAGGTAGCCAGACGGGGCTGACCGTTGTCGGTATATTCCTGGGCAAGGGCGGAAAGGCCTTCGAGGACTTTTTGAGAGGTTGGAACTTCCTGCTGAAGCTTCTGGGCAACGGGCGCGGCCGGGGCGGATTTTTCTTCCGCCAGGGTACTGACGGAAAAGGAAGCACGCCGCCGCGCGGGAGCGGGGGCCGGAGCGGGTGTCGAGGACTCGGCCGCAACAGGAGCGGCTGGAGCGGGAGCAGCAGGGGCCTCAACAACGGAAGGTTTTGCCTCAACAGCCGCAGGCCGGGGGTTAGAGACGCCAGGCGACGAAGTCGCCGTTTGCGGCGCAGCCGCGGCAGCGGCTGCGCCCGCCGGCGCCTTCATCAGGAAGGCTAGGCGCATCAGCGCAAACTCAATGTGCAGGCGCGGATTGATGCTCTGTTTGTAGCCCGCCTCGCATTGCGTGGTGATGGCCAGGGCATCGTAGAGGAACTTGAGCGAACAACGCTCCGCCTGGGCGCGGTAACGCGCCTTCATTCCCTCGGAAAGTTCCAGCAACGCATCCGCCGAACCAGCCTTGCAGACTACCAGGTCGCGGAAATGCGCACTCAAAGAAGCAATGAAGTGCTGGGCGTTGAAGCCCTTGGAAAGCAAAAAATCAAACTTGGTCAAGGCGCCCGCATAATCTCCCTCCAAGAACAATTCCACCAACTCGAAACTGTGCTCATACCCCATCACATTGAGGTTGGCAATCACCTCTTCATATTTCACATCCTTTCCGCAGAAAGCGACGGTCTGGTCGAACAAGGTCAACGCATCCCGCATCGCCCCGTCGGCCTTCGCCGCCAGGATATGCAGGCTGTCGTCATCAATCGTCACCCCCTCGCGGGAAGCCACCATTTTGAGGTTGCTCACGATATCCGGCACGGAAATGCGCTTGAAATCGTAGGTTTGGCAGCGGCTCAGGATGGTCGGAAGAATCTTGTGCTTCTCGGTGGTCGCCAGAATGAAGATGGCGTGTGCCGGCGGCTCCTCCAGCGTCTTCAGGAACGCATTGAAGGCAGCCTGGGACAACATGTGCACCTCATCGATGATATACACGCTGTACTTGCCCACCTGAGGCGGTACGCGCACCTGGTCGATGAGCGCCTTGATGTCATCCACGCCGTTGTTCGACGCGGCATCCAGTTCGTGAATACAATAAGAACGGCCTTCGGCAAAGGAAAGGCAGGACTCGCACTCTCCGCAAGGCGTCATATCCGGCCCCGGATTGGAGCAGTTGATCATCTTGGCGAAAATACGTGCCGTGGTGGTCTTGCCGACACCCCGGGGGCCGCAGAAAAGGTAGGCGTGCGCCAACTGGCCGCGCAGGATGGAATTCTTGAGCGTCTTGGCGATATTGTCCTGCCCAATCAGACTGTCAAAATCCTTGGGCCTGTATTTCCGTGCGGAAACCTCGTATGACTGTTCTTCTTGCATCAAGCAAAGAATTTATCAAATACACCATTGAAATACATGACAGCACAAGCGACGGCCAGCGCAATAATGATTCCACAGAGCCACTTGACCCACGCGGGCGTACCCTTCTTCTCAAAAGGATCGGCCAGCTGTACCTTGGGGAACTTGGCCTGGCTGGTCAGGGTCTCACCAAAGCGGATATTGATTTTCACATTGGCATTCATCGCCCAACCGTTGGCGTTGAGTACAGGGGAGAGATTGCGCTTGCGCAGCTTTCTCCAGGCCAGGAACATAGAAGGACCGGAAATAAGCAGCATCACGGCCACAATGGAAAGCGGCATCTGCCACCAGGTCAGGTGGAAGAAACCGGTGGCAATCGCAACGAGGAAACTGCCGATATAGCCCACGGCCATACCGATGGCGGCGAAGATACCGCAATACTTGGCAATGTCGAAAGGCTGGGGCTTGGCGTCTTTATCGACGGGCTTTTCAATGCCCTCGCCGACCTTGGCGGTCATTTCACCCATTACTTTGCTGTCCTTATCGGCAGCCGCCTTGTTGATTTTATCATCGATAAAAGCGGAGAGCTTGCGGTACGGAGACCAGAAGGCTTCGGGAATACTGATAGGATTCTCAATGATTTTGGTGATGGTGGCATCCCAGGGAACGCCGGCGCGATCGTAGAACACCCCGTGTTTCCCCACTTTGACATTGCCGGTCTCACCGACGGTCAACACCGCGATGATGGTGAAACTTTCGCTGCGTGTCTTATTGGTACAGTTGCAGAACATCAGGAAACATCCGCTCATATAGGCCATTTTCTCCTGCCCGCCCATATCGCTGACCTTGATGCAAAGGTCGCAGGCGCGCTGGTCGAGATAGAGCCGGCCGGCCTGGAAAATGGCAGTTTTCTCCACATCGTAGAAATCCGTGAAGGTAACATAGTTCTTGAGCAGGGTGTAGAAATCGCGGTACAGGTAAAGGAAGTCCGCCAGTTTCTCCATCTTCGTGTATTCGGGCTCATAGCGAAGATCTTCGGCGATGAGGGCAGCCAGGCGCTCTTTAACGCCGGAAGCGGGCAGAGCGGACACGCGGGCCGCATCCAGCCCCTCGACGGAAGCCCCGGCCTTGGCACCCATCCACGCTTTGTACGCGGCAAAAGAGGCCTGGATGGCTTTCCACTTCTCTTCGGTCAATTCCTTACCGTCGAACACCAAGGCCTTGAAGGCCGCCACCGCATCCCTCCATGCCGGATTGATGCCTTTGAGGTCCAAACTCAAAACGGCGTCTGACGACACTTTGCTGAGCGGGTAATCGGCGATACCGTCCATTTTGTCTTTGAGGTTGCTCTCACCCAAAGCGGCGATGGTATCTTGGGATACATCCAGGCGGGAGGAGCCGTCTTCGAGGGCAAAAGCGGCCAGTTTGCAACGGATGAACCAGTCATCCATCTTGTCTTGCAGACGTTCGCAAACCGCCAGTGCATCGGCCGTCTTGTCTCCGTAAGGGAAAACGGAAGCCTTGTCAGCCTCGCCAGCCTGACGCCAGGCAGTCAAGTCTTCGCAGGCCTTGAAGAAAGCATCGATTTTTTCCTGATTCACACCATCTTCGCCGCTGCGGTCCGTAACGGCACCCTGGGTGGCGATGATATCGGCGATGACCGCTGCCGCCTCAGCGTCTTCCCCGGCGGATTTTGCGGTAATGACGCCGTCCCCGTTGAAAATCGTCGCGGCAAAAATCTTGCTGCTGTCAGCCACTTCAGCGATGGAGATTTTCTCTTCCCCTTCCTTGCCCAATGCACTGAGAACTTCCTGGCTGCTTTTCAGCAAAGCAGCGGCAGCGGGATTTTCCACATTGAATTCGGACAAGGCGATGGCATCGGAACTCTCGAACAACTTGTCGGCATCCTTGATGACGGAGGTCAAATAGGAAGAAGCTGCAATCACTTCGTCCACCTTGATTTTCCCGTCGTGGTCGGTATCAAGAATTTGCAACGTCCTGGCATCCATTTCCAGTCCTTGGACAGGACAGTTGAGCACGGTCCACATTTTCCGGTCCAACTCCGGCAAGTGACGGATATCTTCCCCGTTTTCGATTTTAATACGGGTCACGCCGCCGATGCGGCAAAATTTCCAATCATAAGCATCGCTCTTATTGGAAAGGAAAGAAAGTTTGAGAGGTTTGGCCATAGGATTAATAGCGGTTGAGAGGCATACCTGCCGTTTTCATATTGACCTTCTTGCGAACGGAACTGATGACGGCATCGTATTCCGCCTGTTCCTTTTCGCTGGCGACATAAGGGCTGCCGTCGGGATTCTTGCCACTGACCAAACCGATATGGTCGCTGCATGCCTGAAGTACGGTATCAATCAGTTCCACGATACCCTTCATATCCTTTTCCACGAAACCGCGGGAAGTGATGGCGGGGGTACCCACGCGCAAACCGGAAGTCTGGAACGGGGAACGGTCGTCAAACGGAACCATATTCTTGTTGACGGTGATTTCCGCTTTGACAAGTTCGTGCTCGGCAATACGGCCCGTTACCAAAGGATATTTGGTACGGAGGTCGATGAGCATCAGATGGTTGTCGGTTCCGCCGGAAACCACTTTATACCCCTTGTCCACAAACTCCTGCGCCATCACGGCTGCGTTCGTCTTCACTTGCTTCTGATATTCCTTATAGGCCGGTTGCAATGCCTCAAAGAAAGCCACGGCCTTGGCAGCGATGCAATGCTCAAGGGGACCACCCTGGATACCGGGGAAGACCGCGGAATTGAGCAGTTGGGACATCTTCTTGACCACGCCTTTGGGAGTTGTGAGGCCCCAAGGATTATCGAAATCTTTGCCCATGAGGATAACACCGCCACGGGGACCGCGCAAAGTCTTGTGGGTCGTAGAGGTGACAATGTCGGCATATTTGACGGGGTTGTCCAGCAAATCGGCGGCAATCAGTCCGGCCGTGTGAGCCATATCCACCATCAGGAGCGCGCCCACTTTATCGGCGATCTCGCGCATACGGGCGTAATCCCACTCGCGGGAATAAGCGGAAGCGCCACCGATGATGAGTTTGGGTTTGCATTTGAGCGCAAGTTTCTCCATCGCGTCATAGTCAATCAGGCCCGTATTCTCATCCAAGCCATAGGAAACAGCCTTGTACATCATTCCGGACATATTGACCGGAGAACCATGGGACAGGTGGCCGCCGTGGGACAAATCCAAACCCATAAAGGTATCGCCGGGCTTGAGGCAGGTGAAAAGCACCGC
>JAGCUV010000079.1 GCA_017962705.1 Bacteroidales bacterium
CGGCCGCCTAGATTCGGAGCCATTTGTCTTCTTCGGCAAATGCTAGATCATAGCTCGCGCACAGGATCTTGATAATGATCAGTAAAACGCGTTTCATCATTTTTTGAAGTACTTATTTGCAAATTGAATGTAATTATTCCAGTCGTATTCCGTGATATCATGTTTTCCGGTACGCAGGTGATAGGCGACATTCCCTTCCTGCAACGGGTGTTCCGCTTCCGGCCAGACATTCGTCTGCAAGCCCCGGATACCAAGGAATTCATAGACTTTTGAGGCTTCCCAGGCTTTATAGTACAACTCCACGAAAGAGGTGTCCGCCGCATATACCGGCTGGGGCACAATCGGACGCAAGCTTGATTGGGCCGGCAGATTGAGCGCAAGCATGCCGGTCAAAATCACCAGAAACACGCATTTATTCATGGTTTCCGTAGGAAATGTTTTTAAGTTGTAAGCCCGCTATCCGGCCTGTCAGCTTCTTCCGGGCACTGATACCGCAGACATGGCAGTTGGAAATCACGACGTTTTCGACACATTCTTTTTCCGGCAGGCCATCTATGGTAACAAAGGTTTCACAGCTCTCCACGTTCATATTGTCTATGCTCACGTTGCGAACCATCGGATAGAACCCCCTCGTCCCCAACTCATTGGGCGTGTAGATGAGATCGATGATAAAAGCCGATATCCGGCATTGGGCAACCTGAATGTTGCGGACGTGAATGTTTTCGACAACTCCGCCGCGGCAGGTGTTGGTCTTGATGCGGACCGCGTTGTACATTTCCGGGCTGTTGACCGTACAGTTCTCGGCGTACACATTCCTCACTCCTCCACTGATTTCACTGCCCATGGTTATGGCACCGTGCCCATCCTTCATGACACAATCCCGGATAATGACATCCTCAGTCGGGATTCCCCAGGCGCGTCCGTCCTGGTTCCGTCCGGACTTGATGGCAATGCAGTCGTCCCCGGTGATAAAACGGCACTTTTCAATCAGCACCCCTTTGCAGGATTCGGGGTCGCAACCGTCATTATTGGGACCATGGCTGTCAACGGTAACACCTCGGACGGTCAAATTTTTGCAGAAAACAGGATGGATGACCCAGAATGGAGAATTAATAAATGTCAGTCCTTCTATAAGGATATTTTCTCCACCCATGATATTGACAAGTTGGGGACGCAGATAAGCGCCGTCTCCCATGATTCGTTGGTGATAATCCACCCCGTCCATCACTTGTTGGAAAAGCCATTTGCGGCCATGCGTCCAGGCGCTGGGCATCCCCTCCACATAGCCCCTCTTCTTGTTCCCGCACATCCACCACCAAGTCTCATTACTGGCGCTGCCGTCCACTACGCCACGCCCCGTAAGGGCTGCATTCTTGAGGGAAGCGCCATAAATCAGCGGCCGGTAATTATAGCAGTCATACCCTTCCCAGCGTGTCCATACGACGGGAAGGTAGTCTTCATAGCGGGGGCTGAAACGCAGGACACAGCCTTCACAAAGGTGAAGATTAACATGGTCTTTCAGCACAATCCCGGCCGTGTAGAACACGCCCCGGGGGACCTTTACCACACCACCGCCCCTCGCACTGAGGTCCGCTATAGCCTGATTGATGAGGGTATCATTGAGATAGTTGGCATCCCCTTCTTTCGCGCCCAGAGCCAGAATATCGAGCGTATCTGCACGAAACACCGGGACCTCTATGGATGTCAGAATGCGCTCGTACTCTTTTTGAGTCCAATGCGCCTCCCGTTTACAAGAAAGAACGATGCCGACAATGGCGACTACAACAATGATTCGTTTCATAGACAATCCTCCTTGACAAAAAGCGGTCTGGAATCCGGATAGGCAAAAGCAAAATCAACATGGTTGAAAACCAATCCTCTGACATGCCTAACATACATTCCGCAAGAAGGCATTACCCCAAACATTTTGGGGTCCGGATACTCATTTTCGATTTCCTTCACAACGGATATTGCATCTGCGGGTGTCATTCCACCCATAGAATGCAAAGATACATTATTAAATGAAACGTCGGAAACGTAATGGTCTTTGTATCCAGTAATGATGACCCCATAATCGGCCCTGGCGTCCGCCGATTCTATGTTACTGAAAGCGAGATGGCTGATAGAGCCGACAGAGCGACCTTCCGGGGAACGCAAACGAGAACCAATCATCACGAAAATCGGACTGTCCGCACAATCTTTTATGCTTATGTGGTCATAGGACAGGCTGTCGATGACGGCACCATCCGTGCTCTCGACATGAAGGCCGCCGCAGTATTCCAACGTACAATGGGAAACCTTGATATTCCGAAAGTCTCCACTGCTTTCCGTACCACACTTGATGCGTCCGCTCGATCTTTTTTCTACCGAGGGGTGCTGCGGGCAAGGCTGAACGGGCAGGTGCTCACCCGAAAGCATCGTACCTCTCGCATATCCGTTGATGGAACAATGGCTGATGCGGATATTCTCGCAGGGAGCATAACGTCCCAAAGCATAGGATGTCTTCATGACGAGGGCATCATCCCACGGCGTGTTGATCGTACAATTCTCGACGACGACATCCCGGCAGCCGTCAATATCGATACCGTCACGCTCGCTATCCAGCGTAAGACCGGAGAGGGTCATTCCCTCGACACCGGTCGCAAGGATGCAGAAATGTCCTCCGTTATCAATCGTGATGTCTTTGACGACCACGTTTTTGCATTCTTTCAACGCAATCGCCTTGTTGGCAGTTCCCGGTTTGAGCCGGAAATCGCAGTCGATGACCGTCGAACCCTCCGCGTCCCGGAATCCGTCGGAAAGCAAAGCGCCGTCAATCTTCCCGACGCCGCAAATCGTGACATTTTCCAGTCCTATACCCCAGATAAGGCTGTTCTTCCAATGACTGTGACCGAAGTCCTGATAGGAATAGTATGCATTGGGCTCCGCTTCATCGAAACCGGCTTCATCCGTGTATTGCGCCGCCTTCAGAACCGCGCCTCTTTTCAAAAGGAGCGTAATATTGTCTTTCAGCCGGATGGAATAAGAGGCATATACCCCTTTCGGCAGCAACACCGTTCCACCCCCGGCCTGTGCGGCAGCTTCAATCGCCTGGTTGATGGCCGGAGAGTCAAGGGTTATTCCATCCCCTTTCGCTCCATAATCCCGGACATTGTACACATTCCCTTCTGAACACGACGTAAAAGACAAAAACGCCACCGCCGCCATACTGCAAAATAGATGTCTTCCCATTACTTGGTTATTTCATAGTAGATATGTGCCTTGCCGTCTGTACCGCGTACAGAAATGGAAAAGCAAAGTTGGTTGTTATTCACCGTTGCCGGAATCTCACTGACACGACTGCCGTCCGCATCCAGCTCGTACACCTTGTAGGAAGCCGGACTGCTGAGCGACAAAGCGATATCGGAGCGGCTGATCCGAATGTATTGGCCGGTTCCGTAGGCGACGGTCACTTTTTTGGTTTCATCCGTAAAAGTGGCATTGTTACCGGCGCAGTCAGTCATATTCACCAGCAACATCCGGCCCGAATCCGACAAATTCGCGCCGTCGAGCGAAGTGACCAGGAGCGTGGCTGGATACAGGCTTGTCGTAGCCGTCAAAAGGCCGGCCGTCTTCGTCCCCATTCCCTGCTTATAAAGGGCCACCGACTTGTTCGTGATGGCAGAGAACTCCGTCTCCGTGAATGCAATCTGACTGGAAGGAGCCGTTACGTCCCCTCGCAGGAAAAAGCTCATTACGCCGGCCTCGGAGGCTTTCATCACTTCATCTTTCGACACATCGAAGGAGTTGGGTGTATTTTCCGAATTATAATTGGAAACTCCTTGCGCATACGCAAAACGCCAGATTCCGTCCCAGCCTCGTTCACGCAGGAAAGCGCTGCCGTGAATGGCCCCAAGGGCCCTCAAGGCATTCGGAGTACAATGGTTCCATTCCGTCAAAGTATGGGGGACCCCGGATCTGCGGTTAAAGATATTGATCCAGTTGGTTGATGACGTATTGACATAGGGAGGAAGATTGAGAAGCGGATTCTCGCCGTCAATGGTCCTCGCCGGCAGGTCTCCGGAAGGATGATCGACATAAGCATGGGAATCATGCACATCAAAAGACGACAAGCCGGACGCACCGTCTATATAACAACAAGAGTCATAGGCGACAGACAACAGCGACTTGCAATTTTTGGCGTTGCAGTACGCCACCATCCCGGCATATCCGTTGGACTGTAGCCACTGGACAAAAGTATTCCACATCGTACTTCCGATCGAAACACTGGACGGCGGCATGGCTCCGCTGCCATGACATTTACTCCAAGCATATTGCACCAAGGCATAATCATAGACCCTATTCTCCCAAGCCTTGCGGTACGGGGGTTCGTTCAGCACCGTCACCATAATGACGGCGGGCTCTGCGGAATATTTTTTGCCGGTATAAGGATTGGTATGGTCCAGTATGCTATCGGTAAAGTTGCACCAGTTCTGATAGACATTCAAGTAGCCGGACGAAGCCGCCTTTGAATCGCCGGACAGGGCCGCGCTCGCCAGCATGAGAATCTTGAACACATTGCCATCCATTTCTCCCGTCCCACTGAAGCCCAGGTCTGCATAGGTAACTTTTCTCGCGGAGTGAAGGTCGAAGGTTATATACAAACCATTTTTTATCAATTCATTCACGAAATAGTCCATACGGTCCCTGTAGGAATCCCCCGCTTCATCATTTTCGTTGGCCGCCCACAGCGCATCGTAATGATGCAGGCGTACCGTGTTATAACCGATTCTCGCAAGCCTTTGGGCAAGGGCTGGCGCACTTTCCTTGGGCGGAGCGCAAGCGGAGGTGGTAAGATTCGCACCATAGAAAATTTGCTCGACTCCGGCTCTGTTGGCAAATTCGAAATGATTTCCAACAGCTTTCAGAGCACCGTATTTGCCGGCCGGAGCGTCTATGGCGAAAGAAGAAAAATCCAAGGCGCTTCCCGCGACGATATCCCTTCTCTGGCTTAGTTTGGCCCACTTCTCACCACCCCTTACCACATACAATCCGGCATCCATGAAGGAAAGTGAGTTTATGGTTCCAAAATCACTGAGCACCCCTCCTTCCAGCGGGTTCTGGAGGAAATTGGTATATTCTGAGATTTTATCCTCACTATTGGTGAAAACAAATTTCAGCTTGGTCGCCGCGCAAGGTGAACAGAAGACATAGACATCCCCATTGATCACTTCGCCATCCCGGTAAATCGTGATTTCATCACTACCGCTGACCGAGACAGAGAGGGGGGCTGGAGTCAGAGTTATATTTCCGGCAATGTGGGTAGATTTGTCTGTATTATCCAAACCGACCACCGTGATGCTTCTCACATCAAGCCCGTCCTTGATACGGAATTTGATAATCGGCAGAAGGTTGGCGGGCGCGTCCGCATAGGAAAACGACAGATGCGCATCCGACCCACTTTTGGTCAAAGCGCCCGTATAACTGACATTGTAACAGCCAAAATCCGAAAGCAATCCGGATTGTAAGGCGTGATTCTGAATCGTGACGCCGGAGTAACCGGAACTTTGCATCTGTACGGATGAAGCCGGATAAATGGCAAAGAGTTCCTTCGATATATCCAACTGACCTTGCGTCCCGGAGAAAAGGCTCTTATTTCCCGCACTTTCTGCGGTAAGCGTTGTAGAATAAGGCGTACCCTTCGACCAGACCAGAAGCGGATCACCCGCGCTCCAAGTAATCTTGAGCGTAGAATCGTCCAATTGGGTTTTGGTACGAGCGCTTTCCAGTTCCAGGGTAATCCTGTTGTCAGAATATCCACCCTCCTCCATCTCTTTTTCTTTCACACAGGCGCACAGCAACAGCATCAAGGCGATAATAGGGGCAAATCTCTTCATGGCGTTAAATTTCATTAAAGAAAGGTTGGCTGTCAGAACCCAGGTCTTCCGGAGAAGAAATGGAACCCGAACTGCCATTCGAACTATCCCAGCGAATCCTCCGGTCTACCCAATCGCCGGACGAAGTCAAGTAATCTCCGCCACAAGAGAGGGCCGCATAGGAAGAACCATTGTTATACTGTATTTTAATAATGTCTCCGGCTTCCACATCAATGCTTACGGATGTCAAAATAAAATCTGTACTCGCATAAGAAACCGTATGCACCGGCGTTCCGTTCTTGAGGACACTGCTCGTATGGGAAACAATGCCCGGTTTGGACCAGAAAGAAAGGACACCCGTTCCGCTTTGGGCGGCTACGAATTCAAAAGAAAATTGACCGACCATCCGTTCATTGCCGGATGCGGAGGAGTTGATGGACGCGGCGGTCTTTGCCGTCGCCTTCGCCGTTACGACATCGCGGGTGTCATAAGTAGCCAGCCCGGCAAACGGGGTATTGGCGGAAAAACCGGCCGTATTCCACGCTTTCATAAAAGCCGTTCCCCAATAGGTGCCGAAGGGAGCGCCATCGGGATAATGCAAATCTGCCTTCGTGATGGTAAAGGTGCCGATATGGCTCAGGCTGTTCTTGTCAATCAGCAAAGGCGCGGTGTTGCAGGCTTCATAGTACGCGTCCGTCGTACAATACGCGCGGAAAAGCATATCATCCAACTGAAATTTGGACCCGTTGTTGTTTTTGACCGGCACCACCATATAGTAATCCGCCTTTCCGGCTCCGATTTCGCCGACCAATTTGATCTGAGTGCCCGAACCGCCTGAATACGAAATTTTCAGCGCGCCGGCATCATCGTATTTCCAATAATTCTTGCAAACCATCGGGCTGGAAGAAGACAACGACAGCGTATCAAGGATCTTGCCGGTCTGGTTGTCTATGGTAATCTGAAGCAGGTTGTGCAAATTGTGAAAACGGAAAAACGGCTTTTCGGAATCCCCTGCCGTCCATCTGGCACCCAGGCCCATGGCTGCCGGATCATAACTTCCCGGCACGGCGGTCTGCTCCACCTTGGTAATGACCCTGGGACCTCTTTCGCCCCAGGGGTTCATTTGAGCAGACTCGTCATTGACGCCATTGACCTCGGCATAGAATTCGTTCTGGTTCGCATCCTGCGGGAGGAGAGCCGACAAAGACGCGCTACTGCCGGAGATGGCGTCAAATTGGGCCAAAGCCTTGTGGACAGCGCCCTCCGCATCCTTATACCAGACATACACGCTCTCATCCCCCGTCCAGTGGACGGCCGTTCCGTCCAAAACGGTCCGCACCTCTTCTACATCCGCCGTAAAAGAAACTTTGACATAAGCCTCGGGGGCATCAGAAGACGCTCCCGACGAGACGACGGAAGAGGCAGACTTCGAGCATGAGCAGAGAATCACAGCCCAAACAATAGAAAGAATCTTTTTCATTTCTTGACTATCTCATAATAAATCCGGCCCATACCCATCGGATTATCGGTACTGACCGTAAAAGAAAGTTCATCCTCGTCCACCGATGTCTTCAATTTCCTGACGCGGGCTCCCGTCGTGTCCAGTTCCCAGACGGAATATTTGCGCGGTTGCGCTATCTTCAAGCAAATATTGGCAGAGCCGTTTTCGACAATGTGTCCCATCCCCCATCTCAAAAGCAGATTGCGTTCGTTCGTTTCATATTGGGTCCTATTGCCTTGCACGTCGGTAAGGTGCACCAAAAGCATTCTGGAAGAAGTCTCTATCGGATTTCCATCCAAAGAACTGATCCAAACCGTCGTAGGCAGATTATGGACGTAGGCGGAAAGAGGGCCGGCCGCGACATTGCCATAGGGAGCAAAGAAACCGCAGGTACGGGGTGTGTTCAAGCGACACTGGCCGGTCAAGGTATCAAGTTGCAAAAGATCACCCAGTTCGGACAGATGACGACCGTCCACACGACCCGGATCGGCATCCCGACGCAGGAAAAGGCAGATAGCCGCCCGGTCTGTCGCCTGGGCTAGCGGGTCCCTCGCCAAGTCAAAATAGGTTGTTGCCACATCTTTGAATTTTGGGTCGTCGGCAAAGGCCTTGTTGTTGTGGGCATAAGCAAAGCGCCACATACCATCCCAACCCATGAAGGAAGCCATGGATGCGGCAATGATACCACCCGACCCACGATAGCGGCCGGGACCGGAAAAACTCCACTCCGTGATAACCTGGGGGATATCGTCATCCACCGCATACTCTTCGTAGAGCAATTTGGGATCTCTGGCTTTCACCGGATTTTTGTTGAGCAGCGTAGAAGGCAAACTCCAGCTCTTCTTGGGAAAACGGGGATGATCCACATAGAAATGACTGTCTATGTAATCAAAACCGGACGAGCTGCCCATTCCCTCTGCATCCCAGGCGTTGTTGTCGTTGGACAGCAGGGCCTTGCAGCCTAGCGAACGCACATGGTCGGCACAGCGGCGGAAGGCTTTCCGCTGATACCAGCGGCTGAACTCTTTATAGGCCGGACTCCAGATTTTGGTCGGTTTTTCCGGATCTTCACCGAACTCGGGATGCTCCTCGCAGAACTCTTTCCACCAGGCCAGAAAGCCCTCGATTTTCAGGAAATTCCCGTCGCGGTAAGCGGCCGAAATCTTGTTTTCATTCACCAGGGAAATCAGGCAGATAGCCGGCTCGTCCTTGTATGCGCGGCCGTTGTACTGATTGACATGTCCCAGGAAACTATCGGTAAATTCGCACCAATTTTTGAAATCCTGGTCATCACAGCCGACCAGCCCCTTGAATGTATCCTTCGGGATGATTCCGTCCCGATCTACTCCTATCTCACGCCACTTGACGTCGCGGGACACATACAGGTCCGTGGTGATGTAGAAGCCCATTGCAATGGCGTTGGCCAGCAGATAATCCAACATTTCCTGATTGGCTTCATCCGCCCAGCCTTTGTCGTGGTGGTGGATACGGATGGAGTTGTATCCCAGCATTTTGAGTCGTTTGAGCAATTCGTCGGTCTGGGCATGCGAAGGATAGTTCGCGCTGTTGCACAGGTTCACTCCGTAGAAACGCTGGTCCACGCCGGGAAGGCCCTCAAACTCGAAATGCCCGCCCACGGACTTCAACCATCCATATTTTCCGGCGGGCGCATCCAGAAGGCCCATACCCGAGAAATCCAGCGCGCTGCCCGGTTTGATGTTTTTCCAATACTCCAGGCGGCTCCACTGGTCGTTCTCCTGCAGGACGACCCTACTCTCCTGGGCAAACGCCCAGGAGGATACGGTCATCAGAAAGATGCTTAGGATTGCACGATAATGCTTCATACGTTAAAAAGTCTTATTCTGCCGCAGCTCGTTCCCATTTAATTGGGGTATCTGTTGAATTCCAATATAAATCTATTCGGCCCGCACCGGTGCCTGCTGACTGATAAATCCGAATTTCATCACCTTTCACCACATCAAAGCTTACAGTCTTCTCGGTATCCTCAGTTACGTCAATTGTTCCATCAGGTTGAACAACATCATTAAGCGTAACATATACAGGCGATGTTGTTTTCCCTGATTTTGCTGTATATGTAAGAGTGCCCCTTCCCGTATTTGCCACAACGAATCTAAAATCGAATTGTCCAGGTATCGAGTTCCCATACTGATTGGGCCCCGATGTACTTTTAATTAATCCTTTCGGGGTTACCATCCAATGGCTTGCGGTTGATGTCGCTTCAAGTTCGTAATCTTGTCCTGATTCATATTTCCCTGAATCGTACCATGCTTTTACAGCACCTTTTTTCCATTGAGTACCAAAAGGGATGACGGAAGAACCATTCATCAAATCTCCCGACTCTATACTGAAAGCACCTAATTGTGATAATGTGCCACGAGATAGGGACAGTGATTTAGAATTAGAATAAGGGCATATTGAATTATCATCAAACCAGAATACCAAGTCCATGTTAGAAAGTGTAAAACTTCCGGCATTATTATTATTTGTCGAAAGAACAAAATAATAATCACCATCAGCGATAGAATCCCCACTCAAGGTAATGAATTTTGAACCCGTAGTCGATCCAGTTATTGCTGGTGTGTCATCATTCCCAATCGACCAATAGTTTTTACTTGCAATGGAAACATCATTGCTCAGAACAATCTTTTTAAGTGTTTTTCCCGTGTTATTATCCACGGTTATCTTGAGCAGATTGACAAGATTCTTAAACCGGAACGACGGTTTCTCACCGCTCGTTCCGACCCATCTGGCTCCCATGGCATAGGCCGAAGGGTCGAAACTGCCTAGTGTAGCTGTCTGCGTAGCTGAGACATTGACGCGAGGCCGGGTGCTATCTTGGCCAAAAGGCAACTTGTCCGCATCCGAAACGCCATTGAGCTCGGCGATAAATTCATCCTTGGGAGCCGTTTCCGGAAAAACGGCAGAGAGGATCGCCTTCTTGCCGGAGTACGATTCGATGGTAGCAGCCGTATGCTGGACGGCGTTATTGGCATCTTTATACCAGATATTGATGGTTTCCGTTCCCTGCCAGACAACCGACAGGCCGCTCATGGCCATTTTGGTCTGCTGCTGAGGCATTTCCTCATCAGATGGCATGTACGCATCAAAATACAGCTTGACGTAACCTTCCGGAACATCAGAGGCTTGTTCTGTTTCCGGAACATCAGAGGCTTGTTCCGTTTGGGAAGCGCCGGCAACCTGTCCTTCTGGAACAGAAGTCTTTGAACAGGAGATACATCCGGCAAGGGCCACGATGGCCAAGAGATAGTTAAAAGTCTTTTTCATAATTTAGTCCTCCTTTCGTTAAATCCATTCATCTTCTCCCGCAAAATCGATCTCCCGATAATCTTCCGTCAATGCGGATGCACAGACGATGTCCAAAGAATCCAAGGGGATAAGGGACAGCCTCGGAGCCAGATAGGCGCCAGATGCCTTGTTTTGACAGTTCATGGTTTTCATACTTAACAATTATTATAAAGTTATCAAATTCAATAACGTCCAATCATTTTCCCCTTCAAATACCACATCGTTGAAAGAGTCGGTCGAAGCTCCCGGCGAAAGACAGAGCAAGCTCGGCAATGTCAGGGAAACACTGACAGATTTTGGTGAAACATATCGATTCATTTGCATAGAAAGAGGATTATTCTGTTGTTTTTTGGGTCCAGGAGATGGGCGTCGTTTTACCGCAATAGAGCCTCGCATTGCCGGTCGCAGTGTTATAGGCGACAGTCACGATATCTCCCTTTTTAAGGGTCATCTCGCAGTTGATACTTGTATTCTGGGTATTAGTGCCCGGTGTGTACACCTCACTGAAGACACTGGCGCCGGCCCGCGTCGCACTGACTGTAAGGGTATGGGTAGCTGAACCCATGAGCACGGCAAACGACAAAATGCCGGTTCCGGACTGCGCCACGGTAAAACGGAAACTGAACTTGCCCTTGAGATATCCATTGTCTTTGCCGGCATTGGCAAGCTCGCTCGAAGCGGTAGCCGTGGCCGTCTCCGCCGTAAACGGCGTATTGGCCGTAAATCCTTCCATAGCCCACGCCTGCAGGAAACTGTTTGCCCATACTGTCCCGAATGGCGTCAACGGGCAAACATCCTGTTCGACAACGGCACGAATCGTCCGAAGTTCCTCAGGAATCCGGGCATCCGCAGTGGTCAGTTCCACCCAATAAACGGTTTTTCCTTGTACACTCGAACTGGTGGGAAGCGTCACATTGACGGTAGCGGCACCCGTTCCGGATGCAGGGCTTACAGAGGCCCCGGCCACGGCAGTGCCGTCTGGATATTTCACGCTAGCGCTCCAAGCCACATCGGCACCCGCGACCAGTTCAAAGGAACAAGCCTCGGTATCCCATGCAATGGAAGCCGAAGCGCTGGCGAAGGAGAAATCAGGAGCAATCCCCCTTTTGACCGCCCGCACCGGATATCCGCACCAGACCAGGCCGCCGACTCCTTTGGGAGGCCTGTTGAGCCGCAATTCACTGCCGGATGTCACTTCTGTAAAAAAGGCGTTTACCGCCCTTGTGTCCGCATTGTCAACCACTTGGTTTGCCCAATACAACGCTTGCGCTACGACGTTATTGGTGGTGGTTCCGGCCCTATAGCCCGCACAAGGGAAGAAAATGCTTTTTCCCTCAAACCCCGCAACCTTGCTGGTAGCGACATATCCCACCGTGCCATTGTACGATGCCAAGGAAATGGAACAGTTATCGCTCAGTTCCTGCCAATCGGAAACAGAAGGGGTGTTCCAACCCTCCCCGAACACGGCGGTCGCCACATCTTTATCCGGAGATAAGCGTTGGCCTGCGGCAAGTCCGCCGGCATGGGCATAAGTGGATTCGCTATAATCGTCCTTCGGGCTCAGTTCGCCCCAGGCATAGTAGTTGCCGCACTGTGCCGGCTCGGCCGCACCCACATTGTATCCGCACCAGAGCACGTTCAGGCCCAGATCAACTTCCTGCGATGTCTCGATAGTTCCAGCGAAAGCAGGAGCCTTAAGAGGCTTGACCTCGTTGTAATCTTCCTTGTTGCAAGAAAAGGCCGACAAGAGGAAAATAGAGAGTATGATGGTTCGTTTCATAGCGCCTATTCAATATAGAAGTCATTCTGCCCTGTTGCATAATCGAGGGCGGGATTGTTCAGCAATTCGTATTCGGGATATGCCATCAGGAGACCGGCACGGACCCTTGCAACATCCTCCTGGCGATCTCGCCCATAAAGGAACATGGGCGAATTCTTCCACAGACGGTAATTGGCCGGAGTATGCATAAAGGCATTAAAAGGTTTCACAAAATGATCGACATAATAGTTGGCTCCATAGCGGCGGATATCGAAGAAAGTTTGGCTTTCATAATCCATCTCGAAAATCCGTTCCCACAGAATGGCAAGAACCAGTTTGTCTTTGTCGGCATAGTCCGCCACAGTCCACGCTGCCGGCGCAGCCGCCTGGGTGATATCTCCAAAAGCATGCGGATAGGTGCTGCTTGTATTCGTGGAATTACGTGCCCGGTCCAGAACTTGGTTCACATAGCCCACCGCCTTATCCGGCTGTGACAGTTGGGCGGCAGCCTCCGCAGCCAAAAGAAGCACATCGGCATAGCGGAACAGATACATATCGGCGTCACCCCCCGTAGCCGTCCCCCGGTAGGATTTGCTGAAACCCTTTTTATAAATAGGCATACAATTCAAGGAAGCGGTCGTGTTGGCCGTGGAAAGATCAGACGATGCGGTATAGGCCACACGGTGTGGGTACGGATAGCATCGGTTCGTCGTTTTGCTCCCTGTCGCCTCCACGCCGGTGTAGTAGGTCCCGGCGTAGTAGGACACGTCCATACGCGGATCCGGACAACCGGAATAATAAGAGTAAGTCCCCAGTTCCGCATCCTCTGCTTCTTGATAGTCGCTGGCGGAGCCATACTTCTCGCACCAGGTCTGCCAGATAAGGCGGGAAGGGCGGATACGGAGTTTGTTTCCATTGTCAGTGCCGGTCTCAGCGGAGCCATAAGGCTGCTTGGGGAGACTCCAAGAGGCATATACATAGGAACCGCCGGTAACGCCTGACGACACGGGGATAACCAGTATGCGTTCTTTGGAAAGATAATCTTCCGGATGCTCGGACGGCAGAAAACGGAACAGATTGGCATAGTCCGGTTCCAGTGCAAAAGGTCCTTCGTCGATCACTTTTTCGGCACAGGTCAGGGCCAGGGTCCAAGCTTTTCCAACATCATCCTTCGGAATGCCGCAGGCCGAGAAATCCGGATAACGTCCTTCTTTGGTCAAATCAAACCACTGGTCGTCCCGCCCTTCCGCAGCGCCGGTCATAAGGGACGCCATCTGCACATAGACTTTGGCTTTTAGCGCCGTTGCGGAATAGTTGCAGACATGACCTCGCTGAATTTCGTCGTCGCTTTGCGCAGCCCTGGTCTTGCAATGAGACTCCGCATAGGTCAAATCGTCAAGGATGGTCTTGTAGATGACAGGATAGGGCGTACGGCCGACCTCTGCCTGACTGATAGTCACGATTCTGTCAAGGACCAGCGGAAGGTCTCCCCAGATGCGGGTCGCAAAGAAATACATCCAGGCACGCAGGAAACGGACCTGAGCGACAGCCTCCGTCACCCATTCCCCGGGCAGTTGGGACGCCGTCGCATTATCGATGAAAGTATTGCATTTGGCAATCGCGGAATAGACATTATTGTATAATCTAGCATTGCCGGAGTCGTTGGAATATACAGTATTGTTGAACCACGAATCCTGTTGATTGCTTTGGTTATGCTGCAATACGGAGGAGCCCTGGATTTGATTCAGGAAAGCAGAGCCATACAAACCGAGAAGGCTTTGGTAACAACCTTCCAAGGCCGACTGCGAGGCCTCCATGCTCCCATACACCTGCTCTCCTACAAGATTGGAGGTCGGGAGCTCATCCAGAAAACGGCAGGAAGGTATCACAGTGGCGACAAGCGCTACAATAAGCATGGATATAGAAACCCTTTTCATTTTCCTTAGAAGCTAAGTTTTACATCAAATCCATACGTCCTGTTGGCCGGGTACCCGCCCGCATCCACTCCGATTCTTTTGGATGAAATATTGTATGAATTCACGATAGGAGAAAAACCGGAGTACCGGGTCAGAATGAACACGTTGCTGACACTCAAGCCAAACACGACTTTCTTGAGATAAGATTTCTTGGGTAGATCCAGTGTGTAACTGAGCGACAGGCTGGACATTCTCAAATAGGATCCGTCCTCAACGTCCCTGTCCGTGATGTAGTTTTTCTCGCTGGTAGTCCAGACCAGATCGAACAAGGTGCCGTAGTAACGGGTAGGGTCGACAATGCCGACATAGTAATTGGTCGGATTCACCACCGTCCAGGCGTTTCGCACCGAACTTCTCAGCACGTTCTGCGGGGAGGTCAGTCTATGCGTGTCCGCGTATAGTACTTTGTTGGCGTTGATAATCTGATTGCCATAAGAGCCCTGGAAGGCGGCTGAAAGTTTCCACTTCTTATAAACGAATTCCGTCGCGAACCCATAGGTAAAGAGCGGATTGGCATTTCCAATGATCGTGCGGTCATTGGCATCGATATAACCATCCCCGTTCATGTCCACATATTTGATGGAACCCGGCGTGGGATAGATACCGGCCTCATAATTTCCAGCGCTATACGGGATGCCGTATTCCCCTTCCTGCACCAGTCCGTCGGTCTTGTATCCGTAAAACAGGCCGATCGGCTGGCCCAGCATATAAATATTGACCGGCTGCTCCGAGTGATATCCGCCGGAACCGATGTTCGCACCCGTATAATAGCGCTGCTCCGTCCGAACGCCCGGAGTAAAATAAAACGCGCTGGTGCCGCCTTCATATCCCAGATCGGTCAGTTTATTGCTGTTGAACGAGATATTTCCGTTCAAAGACCATTCAAAATTCCGTATGCTCACCGGGACAGCCTGAATGGTGACCTCTATACCTTTATTCAATATAGATCCTTGATTGACATACATGTTCGCAAATCCGGAATTGTAAGTGATAATCCTGGATTGCAAGAGATTGTATGTATTTTTATAATAGGCATCTACGACAATCGAAAGCCGCCCGTCCCACATACCATAATCAATACCTACATTCCACTGTCCTGTTGTTTCCCACTTCAAATTTTCGTTGGCGAGCACGCTAGGGCCCAAGGTGGTGATATATGCGGCTTCGTTAAAATGATAGCCCTCATACGCATGTCCATACGTCGTCATATACTGGTAAGGGCGCACGGAACAGTTTCCGACCAACCCCCAGCCGACTCTAAGTTTCAACATCGAAATGACAGGCGCCTTGAACCAGGGTTCCTTGCTCATACGCCAGGCGCCGGCAAGGGAAGGAAAACTCGAAAAGCGGTTTTTGGGCGCAAATCGGGAACTGCCATCCACACGGTAAGTTGCCGTGATAACGTAGCGGTCCGCATAATTATAGATAGCCCGGGCGAAGAAGGACATTTTCGACTCGTTTACTTCCGAGTAGGTAAATTTGGCACTCGGTGAAGAATCCAGGTTTTCCGCTCCCATTCCATATTGTACAATATCGTCCGCATAGACATAACTGGTGCTGTTACGATTTTGGCTCATGGAAAAACCTAGCATGCCGTCAATGTTGTGTTTCTTCGCAAATTTTTTCTTGATATTGACGGTGGTGTCCCAGTTCCAGTTGTAGAAGCGGGCATACTGCGCAGATCCGGCAGCCGGCGATTTCGACACGGTGGGACCTTTGTATTTTGAGATTTCCTGCATGTGATAGTCCATGCCGGCCGAAGAAGTCAAACCAATCCACGGGGCAAACTGATAGGTCAGGGACAAATTGGGCGTAACGCGGATTTCATTCCGTTTCTGATACGAATCGTTGACCCATTTTGTAGGGCTGGAGGTATTCAGCTCCGTCTCGTCCTCGAATTGTTCATCCCCTTTTTCGGCCATGCTGACCCAAGGGCGGTAGAAAACGAGGGATTTGATGAATGAAGAACTGACTCCCTGGTCTTTTGAGCCGGCTCCTTGCATCATTCTTGAGCGTACGTATGCAAAATTAACTTTGCCTTCCAGTTTCAGTTTCTTGGTCAGTTTAGTGGATAGGTTTAAGCGCGCTGTCACTTGCTCGCTGCCGGTATTGGCAACAACGCCGTCAGACTTGTTATACCCGATCGAAGAAGCGAACCACATACTGCCCGGATGGCCGGACGCAGAAAAATAATACCGCTGACGAATTGAATTCCCAAGATAAAGATTCTGCCAGTTCTTGATGGTACCGGTCAACGTTTGTTCAGGAGTGCCGTAATTTTGATAGATGGAGTTCAACATCGAAGTACTTGACGCATTTCCCATCTCACTGCGAAGTTGGAGATAGGAGACAAATTCATCAAATCCGAGGACATCAATCTTTTTGTAGGGCGTTTGCAGGTCAACGCCGGCATTGAAGTTGATTTTAGGCCGGTCATTATTGGCCTGGCGCGTGGTGATGAGCACGACACCGTTCGCACCGGCCGCTCCATAAATGGCGGTGGCGGATGCGTCCTTCAAAATCTGTATGTCTGCGATATCATTCGGGTTCAAACCCATCAATCCATTGACTTCCTCCGCCTCATCAATCCCGTTTGAAATCGTATTGGAAGCCATGATGACACCGTCAACGACATAGAGGGGTTCGCTGGACCCGTTCAAGGATGTGATACCCCGGATGCGGACGGAGACAGCGGCATCCGGAGCCTCCGATGCCACGATCGTCTCCACACCGGCAGCATTGCCGAGAAGCACCTGATCCAAGGAAGTACTGCGGAAAACCTCATCCGAGTTCATGCGCACGGCCGTCACCGCACCGGTCAAATCGGATTTGCGGATAGAGCCATAGCCGATGGCAACCGCTTCTTCAAGAACCTCCACATCATCTTCCATCACGACATCCACCGTTGCCCGGCCGCCAACAGGAACAACCTGGGTTTTCATTCCAAGCATGGAGAAGGTCAATTCCGGATTCTGCTGCCCATTCGGAATCGTTATCTGGTAATTTCCGTCTACATCCGTAATAGCGGGCGCAGCCTTGCCCATGGAAACAACGACACCCGGGACCGGATTGCCGGAAACATCGGTAACGCGCCCCTTGACGGTCGAACTTTCCTCCGCGGCCAAAGC
Organism: Bacteroidales bacterium; assembly: GCA_017962705.1. Classification (GTDB taxonomy): domain Bacteria; phylum Bacteroidota; class Bacteroidia; order Bacteroidales; family UBA932; genus Cryptobacteroides. The sequence goes on from JAGCUV010000079.1 coordinate 17,547, forward strand.
CGATGCAAGCGAACAAACAAGCAGAACTGCGACAAAACAGACTATATTATATATTTTCTTCATAGGCGTCATCTTTTAGAATTCTGCTTTGATACCCAAAAGGATGGTGCGCACAAGAGGCAATGCACCATAATCGATTCCGGCGAACTTATTGCCATCAGCGCCGAAGACACTCACATCCGGATTGACACCGGAATATGGGGTTATGGTGAAAAGATTGGTTCCCGTCACACTCAAACGGAGCGTCTTTATCCATTTGACCTTCCTCACCGGAATATCATATCCCAGACTCGCCCGGGTCATGCGCAGATAATCCCCTTTCTCCACATAGTCGGCAGAATAGGCCGTCGCCCCGTCAACCAACATCTTATTCATATTATAAAGGTCAAAGCCGGAAGCACCGGAGAACTGCATTTCCACACTGACGCCGAAGAAATGGAAGTCGGTATCCAATCCACCATATAATGAAGGGAATGGCTTGAACGTACTGATGGTATCATTCAGCATATAATGCAAATTCGAATGGCTTGTTGCAAGATTCAGGGATGCATTCCACTGAAAATCGGGGATGGAAATGATCAACGCGGCAATCGTTCCTTCCAGGCCTCTGGTGAAGAAGGAGCGCGCATTTGAGACCAACGTCCACTTGGGACAAGTCTTCCAGACAAAACTGTCATCAAATCGCTGTCGGCCAAAGCCGAACACCGTAAATGTCTCTGTCGTCTGTTTGGACCAGTATGCCAGGTCCAGTTTGATTCTGTCACTCAGAAAGCCCGCTTTCAGCCCGACATTCCATTCCGAACTCAAGCCATAATCATAGCCGTCAAAAAAATTGCCGAGGGTTGTCTTTGCATCGGCATTATCGATGACGATTCCCTCTTGAAGGAGAGCGGCATCAATCAGGTTCTGCCCCATCGCCCTGCCAGACAACTGGTAGGGAAGGTAAGCGCGGTAACCGGCCTTTCCCCATCCGCCTGTAAGTTCAAGGGCTGATACCGCCTGACTCTTCGGGAATGCGATATCGTGAATATTCACCCAGGCATTTGCGGCTGGATAAACAAAGAATGAGCTGTCATAGCGAGGCTGTTTGTCTGCCGTACAGGAGGCAATGACACCCACAAAGGTTTTATACGCATAACTGACCTCTCCGCCCAACGCCCAGGTGCAATAATCCTTGGAAATCTGGTGTGGAGTCGCGGCGCTTTCCCGCAGGCTGAATCCCTTTTCCCGCAAGGCATCCGTCATAAAATGATCGCCGCTCATCTTATTATATCTATTGATGTCCACATAAAAAGAGCCGGAGAGTCGAGCAGAAACTTTATGATAGACATTGATATGCCGTTCAAAACGAAACGCCGTGTTGATCTGATAAGAAAACAACGCGTTGGCATCAATCGCGGCCGCTCTCGAAAATTGTTTCCCGAATTCGGTCCCCAGACCATACCAATTATAACGTTTTGCATTGTTGATATCAAAGTTGACATCCGTTTTCCATTGGAAGAACTTCAAGAAATTCAGTTGCAGATAAATATTGCCATTGGAACGGAAATAATCAGCATAATCATCATGGTCGGTGGCCCAACCCTCAACGGAATTCAACTGGGCCGGTATCTGGATTCCCTGAAGGGCCAGTCCCATCGTCGGCACCCCATAAGATGCGGCAGCAGATTGCATGCTCTGGCGTCCCATGGCAGCAGAAGCATTAAACCCGAACCAAATAATTTTGTTGGTTTTCATATCGAAGTTCAACCTGAGTCCTCCGTTGCGATCGAAGCCGGAGCCGGAATAGGAACCTTGAAAATCGCGGTAGAAAGCAGAAAGCCGGAAGGCCAGTCTGTTTTTGTTGAATCCGACAGACAAATCGTGATTGTGGGTCAGACCATTCTTCCAAGGAAATCCAAGATGGGTATGCCACACAACAGAAGGTTTCTCACTTTTTCCTTGTTTGGTAGTGATGATGACGACACCGTTGGCGCCTCTCGTCCCATATTGTGCCGTTTCCGAGATATTTTTGAGGACTTGGATCTGCTCTATATCATATAAATTTAAAAAGTCCAGCTGGGAGAGTTTGGGGGTATAATTGAACTTTCCGTAAGTTTTGCTGTCGAAAGCGTCCAAAAACTGAAGGCTGCAATCGGACAGGACAACGCCGTCCACAATCCAGACTGGATTACTGGTAATATATGACGCATTGTGTCCCCGGACAGAGGTTGTGACAGCCCCTGCGATGTTGCCGTCAGTAGAAGTTACCTTCAAGCCGGAGACAGCCCCCTCAAGAAGATATTCGGGCGAGACAAAAACGCCCTTGGATAACTCCAGCGTATCATTTTGAGGGAGTGCGGCAAAGGAATCCGCTGCCGTAAAGAGGGATACACAGGATATAGAAAAAACGGCCAGAAACTTGAAAACCAAGTCTGGTTTTGAATTCCTGTGGAAAAATTCACTAAACTGAATTAAAAAATCCATGGACATTTACGCAATTTAACTGCCGCAAATATCCACAAATTTTCTTAAGCGAAATTCCACTTATGACGAAACCGCATTTCGAATTTGTTGAATAGCGAAAAGGGAGCACAGGTAAAAAATTTCGGGCCCCTTCGTTCGGGGCCCGAAAACTTTTTACTTGTGCGTGAGAGCCTTGTGCGAGGCTTACTCTTCCGTCTCGCTTTCGAGGTAGGCCTTGAGAAGTTTCTCCTGCACGTCGCCGGGAACGGGCTGGTAGTCGGCAAAGTCCATCGTGAAGGTGGCGCTGCCGGAGGTCAGCGAGCTCAGCGTCGTGGAGTACTTGTAAAGTTCGGCGAGCGGAACGCGGGCCTTGAGGGTGGAGAAGCCACGGTCGGTGCCCATACCCTCGATGAGGGCGCGGCGGTTCTGCAGGTCGGACATACAGGCACCCATGTACTCGGAGGGAGTCATGACTTCGAGGTTGTAAATCGGCTCCATGATCTTCGGGCCGGCGTTGCGGAAAGCTTCTTTGAAGGCATTGCGGGCGGCCAGCACGAAGGAGATTTCGTTGGAGTCCACAGGGTGCATCTTACCGTCGTAGACATAGACGCGGATATCGCGGGCAAAGGAACCGGTCAACGGACCTTCGTTCATCTTATCCATAATACCCTTGAGGATGGCGGGCATGAAGCGCGCGTCGATGGCGCCGCCGACCACGCAGTTGTAGAACTCCAGACGGCCGCCCCATTCGAGGTCTTTGGTCTCTTCCGTCTTGATGTTGAGCACCACATCCTTGCCGTTGATCTTGAAGTTGCGGGGTGTCTCGACACCTTCTTCGTAGGGGCAGACCAGCAAGTGAACCTCACCGAACTGACCGGCGCCACCGGACTGTTTCTTGTGACGATACTCGGCGGTAGCGATCTTGGTGATGGTCTCACGATAGGAAATACGCGGGGCGAAGGTCTCCATGTCGATTTTGTTCTCGTTTTTGAGACGCCACTTCACGATATTGACGTGCTGCTCGCCCTGGGCCATCAGGATGGTCTGCTTCATTTCCTTGTGGTATTCCACGATAACGGTGGGGTCCTCGGCGGAAATTTTGGAAAGGGCTTCGCTCATCTTCTCCTCGTCCTTCTGCTCGGCGGCCTTGATGGCGCAACGATACTTGGGAGCCGGGAACACGATGTGCTCGTAGGACTTGTCAAAACCGGGCACGGCCAGGGTGGCGTCGGTCTTGGCGGTACGGAGTTTCACGGTACAACCGATATCACCGGCCTGCATCTGGGACAATTTCTCTTTCTTCTTGCCGGCCACGGAATATAAGGCGCTGATGAGATCTTTCTCACCCGTCTCGGGATTCTCGAGATCCTGGCCTTCATTGAGCGTGCCGCTCATCACCTTGAAATAGGCCACCTCGCCGAGGTGCTGTTCGACCGCCGTCTTATAAATAAAGAGGGAGGTCTTGCCGGAAGCGTCGCAAGCGACTTCGTCCCCTTCAACGGTCTTGGCTTTGCGCTCGGCGGGAGTGGGAGCCACATTGATGGTGAATTCCATCAAGCGTTTCACACCGATGTTCTTCTTTCCGCTGAGGCAGAAAATGGGCAGCACTTCGCCGCTGCGGATACCGATGCCCAGACCCTGGCGGATTTCATCTTCACTCAGTTCACCGGACTCGAAGAATTTCTCCATCAAGCTCTCGTCGTACTCGGCGGCACGCTCGATGAGTTCGTTGCGGAGATCTTCAGCCTGAGAAGCAAATTCGGCGGGAATGTCTTTGTCTTCCCGTTTGCCCATATCGTCGAGGAAATGATAATAGCGCATTTTCAGCACATCGATGAAGCCGTCAAAGCCCGGACCGGGGTTCATCGGGAACTGGATGATGACGGGCTTCTTGCCGAACGCCTCTTTCATTCCGTCCAGCGTACCTTCCCAGTTGGCTTTCTCACCATCCAGTTGGTTGACCGCGCACAAAAGCGGAATATTGTAGGTTTCGGCATAGCGCTGGTAAATCTCGGTACCCACCTCGACACCTTGCTGGGCATTGACCACCAGGATACCGGTCTCGCAGACCTTGAAGGCGGAGATGGCACCGCCGACGAAATCGTCGGCTCCCGGCGCGTCGATGATATTGAACTTGGTGTCCATAAATTCCGCATACAGCGGAGTAGAAAAGATGGAACGCTGGTTCAGTTGCTCGACCTCGGTGTTGTCGGACACGGTGTTCTTGCCTTCTACGGTACCTTTGCGGTCGATGACTTTGCCCTCGAGGAGCATTGCCTCAGATAACGTGGTCTTACCGGATTTCGTGCTGCCGATGAGAACCACGTTGCGGATGTTTTGGGTGGAATACGTTTTCATTTATTTAAATTTTAATGATTATCTCCCTTCAAATTGGGCGTGATTGCAAATCTAATCATTTATTTTCGCAAAATCAATAGTTTTTTTGCGTAAGCGTATAGTTTCCGCTCTCGTACAGCTTGGACACGGTCTCTCCCGGGAGGGTGACGGAAGCGACAGCATCTTGCGGAATGGTGAAATCCCAGACCCATTGGTCCTCTTCATAACGCCACGCGCTCTTGATCAGACCGGCGGCGGAATGGTATTCCGCCTTGATCCAGCCCAACCGCTTGTCGGGAACCGGCTTGAGCACGATGTGCTTGAAGCCGGCGCCTTCGGCCGTACAGGAGATACCGGCGGCCGTCTCCCAAATCCATTCGCCGACGCAGCCGTAGGCGTAATGGTTGAAACTGTTCATTCCCTTCGGACCCATTCCGGACTCGATGGTATAACTGTTCCAGCGCTCCCAGATGGTGGTCGCGCCATTATCCACGGAATAAAGCCAGCTGGGGTTCTTGCGTTGGAAGAGCAAGTCCCAGGCGATATCGGCCATTCCGTTGTCGGTCAGGGTACTCATCAGGATGGAAGTGCCCAGGAAACCGGTCTGCAGGCAGCCGCCGTGTGCGCGGAAATTCTCGCGCAGGCGTTCTTTCATCGCCTCCAGCGCCTCTCCTTCGACCAATTGACAACGCATCGCAAACAGCGCGGGCGTCTGCATCGTATTGAGGATTTCCAATTTGAACAGACCCTTGTCCGTAAAGAAGGTCTTGCACAGATAGGCACGGGCCTCCGCGACCATCTGCTCGTATCGGCCGGCATCCCGCCCGGTAGCCGCAGCCATGTCACGCATCATTTCGGCATCCATCAGCCAGTAGCAGCCCCCCATAAAATTCCAATATTCGATGGCCTCGGGGAGCGGAATCGTCTTCTTGCCCTTTTTGTCCGGACTGAAAGCACTCTTCGAACTGCTCTCCAAAGGCTCGTAGCTGAGCCAGTCCGCCCATTGGTAGTTCCCGTTGTCCTCTTTGACATGCTTATGCTCGTAACGCGTCTCGTTGAGATGGGAGACATAGCGTTCCATCGCAGCCCAGTTCTCATCCACGATGGCAGTGTCGCCAAACTGTTTCCAGACGATCCAAGGGACGATGACGCCGGCGTCCGCCCAACCGAAACGGAAGGTATTGAAGCCGGACATCCCCGGCGGGCACACACCCGGGAAACCGCCGTTCGCGTGCTGGCAATCCCTGATATCCCGTGTCCATTTGTGGAAAAAACTGTCCGTATTGGCAAAGAAAGTGCCCGTCTCGGCAAAAACCTGGGTATCAGCCGTCCAGCCCAATCGTTCGTTGCGTTGCGGGCAATCGGTCGGGACAGAAAGATAATTGCTCCGCTGCCCCCAGATCGCGTTGGAGATCAATTGGTTGATACTTGCATTACCCGTTTCGATCCGTCCTGTTTCCATTTCTTTCGAGATGGAAGTAACGGGAATGGAGCGCACGGAACGAATCTTGACGGGAGCGTCAGCATATACGGCCATGTAACGATATCCGAAAAACGTGCATTGCGGGTGGTAGCGCACCCAACCCTTGCTTTTTCCAAAGGTGTAGTCCATACGGAAGCAATCCTTCGGGGTTCGGAGGTTCGTACGATGGACACTCCCTTCCGGACCGTCCATTCCGCGGCTTTTCGCGCCGCAGCCGTCATTCAGTATCTCCCCGGGCAACACGGTCAGGGTGGTCCCTTCCGCCGCCTTGAAACAGAACTCGGGAACGGCCGCCGCATTCTGGCCGAAATCCACCACCAGTTGCTCTCCGGGGTTGAGCACCATCGTTTCGCCGGGGGTGAATTCTTTGACGATATTCACCTTGCCGTACGCATCTTCGCTGCGCTCCAGCGTATCTTTCCAGGTATATGCTTGTACGGGATTCAGGGCGATGTCCTTGCGGAGATAGATTTCCGCGCCGGACGTGTGAAGAATTTCTCCTTGGAATTCCCGGTTGACTTCGGGGGTAGAGAGGGAGTCCGGGGTCAAGTATCCCGGCAAGATGCGAGCGTCATATTCTTCGCCGTCGAAAATATCGGCGTGCCGGACCGGACCGGCGATACCGGCTTTCCAATGGAGGGTGTCTGTCCCGAACAATTGGACGCTGCCATCTTCGAAGCAGAGTTCCAACACGCTGCGGAAGGCGCATTTGCGTCCCGTCATTCCGATTTGACCGGAACGGCTGACGATGCGGTCCGCCCACCAGCCGGGAGTCACCTGTGCCGCCAGTTGGTTGGTCGCGCCGTCCCCTTTCTTCAGCATCTCGCTGACATCATAGGTGAATGAAATCTTGGTCTTGGCGTAGTGCGTGAAGCCCGGTTTGAGGAATTGTTCCTGTCCGACGGGCTGTCCGTTGAGATAGAGGGAGTAAACGCCCAGGCCGGCAGTCATCCAACGGGCGGAAACGACTTTCTTGTCGTTGGTCAGCTGCGCAACAAACCAGGACGCACCGTCCGCCGCACGGGAAGAACTCGTCCATCCACCGACTTTTTTCTCCACCACAGGAGCGTTCACGACAGAAATCCATTCGGAAACCGTCCAGGCGTCAGAAGCCAAAGACTCTGTCAAAGGAGCCTTCTTTTCATCACATTGGCACGCTCCGCATAGCAGGAGCAAAATAACGGCGGCAAACACCCGCATGGGCCGGAAGAGAAGAGTAGGTTTCATCTATAGAATGGTTTTTATTTCGCAGATGGGTTGTTTTTGGGAGCCTGAGGCTGTGATTTACGTTGATTTTTCCACTTGTCACGGGCCAACTGCTGCATATCGACGACCGCATCGCGTTCGTCCACAATCTCATCGCCCAGAATGGTCTCGATGACATCTTCCATCGTCACAATGCCTTGGAAAGAGCCGTATTCGTCGATGATGACCGCAATCTGCTCATTCTTCTCTGACATCGTGTCCCAAATCTGTCCGAAAGGAGTGTCTTCCGGAAAACTCTCGATGGGACGCTTGATATCCCGCAATGTCTTGTCGTATTTATCCTCGGCCATCAGTTGCAGGGCATCCATCCGAAGAATGTAGCCGGTGATATACTCATCGTTGCCATCGTAAACGGGAATGCGGCTGTGATGGTAATAACGGCGGTCTTTGTAGAACGCCTTGACCGTCATCGACTCGGGAGCGATGGCTGCCACCACGCGCGGCGTCATCGCTTCGTAGGCCTTGATTTCGTCGATATTGATGACGTTCTGGATGATTTCGTTTTCATCCTCGTCCAACTGTCCGGATTCTTCGGCCACATCGGCCATCGCGCTCACCTCTTCTCGGGAAATGGTGTTGGCGTCCTGCTCCCGGGGCGTAATCCATTTTTGAAGGCTTTCTACGCAGAGGACGATGGGATACAGGCAGAAAATCAGGCCCTTGATGATGATGGCGGTCGGCCCCATCAGGGATTTCCAATGGGTGGTCCCGATGGTCTTGGGGATGATTTCCGCAAAAACGAGAATCAGAATCGTCGTGAGGGCGCTCACCAGCCCGAACCAGGCACTGCCGAAGAGGATGTTGGCTTGCTGGCCGACGCCCGCCGCACCGATGGTGTTGGCGATGGTATTGAGGGAAAGGATGGCCGCCAATGCGCGGGACGAATCCTGTTTGTAGTTCTTCATCAAGGAGGCCGGCCGGTAGCCTTCTTCCTCCCTCATGGTAATATAGGAAAGGGGCGTACTCATCAACGTAGCTTCCAAGATAGAGCATAAAAAGGATATGCCCATCGCGCCCAACAAAAATGCCAATAACAAAGTCATACTGATACCGGACTAATGAATCGGATAAGGATATTTCAGGAGGGGTTGCGCGCGCAATTTCCCGTTTTCAATGCGAGGGGCCATATATTCCTTGAATACGGTCCAGTCATAGGTGCGGCCGCTAACCGCGGGAATCGGCAGCTCCAGTTCGCTCTCATTGAGCAGCATTTTGAAAAGTACTTCGGGAGCGTCCTTCATCTTCTTGCTACCCGCAGACACGGCGTTCTTGCGATACAAGACCATTTGCAAGTTGGCGGCCATCGGGATGCGGGACAGGCTCCATTCTCCGAGCGTCTTCCACATCGCCTGCTCTTGCGTGAGGGTGTCACAGGCCTCCCAAACTTGCCAACCACGGACATTAAAGTCTTTGAGCGTTGCTTGCAAAATGCTGTCGTGCCCGAAACGGAGCCGGACGAAAGGCTTGCCGGCAGCCAGGTCTTCATCCACCATCCGCATAATTCTGTCTATCATAAAAATGTTCATCACGCTGTGGTGCAAGGTGGGGAAATACACTTCCACCAAATGACGCGACTTGGCGACCTCTCCGATTTGCTTCCAGGTCTGGTCGTCGAAAAGGGGGGCCTGCACAGGACGCATTCCCGTTTCCGTCCCGCTCACTCCGTCGATGGCATAGCGGAACGCCTCAACGGCTTGTGCGTCGCAATCATCCACATAGGGCAGCGAGAGATAGGTATTGCGCAAGTGTCGGGCGATGGTTCTCAGATGGTGGACACTGTCCTTACGCTCACCACAGAGCATTCTCCGAAAAGAATCCGTATGGAGAATTTTCTTCTCCCACTCCTTCTTCAACTTTTTCGACTGCTTCTTATAGTCTGTGATATTGTAGTAATAGATGTACTACTGCATAGCGGAGACTTCCCCCAGATAATACATACTGGCTTCCTGCGAGATTTCCACCTCCGGGCGGAGCCGTGCCAGCTGTTCGCAGAACGCGCTCATGCTCTCTATGCAACGGGGCACCAGCGTACTCCGGGCGGACAGGTTCGCATCCGTCGTGAAAAGAGCGGGATAGTGATGGTACATCCGGTCCGCAATGCCCTTATGCTGCCTGCGGCCCAATTGCACCAACTCCCCTTCCCGTCCGGCCAGATAGGGAACGAGCGCCTTGTAACTCTCATACACCTGTTCCCCCCGATCACTCAGGACGCCTTGCTGATGCATTTCCTCCAAATAGCCGGCTATCTCCCGATACGATTCCGTGCAATAGCGGGAACCGTGACGGCCATAATGGCTGATTCCCACCACCTTATAGCCCTTGGGATCGGGCGTTGTCACTTTCGGAGCATTTTCGTCATAGACATTATATACCCCGCCATCCGTCTGACGCAGCACTTCCTGCTCGTCCTGCCGCACCGACTGTGCGAAAAGAGGAAACAGGTTGCCCGTCCCTACGAGCAACAAAAACGGCAAGAGAAAACAGCGATTCTTCATAGTCATCTTTCTTCTTTTTTTCTTTTGAACAACCACCACTCGCCCATCGCAAAATTGAAACTTCCTGAGAAAATCAACGCGACGAGGTTGCAGATGACGACATCCCAATGGAACAGATTCTGGAACAAGAGCAGGAAGCCCATTTTGATAAAGAAGGCTCCGGTCGCCGTCAGGTTGTATTTCATATAATGGACCAAAAACCTGGAAAGGGTTTGCAGGCGCAGACGGCCCCGCCAGGTCAGGTAATAGGCGCAGAGGTAGTTGGTAAGCACCGCAAACTCAAAGGAAATAATCGGGGAAACGATGTTTCTGGAGAAATAGGGCGTCCAAATGTAGAACGTATCGCTGAAAACAAGGTGGGCGAACAACCAAAGAACAATGGTATCGACAATGGTACCCAGGATATTGGACAGGAAGAATTTGGAGAAAGTCTTCAGCAGGTCCTTGACTCTGACGGCATTCATACAGGGCGTTTGAGAAAAGGAATTAGCGCTTGCCGAAGGGGCCGTCTCCATCCCCTGGAACAGGGTCCTCATCCGCATATTTCTTGCCGTCGCTGAGCAAACTGGAAATGTGCATCACGATGAGCACCACGAGCACGATGGCGGCAATGATGTCGAAGGTCCCGAAACAGAAATCCGCACCGAATACATTGAGATGCCCCTGAAAGGTCCGGAGCGGAGTCACATACAAGAATATCAGGTTGAAGATGAAGAGCACGACGCGGAACTCCGTGGGACCGAGGTTGCCGTAGGTCAGTTTGAATTCGCCGCGCAGATGGGCGCTGATATAGACATAGATGCACAACAGCAGATACACCGCAAGCACCATCAGGGCCAGCCCGATATGGATATAGGGAGACAGCCCGGCACCCAGGCAAATCATCGTCATTGCGATGCCGTCTACATTATGATCAATGAAAAATCCGTACAACGGACGCTGGGCGTTGCGAACGCGTGCCAATGTACCGTCCAGCGAATCGCCGTACCAGTTCAGGAAAAGGCCGAAACTGGAGAGCCACAGAAAGTTGGGATTGATCCAGCACAAGGCATAGCCGAGCCCCACCAGAAAAGCGCCGATCAAACCAACGACGGTCAAAAAATCTGAAGTAACCCATTTCGGCTGACGTTTAGCCAGCCACACCAGCACCTTTTTTTCCAAACCATTCAAGATAGATGTTTGTATTCTGACCGACTGTTTTCGCTCCATAAATTCAAATTCTTTTGCAAAAAGTTTACAAAGTAACGAAAATTATATTAAATTTGCACCCTCAATCAGAAAATAATGCCATTTTCTTTTTGATTGACAAGATTGGAGAGATGCTCGAGTGGCTGAAGAGGCACGCCTGGAAAGCGTGTGGTCGTCAAAAGCGGCTCGCGAGTTCGAATCTCGCTCTCTCCGCAAAACAAGGTCCACAGCCGGCTGCGCAAGCAGCTGGCTGTTTTGGTTGTTCGGGGTCTTGAAAGCTCGCTTTCAAAGGCCCCGGACGGCCAAAAGAGACAATGGGTCCGTCAGGACCGGCGGCTGTGGCATCTTGTTTTGGTCCTATCAAGGAGTCCCACGAGATGCCGGAGCAAAGCGACGGAATCTCGCTCTCTCCGCAAAACGCCCCGCCTGCGGCGGGGCGAGAAATGGCCAGCCGCCAGGCTGGGCAAACCTCGCAGAGCTATCGGCGCCAGCCCGACGAAACCTCACCCTTCCTCTTCCCATTTTCAAAAAAATCCTTATCTTTGCAAAAAGTAACGCTATAGCGTCAGTTTTATGAATGGAATCAGTGTATTTCACGGCTCCAACCATATTGTCGAGCGCCCGACGCCGACAGGCGGAAAGGTCCACAACGATTTCGGGCCTGGATTTTACTGCACGACGGACTTGGAACTGGCCCGGGAATGGGCCTGTGGCTGGGATAAGCCAAACCGCACATACGAAGCCATCGTCAACCACTACAGTCTTGAACCGAGCATTCCCCTGTCCATCTGTCGCCTGACGACCGACTACCACCCGCTGAACTGGCTGGCCCTCCTGCTGAAAAACCGCCATTTCGATGTGAAAGAGCCGCTCCCTGCCGGCATCAAAGCGTATATTTTAGAAAACTTTCTGCCCGATCTGTCGCATTATGACATTCTTGTCGGCTACCGGGCGGACGACTCCTATTTCGACATCGCGTCCTCGTTTCTTCGGGGCACCATCAGCCTGGAACATTTAGGCAAGGCGCTCAAACTCGGTAACCTGGGTGAACAATATTTTCTTCATAGCGAACGGGCCTTTGAAGCGTTGACCTTGATTACTTTTCAATCGGTGGACGTTCCTTTGTACTATGCCCGCAGAATAAAGCGGGACAGAGACGCGCGAGCCGCTTTTCGAAAAATGAAAGCAAACCATAAAAATTGGACAGAGGGCACCTTTGCCATCGACATTGTCCGAGGCCAATGGAGGAATGACGATGCACGCCTACGATGAGATTTATCTAGAAACCTCCAAGGAAAAGCTGGGACTGATGCTCAGCTACGCGGTTAACAGGCTCGGGATGCCGCTGCGGGCATTTTACGATCGCTTTCTGGTGAGTCGGGAAGCCCGAATGTTTGCCGACGGCCATCCCAAATATGTCGCCGGAATGTCGGGCATCGAACTGGCCTTGTCGGTCTTGGACAGAGAGGAAGACAACACGGACACGGGGTGTGAGGTGGATGACATCTATTGGACCGGATGGGCCTTGGCGCAACTCCAGTGGTACTCCGAGCTGGATTTCGCGCAAATCGACCAAGTGTTTCCCGTCGAAGAAATCCGCCGGCTGTACTATCCGCTGCACGAGGCCGACATCACCCGTTTCTTCGCCGTGGCAGAACGGCGCTTGCAAGCCGCAAAAACACCCAGCCCCTCCCCTGTCAAACTCCTGCGCAAAACGCACGGCCTCACGCAACAAGCCCTGGCAGAGCGAAGCGGCGTATCCCTGCGGATGATACGCGCCTACGAACAAGGCTCACAAGACCTTTCGCGTGCGGAGTCTGACACCCTCATCCGCCTTTCCCACGCCCTGCACTGCCCGCCGGAACGCCTGCTGAACCCTTAAAAAGCTCGGCTGGAGCCGAATTTTTCACTTCAGTTCGCCTGGAACGCACGAGAGGAGTATAATAAAAATGTTCCTCCCGAGACCCATCGTGCTGGATTTCGCGGAAAGCAAAACGAGATTCCGTGCTCAGTCTCTCTTTTTCCGTTTTGTACAAGGATTTGACAATAAAGTATTTGTCTACAAACCGGCATAACCGATACCTTTGCAGAAAAATCAATTTCATGAAAGCCGGAACAGTCATCCTCACCCTTGTTATCACGATGCTATCTCTGGAAGCTTGTGATAAACAGCATTCTCAGACGGGTCCTACGCGGCCCCAAATCCGCCCGTTCCTAACGGACTCTTATGCCACCGCCCAGACAAAGGCCTTATGGGAAAATTTGGTGGATTTGCGTGACAAAGGAACGCTCTTTGGAGCCCAAATTCCCACAGAATACGGATTGACAGACGGAGTCCGCTGGGAAGATGACGGCAGCATGTCTCGATCCGACACCAAGGACCTTGTCGGTAGCCATCCCGCCGTCTGCGGCTGGGACATCTCCGGCATTGAGTTGGAGCATGAAAAGAATATTGATGACGAGCCTTTCGTGACCATCCGTCAACACATTGTTGCCGCGCACAAACGGGGTGCAGTCAATACCATCTCCTGGCACTGCACCAATCCCAAAACCATGGGAAATGCCTGGGATGCCACGCGCGCGGTATACCTTATTATTCCAGGCGGAGAAAGGCATGAGATGTTCAAACTCTGGCTCGACCGGGTTGCCGCGTTTTTCAATTCCCTGAAAGATGAATCCGGAGAGCAGGTCCCCTTGATTTTCCGGCCCTGGCATGAACACACGGGGTCTGGTTTCTGGTGGGGAAAAGGCAATGCCTCCCGAGAGGAATTTGTCGCCCTTTGGCGTTTCACCATCGAATATCTCCGCGATACGAAAGGACTCCATCAACTCATTTGGGCCTACTCCCCTGATATGGTACACATTTCTTCGCGCGATAGTTATATGGAGTACTGGCCCGGCGACAACTATGTAGATATTCTCGGCCTGGATGCCTACGACCGTGATGGACAAGACTATGGGCACAAGTGCCTTCAACTTTGTCGCTTGGGCAACGTCATCGCGGGAGAACGGGCTAAAATTTTTGCCCTGACAGAAACCGGACTGCAGAACAACGACCCTTCTTACTCAAAATACTACAACAAAAACTGGTGGACACGGATGCTATATAAGGTCATCAGCGGCGAGCGCATCAGTTTCGCCTTGGTATGGCGCAATGGAGGCCTGCCTCCCGCCGGAGAATATTTCAACGCGTTCAGAGGTTGTTATTCCGGAGAGGATTTTATCAAATTTGCCGCCTTGCCTGACGTCCTGTTGGAACGTGATCTTCCTGATATGTATCACTATGCGGCCCGCTAACATCATCCATTCTTTTTTACTGGCAGCAAGCGTCATCTCCTGTACTCAGAACGAAATACAGGAGGTACGCCATTATATCTATCAATCTTGGGACGCAACAATCCGAAGCACTCCCCCTTACGATACGGCACACCTGCTCGCTCTGCCTAGGCCTTATACGGTACCTTGCATCGATGGTATGTTCGATGAATTGTATTACTGGGACACCTACTTCACCAATGAAGGACTGATTTTGGATGGGAAAACAGAGCTGGCCACCAGCAACACGGAAGACCTGCTAGCCTTGGCCAACCGTTTCGGATTTGTTCCCAATGGCAACCGGGACTGGTATCTCACTCGTTCGCAGCCACCCTATCTGGCCCTCATGGTTGATCAAATATGGTCCAGCAAGCAAGACACGGCTTTTTTGCAACGAGCCTTTCCCATTCTAGAACGAGAATATCATTTTTGGATGCAGGAACGAATCACCCCCTGCGGGCTCAATCGCTACGGGGCCAACAGTCCTTCTCCTGATTTGATAGATGAGTTCATCACGACAGCCGGAAAGCGGCTTGGTAAAGATTTCCGATCAATGGGATGGAGTCAGGAGCGACTTGAAAAGTTGGCGATTGACTGTATCGCTGAATGCGAATCTGGCTGGGATTTCAATCCCAGGTTCGACCGCCGTTGCTCAGACTTCTGCCCAGTAGACCTCAACGCCAATCTCTATGGCATGGAAAAGTTGATGGCACATTTTGCCTGTCTTACAAATAGGGACGCCACCCCCTGGATCGAGCGAGCGGAGAAACGCAGTGAATTAATGCACCAATTGCTTTTTGATCCCGTCCTAGACGGCTGGTATGACTATGACTGGACGCAAGGAATGCGTTCACCCATTCTATCTGCTGCCGTATTTTCCCTGCTTTTCAACCGTGTGCTTACACAAGAAGAGGCTGGAAGCGTGCATAAAAGCCTAGCCCGTCTGGAATATCCATTTGGACTGTCCGTCTGTGAAGACCGGCCTTATGAATACAAGTATCAGTGGTCTTTTCCCAACGCCTGGCCCCCCACCACTTACATTGCCGTCCGTGGACTTGGGAACTACGGCTATCGTGAAGATGCAGTCCGCCTGGCCCGGAAATATTTGGACGCTACCATACGTCTCTTCCGGGAAAGCGGACAACTATGGGAAAAAACCAATGCACTTAACGGAGGCCTCCCGGACGAGAGTGAGTATGGGACTCCTGCCATGATGGGCTGGAGTGCCGGGACTTTCGTTTATATGAATGAATTTATTAAACAACAAATTTAATGAACAGAATAATTCTAAGAGCGTTACTGCCGCTAATCCTGATGGCAAATGCACAACTGTCCCTTCAGGGACAAACCCACTTAGCCAAGGGTACCGTTCTCGACACGGATGGTTCTCCTATGATTGGCGTCGCTGTATCGGTGGTCGGCACTGGAGTGGGTGACGTAACAGATATAGACGGACATTTTTCTGTAAAAGCCGCTCCGGGGGCTACTATCCGCTTTGAATTTCTCGGTTACGAAAATTCTGAAGTGAAATATAACGGAGCCGACACGGACCTGACCATCCAGATGAACCCTTCATTCGAAACATTGGCAGATGTGGTCGTAGTGGGATATGGCGCCGTCAAAAAAAGCGACTTGACCGGCTCGGTCGCGAGTGTCAAGATGGATGCCCTCGCAGACATCACCGCCCCCTCTGTGGATGGGCTGCTTCAGGGAAGGGCTGCCGGACTTCAAGTGATCAACAGTTCGCAGGATCCGGGCGCGGGCTCAACCATACGAATTCGAGGAAATTCCTCCATCAACGGCTCCAACTCTCCATTGGTTGTCGTCAATGGATTTCCATTGGGCGATGCCGGAGCACTCACCCAAATCAACACGGCCGACATCGCGTCAATCGAAGTTCTTAAAGACGCATCGGCCTCGGCCATCTATGGTTCCCGGGGTGCCAACGGTGTCATTCTTGTCACGACCAAGCAGGCAGACGAAGGACGCACGAATGTGATAGTTAAGCACCAGACCATCATCTCCCAACTTTCCGACCCGATAGACATCTGGTACGACCCTATGCTGATGGCCCAGGTGACCAATGAGGAAATGGTCAACGCCGGACTCAACCCTTTGTATATCGGACAAAGCATCGGCGGCATCTACTACCCGTCCCTGCAGGAAATCCAAAGCGGGGCATGGTCCAACACGGATTGGGCGAAACTCTGCCTGCGGACTCCGATAACGAACTCCACGACCGTGTCACTCAACAGCGCCACGTCCCGCTCATCCCTGAACGCCAACCTCAACTATTACAATGACCAAGGTATCTACAAAAAAGATGAGTATGGCCGTTTCAACGCCAATATCGGATACTCATACAAGATTCTGAAGAACCTGACCCTCTCCACCTATAATGTTTTCTCCATCTCAGACCGCAACGTAATGAATGGGTTGGAATATGGGCGCAATCCACTTTGGCCGGTCTATAATGAAGACGGCAGTTATTATTTAGCCGGCCCCACGGACTTCGGACACCCCCTTGTCCGCTTGCGGGACTTCAAAGACCATATCAAAGTGCGCGAGATTCTGGCCTCCGCCTCACTGGATTGGGAGATTATCAAGGGCTTGAAGTTGCACACCCAGTTTGATTACCGCTATAAGACTTCCGTCGAGGACCTGTATGAAGCACGGACCATCTCACAGGATGCCCACGACAACAATGGCATCGCCAAGATCAACAACAGCGAATACAACGAATTGCTTTCTGAAACTTATTTGACCTGGAACCAGACCTTCGCCAAGATTCACAACATCTCGTTGATGGCCGGTCACTCCTACACTTGGAATCTGAGCCGTGGACTTTACACCACCGCCCGCGGCTTCGTCAACGATATACTGGGCAACGAAAACATGAATGCGTCTGACCCCGCCCTGCGGCAGATTTACAACGACGGATACGCCGAATCAAAACTGCTCTCCTTCTATGGGCGCGCCAATTATTCGTTAATGGATCGTTACCTGCTGACTTTCACGATGCGGGCTGACGGATCCACCAAGTTCGGAAAGAACAATAAATGGGGTTACTTCCCCTCAGGCGCCATCAGTTGGAAAATGCACAAGGAGGACTGGATGCGTGCCGCTCCATGGATCAGCGAATGGAAATGGCGTGTCAGTTATGGCATCTCGGGCAACCAGGGCATCAACCCTTACCAGACGCTGGACCGCTATGGTATGGAAAAATTCTGGTACAACAACAATTGGACGACCGTAATCGGACCCGGATTTGAAGAAGGGCGGACAGGAGCCAACGATCGTTACTTCGTCTGGGGTGGCATTATGAATCCTGACCTGAAATGGGAAACAACGGCACAGACTGACGCCGGTCTGGACTTAGCCTTCTTGGACAGCCGTCTTCGATTGACCGCCGACTTCTACTACAAGGAGACATATAACCTGCTCCGGGAGAAATATCTCCCCTTAAGTTCAAGTTACGACAAAATCTGGGTTAACGACGGCCGTGTGCTCAATACGGGATTTGAACTCACCTTAGGTGGAGATATCATTTCAACGCGAGACTGGCATTTCAGTGCAGAACTCATCTGGTCTATGAACCGCAACAAGGTTATGAATCTGGGCGACGCCATCTCCAGCGGCCTTTCCCAAGATGAACTCAACGGATTCTATTACGAAGTCACCGGACCGGCCATCGCGATGTTCAACCAGAATGCCAGTATCCTGGCTGAAGGGAAGCCTATGAACATCTTCTATGGTTATCAAGTGAACGGCATCATCCAAGAGGATGAGAATCCGGGATTTATCGACCCTGCCGGATTGCTTGACCGTCCCGGAGAACTCAAGTATGTTGATCAGGATGGAGACTATGCCATTACCTCCCGCGATCGCGTCATTATCGGCGACCCCAATCCCGATTTCACGGCCAGTCTGAACCTGCGCGTGTCGTGGAAGCAACTCAGTCTGTCTGTCTTTCTGTTCGGTGTCTACGGCAACGATGTGTTGTACAACGGATACACGTACAGCCCCCGCGTAAAAGCCAAACGCTGGACCCCCGATACGCCATCCAATCTTTTTCCCAGTTTGAACAGCATCCGACAAGATCATCTGTCCGATTATTTTATTCAAGATGGCTCTTTCCTGCGAATTCAGAACGTCAATTTGGCGTATGACTGGCAGATTGGAAAGAAATGGCTCAAGAGCATCCGATTCTTCGCAGCCATTGACAATCTATACACTTTCACCCGTTTCGACGGATATGATCCTGAAGTTGGTTTGGACGGTATTTACTGGGGAGGATATCCCAAATTCCGCAAATATTCCTTTGGTATAGACATTCAATTCTAAGACACTATGAAACAGCAAATATACCTTCTCTTGCTCACCGGCGTCCTCCTGAACGCCTGCTCCCTGGATGAAAAGCCTTATGGATTCTATTCCGGAGATAACTTCTACCAGAGCGACGAGGACGCCGAATCGGGTCTGATGTATGCCTACAACGCTTTGAACTATCTTGAGTACCTGCGAGGTATCTGGTATGTGGGCGACATTCCGACGGACAATATGTACCCCAAATCCGACGAACCCGGAGACATTCATATGCTGGAAAATTGGACGGTAACTTCCAATACGGAACTGACCCATTATTATTATAAATATTGCTATATCGGCATCAACCGGGCCAACGCGGTCATCAAGAAAATTTCAGGAGGAAATTTCACGCCGGCCGTTCGCAACCGGGTGGTGGGAGAAGCCCATTTTTTGCGGGCCTGGAATTACTTCAATCTGGTCCGCACATTCGGCATCTGTCCGATAACCACGGAACCCATCTCTTCGCTTGAGCAAACGACGGCTCCTCTTGCCGGCAGCATCTTGCAAATTTACGAATTGATCATTAACGACTGTCTGAAAGCGGAGGAATTGCTACAAGTTAAGCGGGATTTTGGAAGAACGGACAAAGTTGCCGCCGAAGCACTACTGGCAAAGGTTTACTTACATCTGGCCTCATCCAAGCATTATCAGGCTCCCGGTTACAAAAATTTGCCTATCGATGCGGAGGAATATTACGCAAAAGCCGCGCTCTATGCCCGAAAAGTTGTCAACGACTATCCTGATGTATATGGATTTGACAACAATCTCCGGCACATTTATGATGTCTATGCGCCCGATGGTCCGGAACATATTTTCATCATGGCGACGGACCGCAGCGGCACCCACGAAGGAATGTATACCAAGATTCCTCTCCAGTTTCTGCCCAACAACAGCAGCGTCCCCATCTTCATCAAATATCCGGACGGCAGTCTGCAGCAAGGAAATGGCAACGGCTGGGGTGTGTTCCTGATCAACGATGATTTCGTGGAAGGTGCCTATCTGGCCACCGACAAGCGTCGTACAGAGTTGCTCCATCGCAGCATTTTCGACCAAAACGGCAACGAGATTCTTCCCTCCCCGGTACGTGGCTACTTCACATCCAAATATGTCGACCCTGATTTCATCGGGGAGCGGACCAGCGCACGGCCTTACCTGATTCGCTGGTCTGACATCGCCCTGGTACTGGCGGAAGCGGCAGGACCGACGGAAGGATATCCCTTGGTTAATCGCATTCGCGGACGGGCCGGAATCGGCGACCTGACTCCGGGTATGGACCTGGAAACCTTCCGAACCGCCGTCATCAACGAGAGGAAACTCGAACTGGCTTTTGAGGGCAACCGGCTTTTCGACTTGCGGCGGACGGCAAAAGTTACATCCACCGTACAGGAGGCATCCCGCTTGAGCGAGGAAGATGCCGCTTTTTATCCCATTCCCCAGCGGGAAGTAGACCTCAACCCGAACGTTCCGAATTCACAAAATAATTTCTAACTATGAAAAAAACGTTATGGGCAGCCCTGCTGCTCCCTTTGATTTTCTCTTGTGAGAAAAACATTGACAAGCATATTGTCAGCAACGAATTTTCCCTGCTGGAACTGCGTGTCAAGGGCCAGATGGGAAAGGCCGTCATAGAACGGGACTTCGATGAAGCAAAGGCTACCATTTATATTCTGGACAAGCCGGACTTTCCCTACTCTGCCGTACCCGTGGAGGGCATCGTGGTCTCCACCGGAGCCATACCCGGCATTAAGGTCGGACAAACGCTCAATTTCAACAATCCGGAACGTCGGGCCCGCATCTCCGTTACGGCCGAATCGGGCAGGCAACTTGTCTGGAATATCTATCTGCAAGCCTATGATGCATTTTATGTGGGAGAGTGGGCCATCGTGGAGATAAAACTCCACTGTGACCAGCGAGTCAGCGGCGCCGGTACCGGCGTGTGGGACACCCAGATCAGCGGTTCGGAATTCGGCACTTTCGGCCTTCCGGAATACGATAATCACATCATTATCACGATGGATGATGAAGCAGGAGACAATGAACTGACCGGCACCATCACCAACACTCCGGGCAACGACGGAAAGTATGCTAATTTTTGGGGTGTACTGGCCCCTTATTCCGAGGATGCTCCGCTGGACATGAATCCCCGTCTCCGCTATCTGCTTCCTCCGGGAGAAGCCAAATGGAGGTTGGATCTGACCACCGAGCAAATGCGAATCACCAAAGAAAACATCACATCCACGATGATTTTCGGCAAGGATGAGTGGGACAACACCCTCTTCCGTTTCATCCTTCCCGATGCGGGTAAAGAGCCCCCTCGGGACGGATTCTATGACAACATGTGGCGTAGTTCCACCGAATTATACTATGTAATGAAAAAAATCAACTAATCCTTTATCATTATGAAACTCAAATTCAAATTGATGGCCCTTCTGGCCACTGTAGCCCTTGCGGGTTGCCAGAAACAAGAACAAACTCCCTCCGGAACCGATCCGGTAAATCCACCGGCTTCCCAAGGACTGACCGCACCCACCCTGCAGGCCAGCGTCGGGAACATCACGCTCTCGGAGGCAACCGCTTCCCAGAACGTCCTCAGCCTCAACTGGACAGCGGCGACGACAGACGCATCCGTTTCCGTCAATTACGTCATCTATGCCAATCTGTCCTCCCGGGACCTCTTCACCAACCCGCAGCAATTCACGCCCACCGGTCTCTCCCACAACTTTACCGGTGAAACGCTCAACAACCTGATGACCGCTTTGGGCGCGACCACGACCACGGGCATCAAGTTTGGGGTCTATGCTTCCGCCTCCGGGTTGGAATCCCGCCTATCCAACGAAGTGACCATCATTATTACCCCTTATCAGAAGAGTGTTGTTTTCCCGTCTAACCTTTATGTCATCGGAACGGCAACACCTTACCTCTGGGATTTGAATTCCGCATTGGCTATCCCCGGTGTCAATGGCGTGTATAGCGCCCAGAATCTTCCGCTGCGCGTAGAACCCGTCGCCAATAACCAGAGCATCAAGTTCGCCTTTTCACGTGACGGCTCCGACCCTCGCTTCGCAGGCCAGAAAGTCGGTGGCAACTTTGGCGATGTCACCATCGTAGAGACCGGAGAAGGATATGAATTTTTCCCGGCAAGACACTCTTACACGAATGGACTTTACGACATCAGCGTAAACTTGAACACGCTGAAATTCACGATGACCCGCAAAGGCGACCTGCCTCCCGAGGAACTTCCTTCCACGCTCTATATGTTGGGCGGATGCTTCGAATGGGCCTGGACATTTACAGGAACGCCTTTGACGAAAGAATCTGACAACATCTACAAGGCTACCGGGGTCAACATGCGTTTTGGCACCAATGAAAACCCCAATGGGTTCAAGATTTTCCTTGCGGTAGACCGTTGGGCTCCTTACTATGCCATGACAAACGATTCTTCCATGGGCAATGTGAAAATCCAGCTGGTTGAAGACGGAGATGTTCCTCAGTTCTATCCCGGAAAACTCGGATACACCGACGGCGTCTACAATATCACGATGAATTTCTCTACCATGAAAGCCGAATTTGTCCGCACGGGCGACATTCCCGCCAGCGAACCCTCCGTGCTCTACCTGAACGGCGGATGCTTCAATCCTGTCTGGGATTTCAGCGACGATTTGGTTCTCACCAAGACTTCGTCCGGTGTTTATGAGGGAGATGTAACCATCGTTGCGGCTGAATCCTGGGACGGATTCAAAATCTGGACAGACAAGAACTGGACACTTTCCTATGGTGCTGCCGCCGAATCCACCCACGACAACATCATCATCGTTGATGTAGAAAAATACAAACAGGAGACAGGAGCTGCAGACGCCCAGATTTATCCCGTCACATTGGGGTACAGTCCCGGAACTTATCACCTGACACTCAACCTCAACACGATGCGTTTGACAATGACATCAAAATAGTTACCCATGAGAAACAATACCTCCTATATTTCTCCCGCCTTCGTTCTGTTTAATTTCAATGAAGAAGGTTGGTTGATGGCGGCCAGCGATTACCATCCTCAGGCATCTTTCTTTGAAGAGGATGCCTGGGATACCGGAGAAGAACTGGACTTTTAACACAGAAAAGCGATGAAAAAGTTAGTATACATCCTCGCCTGCGGCCTGTTGTTCGCCGCCTGCGGAAAGTTCGCCGCGCCAGAATCATCCATTGAAGGCATTCAGGCCATGACAATCTATGCCTCCTTGCCTGATGAATTTGTGAAAGTTTCCATCTCGGACGACGGAGGAATCGCATCGTGGCAAAGCGGCGACCAGATTGCCCTGTACGATGGAAGCGATTTCGTCACATTTACCTTGAGCGACGCTGCCACAGGCGCGTTTACGGGGCCCTCGGGCGACTACACCGGATTGGCGGTCTATCCGGCGGCCATGGCCAACAGCGTCAATATCGATGGGGAACTTCTCCTGACTCTTCCGGATCAATACAATTGGTCTTCTGCCTGCACCAACGCGCCCATGATTGCTGTTTCTACAAGCAACGCCTACACCTTCTACCCTGTGGGCGGCTTGTTCAAATTCACATTCAGCAACATTCCCGCGGGCGTGACGAAACTGCATTTCTCCTCCGACGGACAGAAAATTTCCGGCAGTTTCAATGTTGGCAAGCCCACCCCGGGAACCTCCGTTCTGCCGCGACAGAACGCCACCAGCGACTCTGAGAAAGCCGTGTCAATCAATCTGTCGGCAGGTCACGCCTCAACCATGAGTTTTTACCTCCCTGTACCTATTTTTGATGACCATTTTGCGGTATCGCTCAGTGGAGATGACGGCATCCCTTTCGCAGAGCTGAATTCCTCCATCGACGTCACCCGATGCCAGATGAGACGTTACAAAAGCCAGGATTGTGCAGATGCCCTTCCCGCAAAAATCTATCTGATCGGCGGATGTCTGGACAACGGTTGGTCATTTTCTGATGACCATGTGTTGACCAAGGGCGCCAATGGGGTATATAGCGGTCTGGAAACTATCAGCGGAGGCGAGTGGGACGGATTTAAAATGTATATGGGCAACGATTGGAGCGCTACCTGGTTGAGTATTGACGAGGAAAATTCCACCCATGACCATCTCATTCCCTTCGGAGGTGAGGCTTACAAAGCGGCCCATGGAGTAGGTGACACCCAGATTTACCTTCACAATTATGGATATGAGAACGGGACCTACGCCATCACGTTGGATCTGTTCAACAAGACGATGACCCTGACACCGGATCCTTGGTTGCCTCGTTACTTCCTGTCAGGAGCAGCGCTGACGAGCGGCTGGGGGTGGCCGGATCCTGCCGACGAACAATATGTCCTGCAACGGCAGAGTGCCGGGGTCTATACTTGTTCGGCCTATCTGTATCTTGACCATGACAATCGTGGCTTAAAAATTTACGGACAGCCCGGCTGGGGGCCGATCGTATATAGCGCAGATCTATCTTCCGGCAATGAATTCCGCATTCTTGTAAAAGACGACGAACAATTCTATCCTTATCGGTACGGTTATACCAGCGGCAACTATGAAATCAAAGTAGACTTTAACCAGATGAGGGTATTCTTTACCGCAGAGTAATCCGAAGTGAAAAAGTTATTGATCCCTTTACTGATCCTGCAGGCAGTCTTAACAGGCTGCCTGCAAGACAGTCTGCCCCAAGGCGCGTCCCAGCAGGGAGAACCGATGGAAAAAATGACCATCTTCGCCTCGCTCGCCTCGGAAAGCCTTCTTCCGTCTGAAGAAGACGGAGATGAGGCCTCCACGCGGGTGAGTATTTCCGATGAAGGCAGTTCCCGATGGCAGGATGGCGACCAGATTGCCCTCCATCAGGCAAACGGGTTTTACGCCTTCCAATTGAGCGATGCTTCGACAGGTTCCTTCACGGGGCCGAAGGGAAGCTATGACGGCCTGGCCGTCAGTCCCTGGGAAATTTCGCCAAGGATGGATGGCAACAGGCTTCTGTTCACCTTTCCCGGTAATTATAGCTATTCGCCGGGAAAGAGTTATGTACCCATGATTGCTTGGGGAGAATCATCGTTCTATCGGTTCTATCCGTGTTCCGGCCTGGTGAAATTCTCTATTTCCTCCGTTCCCGCTACGACACGGGCGATGCGTTTTGCCACGTCCCACAAAATCCAAGGGGAAATGATGCTGGGCACACCCGTACCAGGAACCAGCGCAGTTCAGCAAAGTCATCCCGCCAACGACTGCGAGAAGGAAGTTATCATTTCCATTTCGGGCGGATCCGTATCGACCGATATGGATTTTTACATTCCTTTGCCCGTCACTGCCGGTGAACAAACGTATGAGAGCATGTCCCTCTCTTTCCTGGACGGTGAGGGCCGTTTACTCTCCTCTATGGTCTCGTCACATCCACGGAGCGTTGCGCGCAAGCAGATGCTCCGTTTCAAAACCATGCCGGCCAGTATGCCCGAAAAAATCTACTTGTTGGGCGGTTGTTTCGAGACGGCGTGGAGTTTTGACAATAGGCTGACCTTGCAGCGAGGAGCAGATGGGAAATATCGGGGCTACGGGATTGACTTCATCAACACCCAGGGATTCAAACTCTATCTGTCAGACCAATATATGGCGGAATGGTTCGGTGCCGATGCGTCAGGTCAGCTGATCAACGGACCTGCGCTCAAGCGTAACCAGAATGCCTCTGCCGACACGCAGATAACCCCTCCTTTCATCGGAGCCGCAGATTTGACGGTTGATTTTGCGAACAACACCCTCACCATCGCCCCCCACTCCGACATCGTCTATCCCACTGCATTATCCATCCTGGGGGATGCCGTAGGAGGATGGGACGCCAGCAAGCGCGTCCGCTTTGCCCACCAAGGGAACGGCATTTACCGAGCGGCAGGCATCAATATGGATTTCGGCTCCTCCGGAGAACTGGGATTCAAAGTCTTTCCACTGGATAATGACAGTTGGTATCCGCAATATGCACAAGAAACGGACGGAGGCATCGAACCCAATGTCGATTTCGGGAAAGTGCATTACGTGGAAAGCAGTGGCGGAGATGAATCTTTGTTCTACCCCGGACGTCACGGATATGCTTCCGGGACCTATACGGTCACCCTGGACGTCGTCGCCATGCGACTTACGCTGAGTACAGGAGAAGGTGGTGATGAAGGACATGTCGACGGAGCCACCCTTTTGGCGAACTTGGCCTCGTTGCGGAGCCGGGGAACGATGTTTGGCATGCAGATTCCGACCGAATATGGCTTGTACGAGGGGGTCAAATGGTGGGACGACGGCACAATCAGCCGCTCAGACGTCAAGACCCTCTGCGGGAGTCATCCGGCCGTCTGTGGCTGGGACATTTCAGGCATCGAACTGGACAACTACGTCAACATTGACGGAGAAAACTTCAACACAATCCGCACCCACATCCAAGCCGCTTTCGGGCGCGGAGCCGTCAACACCATTTCCTGGCATTGTGCCAACCCGGTGACCGGCGGCAACTCCTGGGACAACACACCCGCAGCATACGCGGTTATCCCCGGGGGCTACCTTCACGAGAAATTCAAGGGCTGGCTGGATCGGGTCGCCGCATTTCTCAAGAGTCTGACAACATCCTCGGGAGAACAGATTCCTCTGATATTCAGACCCTGGCACGAGCACACCGGAAATGGATTCTGGTGGGGAAAGGGCAGCGCATCCCAGCAGGATTATATCGCTCTCTGGCAGTTTACAATATCTTATCTCAAAGAAACCAAGGGAGTGCAAAACCTGCTGACAGCCTATTCACCCGACGCCATCCATTTTATCTGGGACAGCAGTTGGAACTACCGGAACATTTACCTTGAGTACTGGCCCGGTGACAGTTTTGTAGATATTCTCGGCCTGGATGCTTATGATGGGGATGGACGAAAGTTTTCTGAAGTCGTTCCCACCCTTTGCTCTACCATTGCCGCCATCGCTGCCGAAAAAGGGAAAATCGCGGCGCTGACAGAAACAGGCTTGGAAAACAACAGCTGGAATGCCACTTGGTGGACACAAAAACTATATCCAGCCATTCACGGGAAAGGGCTTTCCTATGCGCTTGTCTGGAGAAATGGGGAAATTCCGCCGCGAGGCCATTATTTCGGTCCTTGGAAAGGTTGTGTTTCTGAAAATGATTTTGTTACATTTGCAAATAACGACGACATCCTGTTTGAGCGGGATCTTCCGTCAATGTACAGATAAATGATGGATTTGTTCAATAAAAGACTGCTCAGGCTACAAGAAGAGCACAAACAATTGATTGAAAAAGCCAATAGTCCGCTTTTGGGGAATGGCATTTTCGAGCGTTATCGCAACCCCGTTCTGACAGCGGCACATGCCCCCCTCACCTGGCGATATGATTTTTCGGCAGAACGCAATCCGTTTCTTATGGAACGATTTGGCATCCACGCGGTCATGAACGCCGGCGCCATCCTATGGAAGGGGCGACACTTGCTTGTCGCACGGGTCGAAGCGGCTGACAGAAAATCATTTTTTGCCGTGGCAGAAAGCCCCAACGGTGTGGATAATTTCCGCTTTTGGGAACGTCCCATTGTGATGCCGGAGTACGGCGAACCTGCCACCAATCTGTATGATATGCGTCTGACAGCCCATGAAGACGGATGGATATACGGTATATTCTGTGTAGAACGAAAAGATCCCAACGCCCCTGAAGGGGACCTTTCGTCCGCCATCGCATGCGCCGGTGTGGCCCGTACCCAGGATTTTGTCCATTGGGAACGGCTCCCGGATATCCAAGCAGAGTGCCAGCAGCGCAATGTTGTCCTCCATCCCGAATTCGTAAATGGCCAGTATGCGCTCTATACCCGTCCTCAAGATGGATTTATTGATACCGGAAAGGGAGGAGGCATCGGATGGGCCTTGACGAAAAGCATGGAAAACACCGTGATTCGTAACGAGCGCATTATCAACCCCCGATACTACCACACCATACGGGAACTCAAAAACGGAGAAGGCCCTGCACCCATCAAAACATCCTGTGGCTGGCTCCATCTGGCCCACGGCGTCCGGGGCTGTGCTTCCGGACTTCGTTATGTCCTCTACTTATATATGACCTCACTGGAAGACCCGACTCGCATCATCGCCGAGCCTGCTGGATTTCTGATGGCCCCCGAAGGAGAGGAAGAAGTGGGAGATGTGATGAATGTATTGTTCAGCAATGGATGGACTGTAGAAGAGAACGGAAGAGTGCTCCTCTATTACGCATCCTGCGACACACGCCTGCATGTAGCCGAGAGTTCCGTGGAGCGGCTGGTGGATTATTGTTTGCATACATCTCCGGACGGGCTACGGACCGGCCGCACCGTCGAAACACTCAACACATTGATTGATCTGAATCAAGCGACCCTCTTTCACCAAAAATCATCTCAATGAAAATTCGTGTGCTTTTTCTACTGTTGGGCGGTCTGCTGCTGAGCGGATGTACCGACACCGTCAATACGGAAGATACTTCCATTTTGTTGCAGAAAATGGACTCCCTTCGCCTTCGCGGGACCATGATGGGTATGCAAATCCCCACCGAATATGGCCTGTCGGGTGGACAACGTTGGGAGGATGATGGCAGCATCCGCCATTCTGACATTGAGATTCTGACCGGCAGTCATCCCGCCGTCTGTGGCTGGGATATCTCCGAGATTGAATTAGACCATCCCCGCAACATCGACGGAGAAGAATGGAATGTGATCCGACGCCACATCCGGGCCGCCTACGAACGCGGCGCCCTCAACACCCTTTCATGGCATTGTGCCAATCCGGTGACCGGCGGCAATTCTTGGGATAACACACCAGCCGCCCACACCCTCATTCCCGGCGGGGAACATCACGGTTTGTTCTGTCTTTGGCTGGATAAAGTGGCGGCCTTCCTTCAAAGTCTGACTACTCCTTCCGGGAAACTCATTCCCCTGATTTTCCGTCCCTGGCACGAGCATACAGGCAATGGTTTCTGGTGGGGCAAAGGCAGCGCGACAAGGGAAGAGTACGTCGCGCTCTATCGGTTTACCTTCGACTATCTACGCCAAGAAAAAGGACTCACCAATCTGTTGAGCGCCTATTCTCCCGATGCCATCCATTTCATCTGGGATCCGGAGGAGCGCCACCGCGATATCTATCTGGAATACTGGCCCGGTGACGAATACGTGGACATTGTCGGGTTGGACGCCTACGACGCCCCGGGAAGACGTTTCGACGAAGTCGTGCCCAGCCTCACATCCATGATTTCTGAAATTGCCAAAGAGAAGAAAAAAATAGCCGCATTAACGGAAGTGGGATTGGAGAACAACAGTCCCGAGCATTCCCCGTACTTTCGCAAGAACTGGTGGACGGAACAACTCTACCCTGTCATCCAAGGACGCGGACTCTCCTTTGTACTATGCTGGCGCAACGGAGGGTTGCCACCGTCCAGCCATTACTTCGGACCCTGGAAAGGCTGCTATAGCGAAACTGACTTTATCCTTTTTGCTTCCCAAGCCGACATTTTGCTTGAAAGAGATCTGCCCACTTTGTATTTTCAATAACCTACTTACGAATGACCAACAAGCCTATCGCCGAGATTACTCCCCTGTCTGACAAAGATTGTATCTATATTGCAGACCGGCACAAGTCTGAATTTACTTTTCCGCTCCATACGCATCTGGAGTTGGAATTGAATTATTTGGAAAATGCCGACGGCGCTGTCCGGGTCGTCGGGGACCGACGAGAAATCATCGGTAAGGAAGATTTGGTCCTTATTAGCGGAGAGAATATTGAACACGCCTGGGAACAAGGAACCTGTGATACGGGAGACATCCGGGAAATAACCATCCAGTTTTCACGTTCCATCTTCTCGGAAGAGTTGATGTCGCGAGCCCCCTTCATTTCCATCCGTGACCTGTTCTACCGAGCCCAGAAAGGCTTGACATTTTCAACATCCGACATCGGTAAAATACGTGGCCTTCTGAATGAACTTTCCGATACAAAAGATGATTTTTTCCGCTATCTAAAATTTCTTCATATTCTGTATCTGCTCAGTCTGTCCACAGAAGCCAGGGAACTCTCCAGTTTCGCTTCTTCCGAGATCAATTCAGAAAGCCGAAGAGTCACTAAGATTAAACAATATGTCCGCGATCACTTCGCCGAGGAACTGAGCCTGCCGCTGCTGGCGAACATGGTCAATATGACACCGTCTTCTTTCAGCCGTTTTTTCCAACACCGCGCCGGAAGATCTTTGGCAGATTACATCGCTGATGTCCGTATCGGACACGCTGCCGAAATGCTTTCCGGAACTTCGCTATTTGTCTCGGAAATTTGCTTTCAATGCGGCTACAACAACATTTCCAACTTCAATCGCATTTTTAAATCCAGAAAAGGGATGACGCCAAGCGAATACCGCAGCCTTGTACAGATAAAGCCCAAACAAGACAAGGTAAAAAGCAGCAGCGATAATTTTTTGCATGAAGTCCAAGAAACCTTGAATAATAACATCCTGAACTGGTGGTTGGGCCTGAAGGATGCCCGGGGAGGCTTCATTTCTGAAGCCGACTTTTGGGGAAATCCCATCTCGGAAGCGACACGGGGAGTCATTCTGAACGCCCGCATCATCTGGAGTTTTTCGGCAGCATATCGCCATCTGGGGAAAAAAGAGTACCTACTGGCTGCCCGGCACACCGGAGAATGGTTCCTGCGTCATTTCTGCGACCATCGCTATGGAGGCGTTTATTGGAGCGTCAATGCAAATGGACAAGCACTGAATCGGAAAAAGCAACTTTACGCCCAGGCTTTCGCCATCTACGGAATGAGTGAACTTTACCGGGCCAGCAATGATCAGGAAGCCCTCAATACAGCCATACAACTATTCCGGACCGTGGAGCACTATTTTGCCGATCCTGTGTATGGAGGATATTCGGAGGCCCTTGACAGAGAATTCTCTCCGCTGGAAGATATGTCGTTGAGTACACATGACATTAACGCAGAAAAGACGATGAACTCCCATCTTCACTTATTGGAAGCCTATACCAATCTGTACCGTGTCTGGCCGGATGCCGCCCTGAAAGAGTCCTTGTCTTCTCTGCTGGATTTGGTTTGCATGCGTATGGTGGGAAGCAATGGGCATCTGCTCCTATACTTTACCCGCGACTGGCAGGTTTTACCCGGGCCCATCTCTTATGGGCACGACATCGAGACCTCATGGCTGGCTTTGGAATCTGCGATGGCGCTCAAAGATTTTGAACGGTTTGAGCAGATTAGATGCACGGCGGAACGGCTGGCACGTTCTGGAAACGAAGGCTATCTGGAAGACGGTTCATATCGCTATGAAAGGCTATCCAAGGATGGAAGTTTCAGTTATGATGACACGCGCCAATGGTGGGTACAGGCAGAAGCCATCGTGGGAAACTTGTGGCTGTGGAAATACCACGGAGACCCCAAAGGTCTGGAAAGAGCCTTCTCTTGCTGGAAATATGTCAAGACACATTTCCTCGATTATGAGCACGGAGAATGGTATTATAACATTCTGCCGGACGGACATCCCGACCCGTCTCTCCCCAAAGCGGGATTTTGGAAATGCCCTTACCACAACACCAGGATGTGCCTGGAGGCATTGAAAATCTTTGATTGAGCAGAACAAATCCTGAAAGATGGCTAAATTGACAGAAAAAATAGGATATGGACTCGGTGATATGGCATCATCGATGTTCTGGAAGATATTTTCCTATTACCTTCCTATCTTCTATTCCGATGTTTTCGGGCTCAAACCCGTACACGCCGCCACCCTCCTGCTGGTCACCAAACTTTATGACGCCGTATCCGATCCTTTTATGGGCATCATCGCAGATCGCACGCAGACCCGATGGGGAAAATACCGCCCTTATCTTCTATGGATGGCTCTTCCGTTTGCCGTCATCGGCATTTTTTCTTTCTATGTTCCGGATGGTTCATACGAATTCAAGCATTTGTATGCCTATGTGATGTATATTCTGATGATGACGGTTTATACGGCCGTAAATGTGCCTTACGGAGCGATGTTGGGTGTAGTAACGGACAATTCGCGCGAGCGAAGCGTATTTTCTTCTTTCAGAATGTTCTTCGCTTATGCCGGAAGTTTTCTCGCTATGGGAATCTTTTGGTTGTTCGAAAAATCCATCTTTGGAGCGACGAATTCCGCAGGAAAAATGATTCGAAGTGTGGGAGATGCCGACGCAGCACAATGGACCGGTGTTATCGCTCTTGTCGCTCTGCTGTGCGCCCTATTTTTTATCGGTTGCTTCTTGCTCACACGGGAAAATGTAAAAGTGGAACAGGGTCTCCAGAGTGGGTGGACATCCATCCGGAAGGATCTAAAAGCGCTCGCTTCCAACGGTCCCTGGTGGCTTTTACTCGGTGCCGCTATCAGTCAGTTGTTGTGTCTTTCCATTCGAGGTGGAGCTGCGGCCTATTATTTTGCAAACGTTCTCGATATTCATCCGCTACTGACATGCGCCGTCTTTCTGACCCTTGGCGAAATCGGACAGATGGCAGGCGTCGTGTTCGCTGTACCCGTTTCCGAGAAATTGGGCAAAAAGCAAAGTTTCATGTTTATGCTGGCCATCGCCGCCGTCTTAAGTTGTGTCTTGTGGTTTTTGCCGACGCAAGTTAAAGGAATTTGGATGCTGATGGCCTTACAATTAGTAATCAGCCTAAGCTTTGGTGTGGCGGCCCCTTTGGTATGGAGTATGTTTGCAGATGTGGCCGACTACTCCGAACTTCGGCACGGAAGCAGTTCTACAGGTCTGATTTTTTCATCATCTTCCATGGCCCAGAAATTTGGCGGAGCTATTGGAGGTTTTCTGCTACTGAGTATTTTGGGTATCTTCGGTTATGACCGGGAACTTGCCATCCAGGCTCCCGAGACAATCAATGCCATCAAAGCATTAATGAGTTTCATCCCAGCCGCCAGCGCTATCCTCGGCATTGTTTTTCTTGCCTTTTATCCGCTCAACATACAACGTATGACAGAAATCCAGCAACAGCTGAAAAGACAGCGCGGATAAGATCCTATCCATTTTCATCGTATCATGAATCCATTCTACAAAAGCACCTATCGGACGTTTGCCACCCTGCTTATCATCGTTGTCGCCCTTTTCTCCGGAAGCCGGGACGCCTCCTCCCAGACCATCTTGAATACCAAGAGTACATCACTCTTGCTACAAGTCGAAAAAGGCAGTCGTCCTCAATTTGTCTATTATGGCGCCCGTCTGTTTGAGACGGATCTGCCCGCTGCGCTGGCAAATGCCGGAAAATGCTTTGACGCATATCCCGCTCGCCTGTCCAATACGGCCCATCCCGATGCCTTGAGCGTAATGATGCCGGATGGCGGTGTAACGACGGACCTGCAAACCGAGAGCGTACAAGAGGGAACCTGGGATGGCGGACATACGCTGGATATCGTGTGCAAGGATCCGCTCTATCCTTTCTTTCGGGTTACGCTCCATTATCGCAGTTACACCGAAGAAGACATCATTGAGATGTGGACGGATATCTTCAATTCCGGGAATAACAACATTATGTTGCACCGCTATGATTCTGCCTTTCTTCCTATCCCGGAAGGAAATGTCTGGATGTCGTCCCTGCAAGGTGGATGGGCTGATGAATGTCACGTATACGAAGAGCCGTTGACTCGGGGAACACGGGAAATCAGCGAACACAACGGGGTACGCAACAGCGCCACCGCCCATAGCGAAGTCATGTTTTCCTTGGATGGCAAACCGCAAGAAAACGAGGGGCGGGTTATCGGCGCAGTCCTTTGCTACGGAGGTAATTTCGAAATGAGGATTATCACCCGCTATGACGGATATCACCGTTTCTTTGCCGGCATCAGCCCCCGCGATGCCTGGTACACACTATCCAAGAGGGAAGTTTTCACCACTCCGAAAGTGGCATTTACCTATAGTGAAAATGGACTGGGAGGTGCCAGCCGGCACTTTCATCGATGGGCTCGAAAATATATGCTCTGCCACGGCGGACAGCCGGGTGACATCCTGCTCAACAGTTGGGAAGGTGTCTA
The DNA here is from genome assembly GCA_017962705.1 of Bacteroidales bacterium. Lineage (GTDB taxonomy): Bacteria > Bacteroidota > Bacteroidia > Bacteroidales > UBA932 > Cryptobacteroides. The sequence continues at coordinate 51,492 of JAGCUV010000079.1, forward strand.
TATGAACATCCAAGAAGATCAAATGGAACAGATGGCACGTGACATCGCCGACCTTGGTGGAGAGCTTTTCGTCATCGATGACGGATGGTTCGGCAGCACGAAATACCCACGAGACCACGATAGGCAGGGATTGGGAGATTGGGAGGTGCTTTCCCAGAAGCTTCCCAATGGTTTGCAAAATATGGCGCAAAGATGCCGTCAGGCCGGTGTCAAATTCGGCATCTGGATTGAACCGGAAATGGTCAATACCCAGAGCGAATTGTATGAGAAACATCCTGATTGGGTGTTGAACGCTCATGGGCGGGAACTGGCCGCTGGACGCGGAGGGACGCAGATGATGCTGGATTTATGCAATCCTGCCGTTCAAGACTATGTCGTATCCGTTGTAGATAAGATTCTTCGGCAAGCGCCGGACATCGCCTATATCAAATGGGATTGCAACAACTACATGCGCTCTCCCGGTTCTCCCTACCTGAAAAACCCCAATCATCTCGCCATTGAGTATATGCGCGGACTCACCCAAGTGCTGAATCGCATTCGCGCTGCCTACCCAGATGTTGCCATGCAGTTATGCGCCGGGGGTGGGGCCCGTGTCAACTGGGGATTGTTGCCCTGGTTCGATGAGTTCTGGACTTCCGACAACACAGATGCGCTCCAGCGACTTCGCATTCAATGGGGAACCTCTTTTTTCTTTCCTGCGGAAGCAATGGCCTGCCATGTCAGCGCGTCGCCCAATCACCAGACAGGGCGGATTATCCCCCTCAAATATCGCATAGATGTGGCTATGACAGGACGTATGGGCTTTGAATTACAACCCGCCGATATCAGTCAAGAAGAACGTGACATCTGCCGTCAGGCTGTTTCAGACTACAAAACGATTCGTCAGACCGTCCAATGCGGAGACCTCTATCGACTGGTATCTCCGTTTGACAAGAAAGGAATAGCCTCTTTGATGTACTGCAGCGAAGACAAGAAACAGGCCGCATTTTTCTGGTATCGTACCGAGTATTACCGGGGCGATCACCCGGCGCAGGTCCCTCTGCGAGGACTCAATCCCGACCTCTTGTATAAAGTGACGGAACTCAACAAAGTCGATGGAAACCCAGTATCGGCTCTGGACGGCAAAATCGTGTCGGGGCAATTCTTGATGAGCAACGGCTTTCTCTTTCCTGAAAAGGAGAGTTACCAGGGTGGTCATAACGACTGGCACAGCCACGTTATTCGTTTGGATGCCATAATCAGTCTGAAAAAATAGAGGTTCAAGACAGTCCTACGCGCCGAGCCGTTTGCCCAGGCGCTCGCGGATAGCGGCGATAAAGGCGGCGGAAGTGACGCTCACGGGCGTAACACCTTCCATCAGGGAGACCAAGTCTTTGGTGGCGATGCCCTCGTTCAGGGTATCGAAGCAGGCCGCTTCCAGTTGGTCGGCATAATTCACGAGGTCCTTCAGGTCGTCGAGTTCGCCGCGTTTGCGCAAGGCACCGCTCCAGGCGAAAATGGTGGCCATCGGGTTGGTGGAGGTCTCCTCCCCTGCCAGATACTTGTAATAGTGGCGCGTGACCGTCCCGTGGGCCGCTTCGTACTCATATTTTCCGTCGGGACTGACCAGTACGGAGGTCATCATCGCCAGGGAACCGAAGGCGGTCGAAACCATATCGCTCATCACGTCGCCGTCATAGTTCTTGCAGGCCCAGATGAAGCCGCCTTTGGAACGGATGACACGGGCCACCGCATCGTCGATTAGCGTGTAGAAATAGGTCAGGCCGAGTTGCTCGAAACGCTCCTTGTATTCCGCATAGACCTCGTCGAAAATCACGCGGAACTGCGCATCGTAGATCTTGGAAATGGTGTTTTTGGTGGAGAACCAGAGGTCTTGTTTGGTGTCCAGCGCGAATTGGAAGCAGGACTTGGCGAAAGAACGGATGCTCTTGTCGGTGTTGTGCATGCCCTGGATGACGCCGGCACCCTTGAAGTTCTGGATGACGACTTCCTGGTGCGCGCCGCTCTCCCCGTCGAAGACGAGTTTGGCTACGCCCGGCTCTGCAGCCCGCAATTCCACGCTCTTATAGACATCGCCGTAGGCGTGACGGGCAATCGTGATGGGTTTTTCCCAATTTTTCACCGCCGGCTTGACGGAAGGAAGCAGGATAGGGGTACGGAAGACGGTTCCGTCCAAAATCGAACGAATGGTGCCATTGGGGGACTTCCACATCTGGTGAAGATGGTACTCGTCCATCCGCTGGGCATTCGGGGTGATGGTGGCACACTTGACGGCCACGCCGTACTTTTTTGTGGCCTCCGCAGAATCGATGGTGATGCGGTCTCCGGTCTCATCCCGTTTGGGCAGCCCCAAATCATAGTACTCGCTCTTGAGGTCCACGAAGGGAAGGATCAATTCATCCTTGATCATTTTCCAAAGGATGCGGGTCATCTCATCCCCATCCATCTCCACGAGCGGAGTCGTCATTTTGATTTTTTCCATATGTTTTTGCATTTTCAGAGCGCAAAGATAAGCATTTTTACAAAAAACGGGACCGGCTGAACCAGTCCCGTCTATCCGATAAAAACCTCGACTTAGAGGGCTTTGCCGTCGGAACCGAGCACGTTGACGATCTTGTGCATATAGAGTTTCTTCATCTCGTCACGGGCGGGGCCGAGGTACTTGCGGGGATCAAACTCGCCGGGCTTGTCGTTGAAGACCTTGCGGACGGCGGCGGTCATCGCCAGGCGGCTGTCGGAGTCGATGTTGATCTTGCAAACGGCGCTCTTGGAGGCCTCGCGGAGCTGCTCTTCGGGAATACCTACGGCGTCGGGCAGTTTGCCGCCGTTGGCGTTGATGATGTCCACATACTCCTGGGGCACGGAAGAAGAGCCGTGGAGAACGATGGGGAAACCGGGCAGTTTCTTCTCAATCTCGTGGAGCACGTCGAAAGCGAGCGGGGGAGGTACGAGGCGGCCGGTCTTGGGGTCGCGGGTGCACTGCTCGGGTTTGAACTTGTAAGCCCCGTGGCTGGTACCGATGGAGATGGCCAGCGAGTCGCAGCCCGTACGGGTGGCGAAGTCGATCACTTCTTCGGGACGGGTGTAGTGGGATTCCTCGGCGGAAACCTCATCTTCCACACCAGCGAGCACGCCGAGTTCGGCCTCTACGGTCACATCGTACTGATGCGCATAGTCCACCACTTTCTTGGTGAGGGCGATGTTCTCCTCGTAAGGGAGGGAGGAAGCGTCGATCATCACGGAAGAGAAGCCCATGTCCACGCAACTCTTGCAAAGCTCGAAACTATCACCATGGTCGAGGTGAAGCACGATCTGGGGTTTCTCCCAACCGAGTTCCTTCGCATATTCGACAGCGCCTTCAGCCATATAGCGCAGAAGGGTCTGGTTGGCATAGTTGCGGGCGCCCTTGCTGACCTGCAGGATCACGGGAGACTTGGTCTCGGCGGAAGCCTGGATGATGGCCTGGAGTTGCTCCATATTGTTAAAGTTGAAAGCGGGGATAGCATATCCGCCGGCGACGGCCTTCTTGAACATCTCTCTGGTGTTGACAAGGCCAAGGGTTTTGTAAGATACCATAATATTATTGGGAATTAAATAAATTCTATACGCTTTTGACTTTCGGTTCGTCAAAATCGTGCAAAAATAGTTATTTTTGCAGAAATATTAAAGTGTTCGGCCAGAAATTTTTGAAATTTATGCAAGAAAAAGTCATCATTTTCACCGCCCCGTCGGGCTCCGGAAAGAGCACCATCATCAACCATCTGCTTGAAATTCATCCCGAATTCGAATTTTCCATTTCCGCCACTACCCGCGCACCGAGAGGCCGCGAACAAAACGGCGTGGAATATTATTTCAAAAGCGGGGAGGAATTTGAGCGGCTGGTGCGCGAAGACGCATTTGTCGAGCACGAGCAGGTCTATGCGTCCGTGTATTATGGAACGCTCAAAAGCGAGATCCGGCGCATCTGGGACAAAGGAAATGTGATTATTTTCGATGTGGATGTCAAGGGGGCCTGGAACCTCAAACAGTATTTCGGGGACAAGGCCCTGGCCATTCTGGTCAAGGCGCCTTCAGCCGAGGAATTGCGCCGCCGGCTGACGGCCCGGGGCACGGACTCCCCCGCCGCCATCGAGGAAAGGCTCGCCAAAGCCCGGACCGAACTGGATTTCGCTGCCGGCAAATTTGATGTCACCCTGGTCAACGACAAATTGGAAGACACGTTCGCCGAAGCAGAAGCGCTGGTAGACCGGTTCCTGGGCGCGGAATGAGTGAAAGTCAGCTCATAAACGAGGGCCGGGCGACCGTTGTTTTCAGCGGGTCGTTCAATCCCCTGCACATCGGACACCTGGCCATCCTGCGCACTTTGTGCGAACGGGCTGGGGTCGACCGCGTGCTACTGGTCGTCTCCCCCAAAAATCCCCTGAAGGACAGCATCTCCGCCGACTCGGCTCCTGCACGCCTGAGGGCCGCCCGCGAGGCCTTGGAGCGCTATCCAGAACTGGCCGGAAAAGTCGGAATCAGCGATATCGAATTCCGTCTCGGCGCACCCCATTACACCATCCGCACCCTGGATGCACTGGCGGGGGAAACGGACCTCGACACAGGCCTGCGCCTGGCCATCGGCGGTGACCAGTTGGCGGATTTCCGGCGCTGGAAAGACTACACGCGCATCCTGCTTGAATATGGCCTGCTGGTCTATCCCCGCGAAGGGTTCGACAGCGCCGCTTTGCGCGACGACCTTTTGGCCGAAAACCCGTCCTACCGCATCACCCTGCTCGACGCCCCCCAAGTGGACATCTCCTCCACCGCCCTGCGCAAAGGCCTGCTCTCCCGGCCCGAAGAATTCTTGATGTAAGCCCAATCCACGGCAATTACCCCACAAAAAGTCCGGAAAAAGAAAAATTTTTTCTGTTTTGTGAATTTGCAAATCGATTTATTTGCAAAGGCGCGGCAGCAAATGCATCTTTGCGATTGTCACTGAAAACTTGTTGTAAAATGAAAATCGCTCAAATGTCCAGCGAGGAAAGGCCTCGCGAAAAAATGATGTACTTCGGCGCGAAGGGCGTGACCAATGCAGACCTGATTGCCGTCCTGCTGCGGACGGGGACCCGCCAGGAAAGCGCCGTGGAAATCGCTCAGAAAATGCTCGCCGACTGCGATGGCTTCCTGACCGAACTATCCACCCGCTCCATCGAGAACCTGTCCGCCATCAAGGGCATCGGCACGACCAAGGCCATCACCTTATGTGCTGCCTTCGAACTGGGAAGAAGAATGGGAGAAGAAAGATTCCGTTACCGCAAACAAGTCATCACGAACGCCCGTGAAATCTATGAGATCTTCGGGCCCGTCCTCAAAGGAACCGCTCGCGAGGAGTGCTGGGTAGCCTTCCTCAACCGTTCACAGTATCTGATGGGCAAGGAAAAAATCACGCAAGGAGACGACATTTCTACCATTTTTGATGTCGGCCGCATTGTCAAACGCTGCGTTGAGCGGCAAGCAAGGAAACTCGTTGTCGTCCACAATCACCCGTCGGGCAATCCCATGCCCGGGAAGGCGGACCTGACGGAGACGCAAAAGTTGAAAGAGGCGCTGGCTCCCTTCAACATCAAACTGATTGACCACGTCGTCATCTGCGACGACTGCTATTACAGTTTCTGTGACGAATGCGTCTATCCCGCATAAGCAGGCCCGCTCAGTTCGCCTTTTTCGCAAACGCTCTTTTGATTTTGTTACGGAAGCGCAAAAACAAATCGCCGATAGAGGTAAACAACGCCGATAAGGAGTTGCGGGGCGATATGACGAAATGGCGCAAGGAATGATAAGAAAAAGTTTTGATGCCGATGAACAGATTCTGAAGATAGTGCTTGCGGCCTTTCCTGTCCCAATTCTGCCCGAAATTTCCGTCCAACAGTACATACCCATTCAGCGTCTCCGCTTTTTTGCGCCATTTCGGGCTCGGATCATAGAGAGGGATGCATGCCGGGTTCATTCCCAGGAAATGGACGGCCAAAGATGCGAAGGTCTTCCATTCGCGCATCAATCCCATTTTCGTAAGACGCTCTTGCAGTAGCGGGGCGTCTATGTTTTCATGGAAAGCAAACAGCAAACGACACCAATCGCAAATCTGCCTCAAGCCTACACCCCCGATAAAAGTATGCTTGAGGATATGCGTAAAAACAAAAATAACATCGTTATTCGGCTCCGGAATACCAACGGGAACGCCGTCATTCATCCAAGTCCTCACCTGGTGACATTCGAAAGTTTTCTGAAAAACCTCGCGTACAACCCGGTCCACCCGATTGATGTAATGAACATCCAGCGTCCCGTGCAGTTCTACGGTCCAGCCTCCTATGTCAAAACTGATGTGCAGGTCGCGGTCCCTTTCGTTGTCGAAAGATGTCGCTATGCGTTTAAGCGCCTGAACCGCCTTTTC
>JAGCUV010000080.1 GCA_017962705.1 Bacteroidales bacterium
CCCGATGCACGCCCTTGTAGCCCATCTGCATCTGGCTGATGTGCCGCTGTTCGTGAAGCGCGAGATTGGTAATCCAGGGGAGGGGATCCACCTCGTATGCCTGCAGGTTGGTGTAGATTTCCAGGCGTTTGGGAGCCCAGACTACGGTGGCGTTCGAGACGGCCAGTTGGTTGTGCAGGATGACGGCGGTCTTGCCGCCCCATTGCCATCCGCCCGGCCTGACGCCGGCCGACCGTCCCACGGCGGGAGCCGTCATTTCCATTATCCGGGCATATTCCCGCGCCAGCGAGTCGATGCCTTCGGGATAAATGAGACGATAGGTCGGGGTCTCGATGCTGCGCCAACGCAATCCCCCCGGGTCTTCCCCGTTGAGATAAAACTGCGCGCCGGCTTGCTGGCCGATCAAAGCCAACAACAATGTAAGCAAGACGCGAATTTTCTTCATGGGGCTATTCGATTTCTCCGATAAGGGTGGCGGGCGTAGCGGCATTGATGTGTACGCGGACATATTCTCCGGCCTTGTGCCCGTCCCCGGGAAATACGCACATCATATAGTTGGAGGCCCGTCCGCAAAGGTCGCCTTCTCCCCGTTTGGCCGGTCCTTCAATCAGTACGGTCTGGGTGGTTCCGACCTGGGCGGCGTAGCGCTCCTCGCTCTTGCGCATCTGCAGGGCGATGATTTCATTAAGGCGCCGTGTCTTGACTTCCGGGGGTACATCATCGGGATAGTGGCGGGCGGCCAGCGTTCCGGGCCGTTCCGAATACTGGAACATAAACGCGGAGTCGAAGCCCACTTCTTCCATCAGGCTCAAGGTGTCCCGGTGGTCTTCTTCTGTTTCGGAACAGAATCCGGCGATGATATCCGTGGTCAGGCCGCAATCGGGGAGTTTCTCGCGGATGGTCCGCACGCGTTCGAGGTACCAGGCACGGTCGTATTTGCGGCGCATCTTCTCCAGCATCCGGTCGCTGCCGGACTGGACGGGGAGGTGGATATGGTGGCAGATATTCTCGCGGGAAGCCATCACATCGAGCAGTTTGTCGCTGATGTCCGAGGGGTAGGAGGTGGAGAAACGCACGCGCAGCAGGGGATTGACGGCCGCCACTTGCGCCAGCAAGTCCGCGAAATCCACGACAGTCCCGTCACCTGCCGTCCAACGGTAGGAATCCACATTCTGTCCCAGGAGCGTCACCTCCCGGTAGCCGTTCTCAAACAGTTGGCAGGCTTCCCGGACGATGCTTCCACAATCGCGGCTGCGTTCGACGCCCCGGGTGTAGGGGACCACGCAGTAGGAACATACATTATTGCAGCCCCGCATAATCGAGATGAACGCGTTCACCCCGTTTTTGTCCAGACGGACCGGCGCGATATCCGCGTAAGTCTCTTCGCGCGAGAGCAGGGTGTCGATGCCCTTTCCTTCCACTTCGCAGAGTTGCAGCAGTTCAGGCAGGCGGCGGTAGCAGTCGGGTCCCACGACCAGATCCACCGTGCTGTTTTCCAACAATTCTTCTTTCAGTCGTTCCGCCATACAACCCAGAATGCCCACGAGTACGCCCTTCCGTTTCCGTTTTTGAAAAGCAAATTGCTCGATCCGTCCCAGTATGCGCTGCTCTGCATTGTCCCGGATGGAACAAGTATTGGCCAGAATGACATCCGCTTCTTCCATCCGTTCGGTGTAACGATAGCCCTCCTTTTGCAAAATCGAGAGCACGACTTCGCTGTCGTTGAAGTTCATCTGGCAACCATAGGTCTCGATATATACTTTGCGCGCGTGGGGGGTGTCAATGCTGAGGGGTCGGAGCAAATTCATAACCTTATCTGATATAACATACAAAGATAATCTTTTTATCGTGGAAATTCCGTAGAAACTGTTTTGATTTTCTTTAATTTTCATCTTTATGTTCTATTTTGGCTATATTTCCTCCTTTCATCAGTTGTGTAGCCCCAACTACACTCCTTCTTCAAGAAGAAAATCTGTCTCAAAATATCTTCATAAATCTTTTTATCAAAAAAATCAAAACAGTTTCTTATTTTTGCACGAGATTATTTTTCTTTGATACGATTCGATTGAGATAAATGGCCAATGTGTTGAAAAAACTAGCGGGGGAGACGGCGGTTTATGGGTTGAGTACTATCCTCGCCCGTATCGTCAATTTCCTCTTTGTCCCCATCTATACGCGGCTGCTCCTGCCCGAGCAGTACGGGGTCGTGACGGAGTTGTCCGCCTATATCGCGATGCTGCAGGTGCTGTTGGTGATGGGCTTGGAAACGGGTTGTTTCCGTTTTGCCAGCAAAGAGGGGGCGGATCCGGATAAAGTGTTTTCCAATGCTTTTGCCGGCGTGTTTGCGACCAATTCGGCTTTTTTGGCGCTGCTAATTGCCTTTTTGGGCCCGCTGACCGGCGCACTGGGTTATGCGGGATATGAGAAGTGCGTTCTGTTTATGGGCATTACGCTCTTTCTGGACAATGTGACGGCCATTCTGTTTGCCAAACTGCGGCACGAGCACAAGTCCGTCAAGTTCGCCCTCATCAAGACGGCAAAGATTTTCACGGAACTCGGGGCCAACCTTTTCCTTTTTCTCTCGCCCTGGAAACCGCAATGGATTTTCCACTTTGTAGGGACGCAGCCCAACTTCGACTATGTGATTTTCTCCATCTTCGTCAGCAGCGTCTTTTGTGCGTTATTGATGTTGCCTACACTGCTGCACATGAGTCTTCGCTTGGATGGAAAGCTGCTCAGGCAGATGCTGGTCTATTCGTTGCCGCTGATGGTGGCCGCCCTTCCGGGGATTGTCAACGACTTTCTGGACCGGTTGCTCTTCCGTTTCTTCGACAATGGTTCGGAAGCCTGGCGGGCGTCCCTGGGGCTTTTCCAGGCCAGTGTCAAACTTGCGGTCATTATGAATCTCTTCATTCAGATGTTCCGCTTTGCTGCCGAACCCTTCTTCTTCCAGCGTGCGGGGGATAAGAACTCTCCGCAGTTGTATGCCAAGGTGATGAACTGGTTCACGGCCTTCTGCGGACTGGTGTTCCTGGGGGTGGTCCTCTATCTGGATGTCATCGGGCTCATCCTCGGCCGGGATTTTCGCGAAGCATTGACCATTGTCCCCATTATGCTGATGGCTTATATGGTTTTGGGAATGAATTTCAATGTCTCCATGTGGTACAAGTTGGCAGATAAAACGAAAATGGCCATCTGGGTGACGACTTCCGGATTGGTCGTCACGACCGTCATCAATGTCGTTTTTATGCCCCAGTATTCCTATTACGCCGCGGCCTGGGGGCACTTGGCCAGTTACCTGGTCATGTTCCTCATCAGTGCCGTCCTGGGTGCCAAATATTATCCCATTCCTTATCAATGGAAACGTCTGGGTGCGGTCATTCTCGTGATGCTGGCCCTGTTCGCCCTTTCCCGTCCTGTCGATGGCTGGTTCCCTGCGGCTTCCTCCGGCGAGTCCCTGCTCCGGGATGGTTTCTTCTGGCTGAAAATGGGGGTCCACACCGCGCTGATTGCTGCCTACGCCCTTGTCGCCTACAAAATCCTCGGCGGCCGAAAAGCCTTGCGGGAGGACTGACGGGAATTTTGCCATAAATTGCGTTCAAATAGGAAAAATTTCCTATAACCCTTGCACATTCAAAAAAAAGTAGTACCTTTGCAGTCCAATTCGGGGTATTAGCTCAGTTGGTAGAGCGTTTGAATGGCATTCAAAAGGTCAGGAGTTCGATTCTCCTATGCTCCACAAAAGCCGCTGATTATCAGCAAGTTACAAAGGTTATACACAATCTCGTACACAATTTAGACGAGTTGTGTATAATTTCTTTTATTATCCCCTACTATACCAAACGAGGCCCGGACCAGGGGTCAACCCGGGCACGAGCCACGAAATTTCCACGCCATACGTCAGCCTTTCAAAGCATTTTTCTTCCCTCTGAAGAGGAAATCTACACTTACCATATAAATAAAATAAATCATCCCCGCAGGTTTCTCTCCTACGGGGATGACTGGTTTAGCTTGGATGGCCCTAAGGCGTGATTAGGATTTACACCAGCGATGGCTTATTCGCCCGGAGTCCACTTGCACTCCGCCAGCATGGTGCCGGACTTCTCGCCGGTGCTGGAGTTAACGTAGTAGTAGCGGAAGAAGATCTTCGGCGCTGCTGCGTTGGGGTTACCGTTCTTGGCCACATAGTCGGCACGGATGTCGACGGCAGCGGCGGTGGGCTCCTCGACCATCTTGATGGCAACGGCCTTGCTGTGGGCACGGCTTACGCCATTGGACTGACCCTCGGTGGCCTCGATCACGAGGAAGATGCCGCCGTTGTCGGCAAGGGCCTGGTCCAGCTTGAAGGTAAAGGTATTACCCTGGCACACGATGGTGGCGCTGGAGGGATTCTCCACGCC
>JAGCUV010000081.1 GCA_017962705.1 Bacteroidales bacterium
GAGCAGTTGGCCGCCAACCTGGGCTGTCGTTTCCTGCGCATCGACAGTCCCGCCGCAAACGACCGTTCGGGGGATGCGATGGCTGATGCCGCGCAAAGTTGGGCTCGGGCGGCGGAAGAAGTGCGAAAAAGCGTGCGCTGCGCTACGGTTCAGCGCAAGACCGCCGAGACCGATATTTATGTGGAGGTGGATCTGGACGGAAGAGGGGAGAGCGCCATTGATACCGGCTTGAAATTCTTCGACCATATGCTCGACCAACTCGTGCACCACGGCGGCTTGTCCCTGAAGATTCGCTCTAAAGGCGATTTGCAGGTAGATGAGCATCATACGATGGAAGATGTGGGGATCGCCTTAGGCGAAGCCCTGCTGAAAGCCCTCGGGAACAAGGCCGGCATCGCCCGTTATGGCTTCGCCCTGCCGATGGATGAAAGCGAGGCGCAGGTGCTGCTCGATCTGGGCGGGCGCTGCGATTTTGCCTGGGATGTGCCGTTTACCCGCGAGTATGTGGGCGACACCCCGACGGAAATGTTCAAGCATTTCTTCAAATCCCTCTCCGACGCGCTGCACTGCAACCTGCATATCAAGGCGACGGGAGAGAACAACCACCACCTCATCGAAGGCGTGTTCAAGGCTTTTGCCCGCACCCTTCGCCAGGCGGTCTCCCGCAATGTTTATTCCCGGGCCCTGCCCTCAAGTAAAGGTTCTCTATGATAGCCATCGTTGATTATAAATGCGGCAACCTCCGGTCGGTGGAAAACGCCCTGGAGCGCCTGTCTTGCCCCTATATTTTGACGGCCGACCCCGCCCGGCTCAAGGCGGCCGATAAGGTGATTCTGCCCGGCGTGGGCAGCGCCAAGGCGGCGATGGACAACCTTCGCGCGGCGGGGCTGTGCGAGGTGATTCGCAGCCTGCGCCAGCCCGTTCTGGGCATTTGCGTGGGCTTGCAGGTGATGTGCCGCGACAGCGAGGAAGGTCCGACCGAAGGGCTGGGAATTTTCGACGCCCACGTCCGCCGTTTCGAGGCCGCTCCCGACGTCAAGGTGCCGCACATGGGCTGGAACAGCCTGGGCAATCTGGATGGCAAACTGTTCAAAGGGATGGAAAGCGGCTGCTTCGTGTACTTCGTGCACTCCTACTACGCCGGTCTTTGCCAGGACACGGTGGCTACCTGTCGGCACGGGAACACGCTGTTCAGCGCGGCCCTGCGGTATGAGAATTTTTATGGCACCCAGTTCCATCCGGAAAAAAGCGGGGATGTCGGCGAACAGGTATTGAAAAATTTTTGGTCCATATAGGGAGAGCAAGCGTATGATAGCCATTATTCCCGCGATAGACCTGATTGGAGGACGCTGCGTGCGCCTGACCAAGGGAGACTACGCGCAGACGAAAGTCTATGACGAGCGTCCCCTGGATATGGCCCTGCGCTATGCTGACTGCGGCGTCAAGCGCATCCATATCGTGGACCTGGACGGCGCCAAGGTCTCCGAACCCCGCAATCTGAAGGTGCTGGAAGAACTCGCCGGCCGGGTGTCGCTCGAAATCGAATGGGGCGGGGGAATTTCCTCTTCCGAGGCACTTTCTTCGGTGCTGGATGCGGGGGCGACCTGCGCCATTATCGGCAGCGTGGCGGCGCTTAAACCGGCCTTGTTCCAAGAATGGCTGCGGCAGTATGGGGCCGCCCGTATGATACTGGGCGCCGATGTCAAGGAGGGTTTTATCGCCGTCAAAGGCTGGCAGGAGGGGACTTCCCTCAGCATCGAGGCGCTGGTGGACCAGTTTCTGCACTATGGCCTTTCCCAGGTGGTCTGCACCGATATTTCCAAGGACGGAATGTTGCAGGGCCCCTCTACGAAATTGTATGTGGACCTGCAGGCCCGCTATCCGGCGGTGGATTTCACGGTCAGCGGCGGCATCAGTTCAATGGACGATATCCACGCCCTGGACGCTTTGGGATTGCGGAAAGTGATTGCGGGGAAAGCAATTTATGAAAACAAAATAAGTTTGGAGGAGATTCGCAGATGGTCGCAAAGAGTATAATCCCTTGCCTGGATGTCAAGGACGGCCAGGTGGTCAAGGGCATCAATTTCGTCGGTCTCAAGGAAGTGGGCGATGCCGTCGAAATGGGACGGAAATACTCGCTCGAAGGGGCGGACGAATTGGTGTATCTGGACATCAGCGCCTCGTTTGAAGGTCGCCGGACCTTCGTGGACCTGGTGGGACGTATCGCGGCCTGCATCAACATTCCCTTCACGGTGGGCGGGGGCATTTCTACCTATGAGGACGCCGCCCGGCTGCTGGACAACGGGGCCGATAAAATCTCGGTCAACAGCGCCGCCATCGCCCATCCGGAATTGATTTCGCAGATAGCGCGTCAGTATGGCAGCCAGTTCGTTGTCTGCGCCATCGATGCGAAAAATATCGACGGGCGCTGGGTGGCTACCACCCACGGAGGCCGCAACCTGAGCGACAAGGAACTCTATTCCTGGGCGTTGGAAGCCCAGGAAAGGGGAGCGGGGGAGATTCTCTTCACCTCGATGGACCACGACGGCACCAAGGCGGGCTATCCCTGCGAAGTGTACGCCAAATTGTGCGACAGCCTTCGCATCCCGGTCATCGCCTCCGGCGGGGCGGGAACCATCGAACATATCGCGGAAGTATTGACCAAGGGCAAGGCGGATGCGGCGCTCGCGGCCAGTATTTTCCACTACGGGGAAATCCCCATTCCCGTCCTCAAGGAAGCATTACGCAAACAAGACATTCCGATACGATGATGAAATTTTCCGATTTTACCTTAGAAAAGACCGGTGACGGCTTGCTTCCCGTTATCATCCAGGATATCCGTACCCGCAAGGTGCTGATGCTGGGCTATATGAACGAGGAAGCCTTCGACAAGACCCTCGCGGAGGGGAAAGTGACCTTCTGGTCCCGCTCGAAAAAGGCGCTTTGGACCAAAGGGGAGACCAGCGGCAACTTCCTTTTCGTCAAAGAAATGTACGCGGATTGTGACAACGACACCTTGCTCATCAAGGCCCTGCCCGTCGGTCCGACCTGCCACCGGGGTACCACCGCTTGCTTCGATACCCCCGAAGAGGAGGGGTTCATCGGCAAACTGGAGTCTGTGATCCAGGGCCGTCACGAGCAGATGCCGGAGGGTTCCTACACCACCAAACTGTTCATCAAGGGTGTCAAGACCATTGCCAAGAAAGTGGGCGAGGAAACGACCGAGATGATTATCGAGGCGGTGGACGGCAAGCGCGACCGCTTCATCTACGAGGCTTCCGATATGATCTACCATTTTCTCGTCCTGCTGGAGCAGATGGGCGTGAGCAAAGAAGAATTGGAAAGAGAATTGATGCTGCGTCATCGTTAATTGCTGCGGCTTCCCAACGAGATTATGACAAGTCAGGATAATATTAAAGAATTACGCGCGCGTATCGAGTTCTTGCACAAGTGCCTGAACATCGAGGACAAGCGGGCGCAGGTGGCCGCTATGCAGGAGAAGACCCTGGCGGCGGATTTCTGGAACGAGCCCAAGGCGGCGGAGAAGTTCCTGAAGGAAATCGCCGGCGTTAAGTTCTGGGTGACTGCCTACGATGCACTGGCGACGGCCGCCGACGATGTGGATGTGCTCTATGAGTTCGCCAAAGAGTCCGAAACGGCCTCGGCCGGCGCTTCCGCCAAAGCGTCCGGGAAAACGGGTCAGGAAGGAGAGGCGGAGGCGCCCAAGAGCGAGGAAGAAAAAGAGTTGGAGGCGGCCTATAAAACCCTTTCGGCGCAGGTAGAAGCCCTCGAACTGCGCAATATGCTGGGGGCGGAAGGCGACAATCTCGGGGCGGTCGTGACCATCAACTCGGGTGCGGGCGGCACGGAGTCCAACGACTGGTCTTCGATGCTGATGCGTATGTACCTGCGCTGGTGCGAACGCAACGGTTACAAAACCACGGTCACCGAATTGACGGAAGGGGACGAAGCGGGCATCAAGTCCGTGACCTTCCAGGTAGAGGGGGACTATGCTTTCGGCTACCTCAAGGCGGAGAGCGGGGTGCACCGGTTGGTGCGCATTTCTCCGTTCAACGCCCAGGGAAAGCGCCAGACTACCTTTTCTTCCGTGTTCGTCTATCCTCTTGTGGATGATACCATCGAAATTGAAATCAACCCGGCCGACCTGGAATGGGATACCTACCGGAGCAGCGGCGCGGGCGGCCAGAATGTCAATAAAGTGGAGACGGGCGTGCGCGTGCGTCATATCCCGACGGGCATTGTGGTGGAAAACACCGAGACGCGTTCCCAGTTGGACAACCGCAACAACGCCTTGCGCATCTTGAAGTCCCGTCTGTATGACCTGGAACTCAAGAAACGCCAGGAAAAACAGGCGGAGCTCGAAGGCCAGAAGAAGCGCATCGAGTGGGGGAGCCAGATCCGTTCCTATGTGCTGCATCCTTACAAAATGGTCAAGGATTTGCGCACGGGCTATGAGACCTCCGACACCCAGGGCGTGCTGGACGGCGATTTGAATGATTTTATGAAAGAATATTTAATGAATAATTGAGAATATGGCAGAGTTTAAGTATGCACCTATGTTCCAACTCGGGGAAGACAAGACCGAGTACTACAAGATTCCCGGTTCCGAGAAATTGGTTTCCGTTTCCTCGTTCGAAGGAAAACCCATCCTGAAAGTCAGTCCGGAGGCCCTGACGCTGGTGGCCCGGCAGTCTTTCCACGACTGTCAGTTTATGCTTCGTCGCGCGCATAATGCGCAGGTCGCGGCCATTTTGGTTGACCCGGAAGCGTCGGACAACGACAAGTATGTGGCCCTTCAATTCCTTCGCAATGCGGAAACGGCCGTCAAGGGCGTACTTCCGTTCTGCCAGGATACCGGCACCGCCATCATCCACGGTGAAAAAGGCCAGCAGTTATGGACGGATGTCGAGGATGAGGAAGCCCTCAGCCTCGGCGTTTTCGAGACCTATACCCAGGAGAATCTCCGCTATAGCCAGAACGCGCCGCTGGATATGTACAATGAGGTCAACACCAAGTGCAAC
>JAGCUV010000082.1 GCA_017962705.1 Bacteroidales bacterium
ACGGCTTGGGCATTCCCGATGCGTTTATCCCGCAAGGAACGCAGCAGGAACTCCGTCACGACTGCGGCATCGATACGGACGGCATCATCGCCCGCATCAAGGCTTTCTTGTCGCGTTAGAAGCCGGTTTTCTTACTTTTCTTCTACCCAGAGATAGACTTTGTCGCCCCGGTGCAGTTTGGGGGCGGGAGACTGTGCGGAGGCCTTGGGAATCGCGTTGCTGGCGGTGAACCCTTCGGGAGGGAAGGCGATGGAGCAGTATTCTCCCTTTTGGGCGGTTTGGACGGGTTTCAGTTCCACGCGAAGTTCTTCGATGGTCTTTTCAACCACGCCGGTCGTGGCTCCAATCACCAAGATGGTATCGCCCCGGGAGAGAGAAACGGTCTCCAGCAGGATTTCCGCTACCCCGATGTGGGCAAACCAGTTGGTGACTTTGCCGCAATAGACTTTGGTGCGAGTGGCGCGGTTGCCGTACACGTCGCTCCATTCTCCCAGTCGCGCCCCCTGATAGTAGCCGTCCCAGAAGCCCCGGTTGAAGACCGTGGCCAACTCGGCTTTGAGTTCCGCCGCCAGTTCGGGCGTAAAAGCCGTCGTTGCGCTACGCTCGCTCGCTGTCCGGGCGGGGAGGTCCTGAATTGCGTCGGCGGCAGCCGAGCGGTCTTGGCACACGGCGTCAGCCGCCTCGCGGTAGCACCGGGCGCAGGTCTTGACATATTCGGCGCTGCGGGCGCGCCCCTCGATTTTGAACACCCGTACCCCCGCGTCGATGATTTTATCGATGAATTCAATGGTGCAGAGGTCCTTGGGCGACATAATATACTGGTTGTCTATTTCCAGTCCATAGCCCGTCTCCACATCGGTTACCTCATAGCGCCGGCGGCAGACTTGGTAGCAGTTGCCCCGGTTGGCAGAAGCCCCGTGCTCGTGCAGGCTCAGGTAACATTTGCCGCTGACGGCCATACAGAGGGCGCCGTGGACGAACATTTCCAGGCGGACTTTCCGGCCGGAAGGCCCGCAGATATTCTCCCGTTCGATGGCATCGGAAATGGCGCGCACCTGCGTCAGGTTCAACTCGCGGGCCAGCACCACCACATCGGCAAATTGGGCATAGAAGCGCAGGGCTTCCACATTGGAAATGTTGAGTTGGGTGGAAATATGTACTTCCAGTCCGAGTTGGCGGGCGTAGGTAATGGCTGCCATATCGGAAGCGATGATGGCATCAATGCCTGCGTCCCGGGCGGCTTCCAGCGTGCGGCGGGCTTCCTCCAACTCACCGTCGTAGAGAACAATGTTCAGCGTTAGATAGGATTTGAGCCCGTTTTCCCGGCAGAGGGCGCAGACCCGGGGGAGGTCTTCGAGCGAAAAATTGTTGGCCGAATGGGAACGCATATTGAGCGAACCCACGCCAAAGTAAACGGAGTTCGCACCTCCTTGAATCGCCGCTTGCAGGCACTCGAAATTGCCCGCCGGCGCCATAATTTCTATCTCGTCTCGCTTCATACGACAAAGGTACGGGTTAAATTATAAAAATTCAAAATTATTGACTATTTTTGCAGTTCTAAACAGGAACGGCAATGATATACTTTTCGGATACCCTTGAACAACTGAATGAGATTCTTTCGCAGAAGGAAGCGGTTTTCGCGGTCTGTGATGTGAATGTAAAATCCATCGGCGAAGCCCTCGGGCGTAGCAAAGGCGGGAAGAAAATCCCGGTCAAGTATGTGACTGTCAGCGAAAAGGAAAAAGACCTCAAGTTGGTCTCCGACATCTGCGGCTGGCTGCTGGACAAGGGGGCGGACCGGAATGCCCTGGTGTTGGCCATCGGTGGCGGCATAACGACGGATGTAGTAGGCTTTGCTGCCAGTATCTACAAGCGGGGCGTGAAGGCGGCTTATGTGCCTACGACTCTGCTCGCGCAGGTGGACGCGGCCATCGGGGGAAAGACCGGGGTGAATTTCAAGAAGTATAAAAATATGCTGGGGACCATCGTGGAACCCGAATTCACCTTTATTTGTTCCGCTTGCCTGAAGACCTTGCCCGAAGTGACTTTCCGTCAGGGACTGGCCGAACTGCTGAAAGCCTTCTTGATTGAAAACGAAAATGACAATTACAGTCGGGCGGTCCAATATTTCAGCGGCATCACTTCTTCCACCCAGTATCAGGACAGCACCATCCTGCTTCCCTACATTCAGAGCGCGGTCAAGGTGAAAGAGCGCATTGTGGGCGAGGATTTGTACGAATCCGGCCTTCGCCGTGTGCTGAACCTCGGCCATACCTTCGCGCACGGGATTGAGCATTTGTCCCAAAAGTGGAACTGGTTCAATAAGCCGACCCCCATTCCCCACGGGGATGCGGTTGCGATGGGCATTGTGCTGGCGGCCCGCCTGTCCCATAAGGTTGGACTGTGCCCCGAACCCTTGGACGAAAGGCTGCGGGATGACTTCCTGTCCTGCGGACTCAAGGTCGATTGCCCTTATTCTCCCAAAGAAATCCTGAAGGCGGCCAAGACCGACAAAAAGGCCGAAGGCGAAATTGTGCATTTTGTCCTTTTGCGGGGCATCGGGGATGTCGTGATGAAAGATATGAAAATCCCGGAAGCTATTAGGGCGATGGAGAATGCATAGCCGTCATTTGCAAGAATAGAAGTTATGATTTGCGTCAGCATACAAAATAAAACTTGTGAGGAAATCCTAAATCTGCTTTCCTGCGTTGAAATGGCGGAAATCCGTCTGGACCGCTGTCAGCTGAGCGAGGAGGAGATAGAGGAGGTCTTCTCCAGCGATACGCCCACGATTGCCACCTGCCGCATCGGCGGGGAAGTCAACGTGGACAAAGCCCGTCGTCTGCTGACAGCGGCCATCAAAGCCGGCGCCTCCTTTGTGGATGTGGAAATCGAAGCGCCCAAGTCATTGGCGACCACCTTGCGGACGCTGGCGAGGGAATATGGCACGCGTTATATTCGCTCGTGGCACGATTTCGAGGGGACTCCTTCGGTGGAAGCCCTCAAAGCGATGGTGGAAAAATGCCTGTACCACGGGGCGGAGTGGGTCAAAATCGTGACGAAGGCCCATGCACAGGAAGATGTGGCGCGGGTGTTGTCGTTGTATGACGAAGCTTTGTGGGCAGAAGCCGACCGTCGTCCCGCTCGCGGGGGCTTGGTGGCTTTTGCCATGGGGGAAGAGGGGCGTGCGTCCCGCTTGGATTGCCTGCGACTGGGTTCGCCCTATACCTATGCGGCTTTGACGGAAGCGGAAGCGACCGCGGCCGGGCAGTGGGCCTATGACGCGATGTGTCAGGCGGTATACGGAGGCGCGTGTGCTGTGGCTGGCGAGGCGCAGGAGAGCGTAGGCGAAAGCCCTGCGATACCCTGCTCCAAAAGTTTTGCGCAGCGCGCCATTATCGCGGCGGCGTTGGCGGAAGGGACTTCCATATTGACGGGGTACACCCCTTGCCGCGACAATGAAGCGGCGCTGGCCGTGGCGATGAGTCTGGGTGCCGTCGTAGAGCGCGAAAAGACGCCGGACGACATCGGTGAAACACTGCGGATTACGGGTATTGCCGCCCGCAAAAACGGACTGGCGCTTGACACCCTCTTTACCGGCGAGTCCGGTCTGTTGACCCGGATGATGATTCCCCTGTGTGCGATGCTCTCGCAGGAAGGGGTACTGATTGAGGGCGAAAAGACCCTGCTGAAAAGACCGCTGGGCGGGGCGAAAGAGATTTTGGACGCTTTCGGCGCGCAGATAGAGAATGTAGGGAGTGCTGCGGCGGTTGAGGCTGCAGCGGGAAGCGCGGGAGGTCTGGAGACGGCGAATGCGGCGGCTTCGGGGTCGGCTTTGGCGGAGGCGCAGGTGCCCTTGCGCGTGAAAGGTCCGCTGGGAAGCGGCCGCGTGGATATATCCGGACGGCACGGTTCCCAACTGATTTCCGGCTTGCTGATGGCCCTTCCCTTGGGCGAAAAGAATACGACCCTTTCGGTGTCCGACCCGAAGAGCATTCCTTATATATTTATTACGCTGGATGTGCTCAAGCATTTCGGCATCCGCATTGGCAACGAACTGCTGGGCGGCCGGGATTTTATGGAGAGCGAGGGGGATTGGAACCTGTGCACCGGCATCCTGTTCAAAATCAAAGGTGGCGGCACTTATAAGGCCTGCGAAATGCCTTTGGAGGGCGACTGGAGTGCGGCGGCCAATTTCCTGGTGGCGGGCGCCATTTTTGGGGCCGGGGGCGGAAAACGTCTCGGAGCGGCAGCCCCTTTGGTGTTGAAAGGCCTGGATACCACTTCTTTGCAGGCCGATTTGAGTATTATGGATGTACTGATGGATTGCGGGGCCTGCTTGAGTCAGCTTGATGGCGATCAGGGTGAATTGGTCGTCCAGCGGGCTCCTTTGCGGGCTTTCACACTGGATGCCAGCCATTGTCCCGACCTTTTCCCCATTCTGGCCATTTTGGCTGCGTTCTGTGAAGGAGAAAGCCGCATCGGAGGTGTGGGCCGGCTGGCCCATAAGGAAAGCCATCGCGGCAAGGCCATCGTGAATATGCTGACGCAAATGGGGGTTTCCGTGTGTTTGGAAGGCGATGAGATGGTCATCGAGGGTCTTTCTCTGGCCCGTCGTCTTTTGAGCGGCCGCTTGTTGCGCGGAGGAGCGTACACTTCCTGCGACGACCATCGGATGGTGATGGCGCTGAAAGTCGCCTCGCTCGGGGCGGACAGCCCGATTGTCATTGACAACGAGGCCTGCGTGGAGAAATCTTTCCCTGGTTTTTTTAGTAGTTTTCAACAACTTATGGTATGAATACTTTCGGAAGAAATTTTATCGTATCGCTCTTTGGCGAATCGCACGGAGAGGCCATCGGAGTCGTGTTGGACGGGGTTCCGGCCGGGATTCCGCTGACCGTGGAAGACTTTGCCTCGGACATCCGCCGGCGCAAAAGCGGCGGCAAGGGGACCACTCCGCGCATCGAGGCGGACGAGCCCGTCATCTTAAGCGGGGTGTATGAGGATCATACGACCGGTGCGCCGCTGGCAATCTTGTTTAAAAACACCAATACGCGCAGTAGCGATTATGATATTTTGCAGCAGGTTCCCCGTCCCGGACACGCGGATTTTGTGGCGGACGTGAAATTCGATTCATTCAACGATCCGCGCGGGGGAGGCCATTTTTCCGGTCGATTGACCCTTCCCATCGTGGCCGCCGGCGTAGTGGCCAAGAAAGCCATTGCTTCCGTGCTGGAGGGGGAGGACGAAGAATCGGGCAAGGGTGGCGCTGGCAGGGGCGGTGATCCCAAGCCTTGCGAGATTAAAGCGAAAATTGTGGAACTCGGCGGCATCCGTCGGGGCAACAATTCCGAAAAGAAATGGCGGGATGCGTTGGATGCGGCGACGGCCGAAGGGGATTCGCTCGGAGCCGTGGTGGAATGTGTCATCAGCGAAGTGCCCGTCGGTCTGGGAGAGCCTTTTTTCAATTCCCTTGAATCCTGCATTTCCCATGCCATTTTTTCCATCCCCGGCGTGCGAGGCATTGAGTTTGGGGATGGTTTCAAAGCGGCTGCAATGAAAGGCTCGCAGCACAACGACCCTTTCGGTCCGGACGGCCATCCCGTCAAGAACGGGGCGGGCGGCATCAACGGCGGCATCAGCAATGGAGAGGATATTGTATTCCGTGTGGCATTCAAGCCCACCTCCAGCATCGCCAAGGAGCAGCAGACCCTTAATTTCGTGACGGACAAGATGACCGCTTTGTCCGTTCCCGGGCGTCACGATGTTTGTTTTGCCTTGCGCACTCCGGTTATTGTAGAAGCAATGGCCGCCCTCGTGCTGGCCGATCAATTGGTTTAGTTATGAATAAGAAATCACTCTCAGACCGCGAAAATTTCAAGCTTTTTCTCAAAAAGCATTCTTTGAAGGCCACGCCGCAGCGCATTTCCGTACACGATGCGATGATGGCGATGGGCCACGCGTGTGCCGACCAGGTGGTGGAGTATATCCAAGAGCACGATGGCGACAAAATCACCAAGGCGTCGGTCTATAACATTTTGCGCGAACTGGCGCTGCTCGGGCTGTATGGCTACCGCACCAGCCGCACCAACAAGATGTTCTTCGATGCCAATGCGTTTGAGCATCCGCATATGTACGATGTGGAAAACAATGTGTATCGGGACATTATGGATGAGGACCTGGTGAGCATCGTCGATGATTTCCTGGGACGCAAAAAATTCAAGGGATACACGGTCGAGGGCTTTGATATCCAGATTCTGGTGCGGCCCACCCGTCGCAAGTACAAGACGGCGGCCGGAACCACCATCACCCAGGTGAGTTCACCGTCCGGTCGCAAGAAAATCGCTTCCCGCAAAACCGCGCGGCGATAGCAGATGAAACGACCCTACATACCCATTCCCGAACCCGCTCCCTTGCCCGAAGGGGAAGAGATTGATGTTGATGCGCTAGTGAGCGCTTGGGCGGGATGGAACGTTTCGCGTGATGCTTCCGGACCCTCGAGCGTGGGGCGTACGAGCGTTGCTTCGGACGAGTGGCAGGCGAGTGGCGCTTCGTGGGATTTGCTCTGTATGATGGGACCGACAGCTTCGGGTAAGACCCGCTATGCCGTTTCACTGGCCCGCGAACTCAACCAACGCCTACCGAACGGATGTCATTGTGAAATCCTGAGCGCCGATTCGCGTCAGGTGTACCGTCGGATGGATATCGGTACGGGCAAAGACCGGGAAGAATATGGCGACATTCCCGTTCACCTATTGGACATTGCCGAGCCGGGTACCGAATATAATGTGTACGAGTATCAGCGTGATTTCGCGCTTGCTTATCGTGATATTTGCTCGCGCGGATGCCTGCCCATTCTCTGCGGAGGCTCCGGGCTGTATATCGAGGCCGTCACTTGTGCCTACGATTTCGGGAAGGAGCGCCCGCGTGCGGAAGGGTTGCCCCGCCAGACTTATTATATCGGTACGCTGGTGACACGCGAAGAGCGTCGCGCCCGCATCGCCCGTCGGCTGGATGAACGCCTGGCCAGTGGAATGGTTGAGGAAATCCGTGGCCTTCTGGAGGAAGGTGTTCCCGCGGAAACACTGATTCGTTACGGCTTGGAATACCGTTTTGTTACGCAATATCTGCTGGGCGAAATCACATATGAGTATATGCGGGAGCGCCTCTATATCGCCATCTGCCAATTTGCCAAACGCCAGATGACCTGGCTACGCGGCATGGAAAAGGACGGCATCGTCATTCACTGGACGCAAGTATAAATAAAAATTTTGCAGAATTAACAAAAAAGACTAACTTTGCAGTCCCTTTTGCGAGAAGGCAGTTGTAAATGTCTCTGGCTCTTGCCTCTGCTCCATCGCCCGAGGACAGCCCAATTGAGATATGGTGTAATGGTAGCACTACAGATTCTGGCTCTGTCAGTGAGGGTTCGAATCCTTCTATCTCAACCATTTGCAGCCGGGCACGCAGTGCCTGGTTTGTGTAACGAAGTTTAACATTGTTTACGGCGAAGCCGGACGCCATCAGGCGTCGCACCGGAACGTCAGCGAGACTTTCGTAAGAAAGTTGAAGCAGTGAAGGTGCCGACCGAAGCGCAAGCGAAGGTCGCGTCCCCCTGAAAGGGGGTGGCCCGAAAGGGCCGGGGGTTTAAGCGCTAGCTACCCCGCCGTAACGAAGTTACGGCGGGGTAGCTCAGCTGGTTAGAGCGTCGGATTCATAATCCGGAGGTCGTGGGATCGTGACCCACTCCCGCTACAAAAGACACATTTGAAACTCTCTATATGCTTCCGGCGCTGTACCCAGCGGCGGTTTTTGTTTAGAGAGGAGGGTATGTTTCAAATGATTACATTTTGTTCAAAAAAGTCGGCGTAGTGCTTGTTGTGAAGATCCGTGCCGACAAATTCGTACAGGCCTTGCGCATCAAGCATTTGCGCCCGTTCCCGCACCGCACCGCCGTAGAATCCTTCCAGGGAGCCCAGGTTCCGTTGGAAGCAGACACCCACTTCTTTGAGGCGAAGGTAATCATCCTCGTTCATATAAAGATAGCGTTCGGGGTGGGCGAGCACGGGCTGATAGCCCTCGTCCAATAGTTTTTTCATCTCATCCGCCGGGACGATGTCTCCCACTTTGAGCGGGTCGCGGATAGGCAGTTCAAGCAGCAGATGATTGCCTTCCCATGGCAGCAGCCAGCCGTTTTCCCGGATGATGGGCCAGGTCTGCGGAATCAGCCGGTACTCCATTGAAGGGACCAGGTCCAGGGAAATGCCCACGCGGGCCAGTTCATCGCGCAGGAGGTAGCAGGCCGCTTGCACGGTGTCTGGCGTATTTCTGAACGAAAACGAACTATGTGAGGTGCATATCGCCCGTCCATACCCGAA
Organism: Bacteroidales bacterium; assembly: GCA_017962705.1. GTDB lineage: Bacteria > Bacteroidota > Bacteroidia > Bacteroidales > UBA932 > Cryptobacteroides. The sequence goes on from JAGCUV010000082.1 coordinate 8,379, forward strand.
TTCCACCAGTTTGCCCGCCAGAAAAACAGCCTCTTCCAGCGTCTGAGCCCCATCATCAATCCCCGGCAGAATATGGCAATGACAATCGATCTTCATGGTGCAATACCCCTACAAAGATACGGCTTTTATAGTATTTTCCCGAAAAAATTATATCTTTGCAATACTAATAATGATAGTATGAAAGATTCAAAAACTCAGGAGCTTTACGTTATGCCTAAGTCAAAAATCGTCAAAATGTCGTCCGGCAACTCGATTCTTGCCGGTTCCAATGAGAAAATCAGCGGGGATGATCTGACGCGGATGGGTCAGTTTTCGGATACCCCGTTCACTGTGATGGCTCTCGCGGCTTTGTTGATGCTTTCGTCGTGCTCGCTGAAGGAAGAGCGAAGTGATGATTCCCAACTTAGACCGGGTAAGGAGTGGGTGTTCGAGGCGGCCATCGAGGACGAAAGCGAGGCGAACAGGACGGTCGTACAAAGCGACGGAGCCAGCGTTTGGTGGAGTGCACACGAAGAGATCAATGTGTTCTACGCAGGCCAGGAGAGCGCCAAGTTTGTTTCCCAGAACAGCGAGCCGGTCGAGAAGGCCCGCTTCAAAGGGACGCTGGAATATTTCACGGGCGATACGGAAGGGGTTGCGTCTCCTGGTATCTGGGCCGTGTATCCCTACAACGCCGGGGACACTTCGGACGGCGAGAGCGTGACAACCAGCCTGTCTCCCTACCAGACGGCATGCGCAGAGAGTTTTGCTGACAAACAATGGCTGACCCTCGCCCGTTCGGAGAATATGTTCCTGTCTTTTCGCGCCGTGTGTGCCGGCTTCCGCTTCTCCGTCACGAAAGAGGGTGTAAAATCGGTGACTTTCAAGGGCAATAATGACGAAGTGCTGGCCGGAAGGGTGAAACTGGGGATGGACGAGAGCGGATGCCCTGTCATTCTCGACAAGATTACCCAGGAGAAGGAAATCACGCTCTCCGCCCCCGCCGGTCAGACCCTGCAGACGGGGACACTGTACTATATGACCTTCTTCCCCGCCAACTTTACAAGCGGCTTCACGGTGACGTTCAAGACGGCAACCCAGCAGGCGACCGTCGTTTACAGCCTGGCGAAGGATTTTAAGCGCACGGAGGTGCACAGGGGGTTGAATTTTGATCAGGATGCTGAGTATGTGGATATTCCCGAAGAAGAGTTTGCAGGCGGTACGGGTACGTCTTCCGACCCCTATCTCATCGCCAACGAGCGTCATCTCGAAAATATGATGAAACTCTACCGGGACTCCGCGGCTCCTTCCGACAAGAATTCGTTCAAATACTGGTTCAAGATGACGGGCAATGTCAATGCTTCCGGCATCGAATGGACCCCCATCAACAACAGCGACAAATTCTACAAAGCCCTTGACTTTGACGGTGGCGGTTATACCATCAGCGGCCTCACGACCAGCGGTACCTATGCCGGTTTTGCCGGTGTTCTCTATGGTTCCGTCCGTAATGTAACCTTTGATGGGGCTGTCATCGGCGGCACGACCAAGAAGGGTGTCGTTGCCGCTTTCCTGGGTACGGAGGGTATTCCCGGCTCTTGCGAAAATGTCATCGTCAAGAATTCTACGGTCACCGGCGGAAGTTTCTCCGGTGGCTTTGCCGGACATGTCCGCACCATCGAAAGTGTGGTGGACTGCTCCGTCCAGAACACGACGGTTACGAGCACCAGCGGTCATGTCGGCGGCTTTGCCGCTTATGCGGACATCACCGGGGACGATAAATATGAAGTTCCGGTCCGCTTTGTCAATTGCCACGTGTCGGATGTAACGGTCAATCAGGACTACACCGCCGCGAGCGATGAATTGGCGACCGGCGGCTTTATCGCTTGCGCCAATACGGGCGTGGGATTCACCGGCTGTACGGTCAAGGCGACCATCGTGTCAACGAAGGCTGCGCTCAAGGATGTGGGCGGTTTCATCGGCCGCGCCAGCTATGCCTGCCCGACCTTCAAAGACTGTCAGGTGCTGCCGGGTTCTGCGGTCACCGCGATGGGCGTCCACGTAGGCGGATTCGTCGGGTATACGCTCGTGGCGGCGTCTTATACTAATTGTTCCAGTGCGGCGGTAGTCAACAATTCCTCGGAATATACCGGCGGTTTTGCAGGTTATTCCGCCGGCGCGTCGACCTATACGAACTGCTCTGCCAGTGGCAATGTGTCTGGCTCCAAGCATGTAGGCGGCTTTGTGGGACTCGCCGAGAATTCCGGCTTTACCGATTGTTTCTATACGACGGGCACGGTGACGGAAAATGCCAGCGGAAAAGCTCAGAGTGGCGGTTTCTGCGGCCTGGCTACGACGGGTGTCTCCTTCAATGGCTGCTATGTCAAGAATGCCTCCTTTATCTCCAATGCGGGCACTTATGTGGGCGGTTTCATCGGCCAGCATGGCAATTCCTATCAGGGGGGCAACAATGTCGTTGCGACGCAGTGCCACGTAGAAGGCACGTCTGTCACCGGCAGCACCAACTGCGGCGGTTTTGTGGGCGTTCAGTATGATCATATTTCCAACAGTTATGTCTCCGGCGGCAGCGTGACGGCCAAGAACACTCACTGCGGCGGATTCAGCGGCTTTGTCCAGAACGGCAACCTCCAGAACTGCTATGCGACGACAGCTGTTAATGGCGGCGCTTACGCGCAGGTTGCCGGTTTTGCGGGCATCATCTACGTCACGAATATTTCCTACTGCTATGCGGCAGGCTCCGTGAGCGGTTCCGGCGCTGACAGGGGCGCTTTCATCGGAAAATGTGACCAGCAGAGCGGGGCTCCTGTCGCTGATGTCTCCTATTGTATCGGCTGGGATGCATCGCTTCCTTTGTGCGCAACCAATACCGTAGGAGCGACCTTTACCAATTGCTACTGCGGTACAGAGGGTTCGGTTTCTTCGCAAGCCTCTGCCTTGAGTTGGCCTGCGACGACCTGGGACTTGAGCGGAAGCCTGCCCGTGCTTTTGGCTACGCCCCGTCGCATCAATGCCATTTTTGTCGGCGACAGCATCACCTGGCAGTGGGCCGTCACATCCCGAACGGATAACAAGAACGACATCCTCATTAGTATCGATCCGCTTCCGTCTTATATGAGCATCAGCGGCGACAATGTCACCACCCGTTTCCATCCGGGCTTCTTTACTGCCAACGGCTACCTGGACAAGGGCGTCAGCGGACAGAATACGACCCAGATGCTCGCCCGTTTCCAGAAGGATGTCGTAGACCTCAATCCCGTGGTGACCGTCATTATGGCGGGCACCAACGACCTGGCGCAGGGCGTGACCAAGGAGCAGATTGTGGAGAATATCTCCGTCATGGCGGAAATGGCTGACGCGGCGGGCATCAAGGTGGTTCTCTGCACGGTCACTCCTTGCAACGAGAGTTACTCGCGGCTTTCCAACCCCAAGACCAAAGGGGCCCATATCATCACCTTGAACGGAATGCTCAAAGATTATGCGGATTCCAAAGGCTTCTCCTGGTGCAATTATTGGTCCTCCCTGGTGGCGGTCGATGGCCTTGCCCTTCACCCCGACTACCGCCTCTACGACAACCTCCATCCCGGCCCGGCCGGCTATGATGTGATGGAAGCCATCATCAAGCCGATTATCGACGGCCTGCTCTGATGCGGCTTAAGCCCCAATTTTAAAACGGTTCGGGAGTGATGCGGTCAAGGAAGCGGTAGGTGGCGGCCTCGGAGAGATGCATCAGCGAGATGGGCAATGGCTCAATGACAGGCAACGGAGAGTTCTGGGTAGAGCCCGCTGTCGCAGGTGATGTGGCGGAGGCCTGGCCCGGGGCAGAGTCTGTATCTGGGGGCGAAACGTTCTCTAAGTAGACTTTGACGGATTCCAAATCCGCGATGGTGCGGGCGAGTTTGATGATGCGTGAGCAGGCGCGGGCGGAGAGCCCCATCCGGAGCATCAATTTTTCGAGAAAATCGCGACAGGCCGCATCGAGCGGACAGAACTTGTCGAGTTGCTTCTGGTTCATCTGCGAGTTCGTGAAAATCCCCTCGCCGGCAAAACGCCGGCGCTGAATCTCCCGCGCCAGCGCCACCCTCCGGGCCACCGCCGCAGACGACTCACCCCGCTCCTTGCTCATCAGCCGGGCCGGCTCCACTGGATGGAGCCAAAGTTGCAAATCAATACGGTCCATCATCGGACCGGAGAGTTTGCTCAAATAGGCCTGCCGACGGCCTTCCGAGCAGACGCAGCGGTTTCCTTCACCGTAATAACCGCAGGGACAGGGGTTGGTTGCCGCCACCAGCATAAAGGAAGCGGGAAATTCCACCTTCGAACGCAGGCGGGAAATCACCACTTTGCGGTCCTCGATGGGGGCGCGCAACGACTCGGTCACCCGCTTGGGCGCTTCGCAGAATTCGTCCAGAAAGAGCACACCGTTGTGCGCCAGCGACACCTCTCCGGGCAGTACGGCATCACTTCCGCCGCCCAGCAAGGCCGGGAGAGACGAGGTGTAGTGCGGCTGGCGGAAAGGACGGCGGCGAATCAGTCCCTCGCTGGAGATGCCGGAAACGGAGTAAATTTTGCTCGTCTGCAGGGCCTCCTCCCGCGACATTTCGGGCAAGATGCCGGCCAGTGCCTTGGCCAACGAACTTTTCCCCGCGCCCGGAGGACCGACGAGAATCACATTGTGGCAGCCGCTGGCCGCTATTTCTATGCCTCTTTTGGCGGCATCCTGGCCGATGATGTCCGCAAAATCGGGATAAGGCGAGGGAAGTCCGCTCTTTACTTTGTCGTCCGGCTGCTCTTTTTCGTGCGCTTTCTTTGCTTGCAGACGGTGGCGCACCAGCAGGTCGGATACCTCTTCCTGCCCGCCCGCAATGCGCAGCACATCGGTCAGCGTATCCACCGCATAAATGTTTTCTTCCCCATAGTCGTATGCCTCCAACGCCGCCGCGTAGGGGAGTACCGTCCCTTTCACGCCCAGGTTGGCCGCCATTTCTACGATGGGAAGAGCCCCTTGGATGGTGCGGATGTGCCCGTCCAGCCCCAATTCCCCCACAAACAGCAGTTCGTTCAACCGAGGCAGCAGGGCCTGCTCGGAGGCGGCGATGATGCCCAAAGCGATGGGCAGGTCATACCCACTCCCCTTTTTGTGGAGGTCGGCCGGAGCCAGGTTGATCACGATTTTTTTGCCGGGAATGCGGAAGCCCAGCGACTGCAGGGCCGTCACGGTCCGCAGCAGACTTTCTTTGACGGCCACGTCGGCCAGCCCGACCAGATGAATACCGATTCCGGGGGTGATATCGACCTCCACGGTCACCGGCACCGCTTCGATGCCGATGCATTTTGCGCTCAAAACATTTACTATCATACGCGTTCTTTTTTTGCGCAAAGTTGCGGTTTGCAAAAACAAAAAGTGCTCGGAAAAAGAAAATTTTTTCTTGACTTTTTCAAAATCCGGAAAAACTTTTTCGTGTTTTACGATTTGATAGTCCAAAAAGACCTATCTTTGCACGGCTTAAGGATTTTCAAATGGATGCTCATCGAGTACACCCCCATTGGAGCAAGGACGCGGATTATTCGCAGGTCCCGTTCTTCATCCGGCGTATGAACACGCGGGAGCAAGTGTCTGTGCCGGAAGTCCCTTCGGCCCATCTGCCTTTCGTGGGCTTTTTATTCCTGACCGGGGGCGAGGTTCTGGCGGAAGTCGATGGAACCCAGTTTCTATGCGGCATCGGCCACCTGTTGCTGATTCCCGAAGGCCGCTCGTTCTCCATCCGCTATTATTCCGATGCGGTCGGATACACCGGCGGTTTCCGCGCCGACTTGCTTTCCCGTCCCGAAGTGGTCCTGCAGTGGTTGGAGCCCGTCCACCAGGCCTTCTGGTTCGACGAGGCGGTCTTTGTCGGAGAACTGTTCAATATGATGGTCCTTTCTTTCCAGCGGGGCGACCGGGAGTTTCTCGGAAAAGGTCTGGATCTCTTGCTTTCGCGGGTCAAATCGCAGTCTCTCAACCAACCCTCTCAGGTGGTATCGAAATTTCTTGAAAGCGTGTTCTCGACGGTCCGACCGCCCCAAACGCTGTCCGTTTATGCGCAGGAAGCTTGTGTCAGCCCCGGCCATCTGAACCGGATGGTTCGGAAGGCGACCGGGAAAAGCGTGGGCGAGTGGATTGATATCGCCCGTCTGGGAATGGCCAAACGCCTGTTGCGGGATACGGAGCAGCCTGTTTCGGAGATTGCCACGGCGGTAGGGCTGGACGATTCGTCCTATTTTTCGCGCTTTTTTAAGAAACACGCTGGCATATCGCCGCTTGCCTTTCGAAAAAAGATGCACGGATTGTCCTAATTTTTGCCCTCACCTTCCTATCAAATATGTAGATTCTGCCGTAAATTTGCAGCCTGAAAAAATCAGGAGATGAATTTTAACGGAATCATTATCGGCGCGGCCGTCTTTGCCTGTATCGGCATCTTCCATCCGCTGGTCATTCGTTGGGAATACCGTTGGGGGCTGAAGTCGTGGTGGATTTTCCTTGTGCTGGGCATCCTCTGCGTCTGTCTTTCGCTCTTTATCGAGTCCTTTATTGGTTCCACCATCACGGGCGCGGTGGCTTTCTCGAGTTTTTGGAGCATCCACGAGGTGTTCAAGCAGGAGCAGCGCGTGCTGAAGGGGTGGTTCCCGGAGAATCCGGAACGCCACGCCTATTATCAGAAGAAACGGGAAGAGCGCAAGTTGAACGCAGCCAGCCAGAGTGAAATTCAGCCCCAATAAAGAATTGAACTTGATGAAACGGTTATCCCTTATATTATTGTCCCTGTTGATAAGCCTTTGTGCCGGGGCCCAGGAGAGCCCAAAGAGTCAGGAGGCTCAAGAGAAAGCGAAGCAGAAGGTCTTTCGCGGGTTTGACGGAGGAATGATGATCCACACCGGCTATCTGCGCGGAACCATCCAGCCGCTGGGCTACGAGGCTTCCGGAGCGCCCTTCGGCATCGGCGGCATCGCGAGGGTGCATCTTTGGGACCATTTCCGCGTTGGCGGAGAAGGTTATCTTTCCGTCCTGCCCCAGAAAGGGAACGGCAGTTACTATCAAGCCGGTTGGGGCGGACTGGTGGTGGACGGCTACTGGACGCTTGGTTGGTGGATGCCTTATGTTGGCCTGACACTGGGAGGCGGGGCGGCCACCACGCTGCTGATGAACGAAACGCCGGTGGAGCCCGGGGCCCCCGTCAACAATACGATATTCCACCGACAGGGCTTTATGGTCATCGACCCTTTTATCGGCTGTGATTTCATTGTATCACCCGCTTTTCACGTGACGCTGAAGGTCGATTGTCTGCACACCCTCGTCAAAGGACGGCAAAGTTTGCCGATGGGGCCTCGCGTTTACCTGGGCTTTTTGTTCTACCGCTGGTAGGTTTTTCAAAAATAATCCGTATCTTGCCGACAAAATGTAAAAAGAATCGATTATGGCTAAAATTTACGATTTCAAGACCCTCTCCAACAAGGGCAAAGAAGTGGACTTCGCGCAGTTCGAGGGCAAAGTCCTGATGGTTGTCAACACCGCTTCCAAATGCGGTTTCACCCCGCAGTATGATGGTCTGGAGGCCCTCTATCAGAAGTACAAAGAGCAGGGGCTGGTCATCGTCGGCTTCCCTTGCGACCAGTTCGCCGGACAGGAACCGGGTTCCGACGGGGAAATCGCGGAGTTCTGCCGCCTCAATCACGGGGTCACCTTCCCGTTGATGGCCAAATGCGAGGTCAATGGTCCGAACGCTGAACCCATTTTTGAATATCTGAAGGAGAAGGCCTCGGCCGAAGAGTACAAGGGCTTCAAGGCCAAAATCTCTTCCATCCTTTTCAAGTTCATCAGCAAGAGCGTAGGGAAGCAGAACGACATCAAGTGGAACTTCACCAAGTTCCTCGTCAACCGCGACGGCACCGTCATCAAGCGCTACCCTCCCACAACCACTCCCGAAGACATCGAGAAGGATATTCAGGCGATGCTGTAGGTTGTATTATCCGGATTTACATACAGAAGAAAGAAAGGAGGTGCCCCGCAGGACATCTCCTTTTTTCCTGACTTTATCACTTTTTCGCCCCTCTTTTGAAAATCGTGCTCTCATGTGGTTGTAGGGCACATCGCTCGGGCGAGTTGGGTGACGCAAGTTTTTCGTACCTTTGCCGTATGTTCACCCGCAGGAAACATAATCGTTCTGGTAGCATTAGTGTGGTTGTCATCGATAAGAGTGGCGGCCGTTTCACTGAGATTCATAAACTGGGAGTGGCCCATAACGAGGAAGAAGCGGCATTGCTCGAGGCGGAGGGCCGGCGTAGTTGGTGCCGGCCGCAGCGCTGACCGTAATGGTCACGCCCCCCCCATCCGTACCCTTGCGGGTAATGGTGAGGGTGCTGCCGCTGATGGAGGCCGTGGCCAGGGTGCTGCTGGAAGAGCTTGCGCTTAAGTTCCCGTCTCCGTTAAAGCTGATAGTCACCGTTTTGGTGGCATTGACAACTTCTGTATCGGAGAAGCTCACACTGGTAGGATTCAGGGTAATGGTGGAAGCGGCCTTGGAGATAGTTGCACTCACATCACCGGAGGCGTCGTTATAGGTGGAATTCCCAAGGATTCTCCAGTAAACCTTATTCTGTATGCGCGTATGTGTGTGAGGAGCAGGGCGACGAGTACGACGGGATAGAGTGTGATAATCGGTTGCAAATTGATGGGAACTAAGTAGTCCAGCCCAGCAGATTCCCGATCAAAAGTTCGTAAGTCGTCAGTTGGTAGGCGCTCATATCCATTGCCGGCATCGGCGAGGACATCATGGACAGCAGATAGGCTCCGTCGCCCAATCCCCATATCAACAGCGTCCAGCCCCATATTTTCCGAAGGAGCAGTCCGTCGGTATGCCGGAAGACAATTATAGCACCGCCCAGGGCAATCGTCGTCGTGCAAATCACCATAAGGGGTGTGATGACTTTGTCGAAATATCCCTCGGGAATAAAGCGGGAGAGCCACAGGCTCAACGCCACGCAGGCTGTGAGGATGACACCGAAACGGATGGCGGACTTATATTGGAAAATTTGACTCATCAGATGCAGCAATACTCAATCCGATGTGCGAAGTTAGCAAAACTTATTCGAAATTCATAAAAATAGATAACTTTGCATAAACCAGCCGGAGGATGCCCCCAAAAGAGTAAAATAAGTAATAATAAGATGCGAAGAAAAATATTCGAGATTGTTGAACAATCCAAAGACGAAGACAGATGGAGCCTTGCTTATGATATCTTTATGCTGATTGCCATCACAGTGAGCATCATTCCACTGATGTTTGTGGAGGATAATACGGCATTCGTGCTCATTGAGCAAGTTACGGTGACCTTTTTCATCATTGACTATCTTTTGCGTTGGCTTACTGCTGATATGCGACTTGGGAAAAAGGGCTGGGCGATCATCGATTTCCTTTCCATATTACCCGCATTTAATATTCTTGGAAAAGGATTTCCTGATAGTTGTTCCCCGTCAGCAATCCTATAGTTGCCGATATCATCGCATTATTATCTTTGGAAATCATGACCACTCTTTTTCTCATTCTCATCGTAATCGTTATCCTTACCTGCATCTGGCTCAATGACATTTCGTCCCGGATCGGGGTGCCTACGCTGCTTGCGTTTATCGTGCTGGGTATCATCTTCGGTAATGTGGGGGCCATCCCGGTGTATCTGGACGACCATTCCTTTGCCAAGGACTTGTGTACCGTAGCACTGATATTCATCATGTTCTACGGCGGTTTCGGCACGCGGTGGGAGGCCGTGAAGCCGGTGGTCCGGGAGTCCGTACTTCTGGCGTCCGTCGGTGTCATCGTAACGGCGGGTCTCACCGGATTGTTCTGCCACTTTGCGCTGCGATGGGGATGGGCAGAGAGTTTCCTGTTGGGGGCGGTGATCAGTTCCACCGACGCAGCCTCAGTTTTTTCTATCCTTAGGGCCAAAAAACTAGGTCTGAAGAACAACACTGCGCCGATGCTGGAGATGGAAAGCGGAAGCAATGACCCCTGCGCCTATATGCTTACGGCCATTATGATTTCCATCCTGAACGGTACGGCCACCGGCGGCTCTCTGGCCTGGATCGTTTTTGCCCAGATAGTATTCGGTGCGGGGTTGGGATTCGGGGTTGCCAAAGCTGCTACGTGGGCATTCCATAAGATGAGGTTCAATACGGACGGCTTCGATACGCTCTTTATCTTTGCCGTGGCCATTGCCGCGTACGCTATCCCGGACTTGCTGGGTGGAAACGGCTACCTGAGCGCCTATATTGTGGGTATTATCCTGGGGAACGAAGAGTTCAAAGGCAAGAAGTCGCTGGTAGGGTTCTTCGATGGCTTGACGGGGCTGATGCAGGTTCTCATCTTCTTCGTCTTGGGTCTGCTGGCACGGCCGGCAGAGCTGCACAAAGCCATTCTGCCGGCATTGGCCATTTCGGTATTCCTGCTATTGGTGGCAAGGCCTGCGGCCGTTATGAGCATCCTGACGCCCTTCCGGAAATATCCTTTCAAGCAGCAAGGCCTCATTTCCTTTGTGGGACTCCGAGGTGCAGCATCCATCGTGTTTGCCATCATGGCCATTACGGGCGTGGAGGTGCTGGATACGCAGTTATTCAATATCGTCTTCTGCATTGTTCTCATCTCCGTTTTTCTGCAGGGTTCGCTCATTCCCTGGGCGGCTCGCAAGCTGGATATGCTGGATGCCAGGGCGGATGTCATGAAAACCTTCAGTGATTATTCGGAGAATACCGAGATGTTGTTCAGCCAAGTGAAGATTGGCCCCGGAAGCGCCTGGGAAGGCAAACAGGTGATGAACCTTGGCTTGCCCAGAAACATGTTGATTGCCCTTGTAATCCGTGGAACGGAACGTATTGTTGCCCGCGGAGACACATTTCTTCTTTCTGGTGATAAAGCCATTGTGGTAACCAAGGCATTTGAGGATACGGAGACATATCTGCTGGAGAAGACCGTAAAACCAGGAGAAAAGCGTGCCGGACACCCTATCAGCGAATTTTCGGGCGAAGGCCTGATACTGTTGATCAAACGTGGCGACCGGGAGATTATTCCCAGCGGCGACACGGTGCTGGAAGTGGGAGATGTGTTGGTAATTCTGAAGGCAAGATAAACATAGGAATCGTTATATTTGGTCCTGCACCTCAAGAGCAAAATATTTTGCTTCTTATCGGATGAAATGCATCGGCTCCCAGGGCTCCTCTCCCCTCCCTGGAGCAGGCTTGCCCTCCGTAGCTTTCAGCATCCAGGCCATGTTGTTGGCCAGCGTCCTCATCGTTTGCAGACCTTCCTTATCCAACGCAGCCTGACCCGCCTCGCGCCCGTAGACGATGTTCCAGTATTGGGACGAAACCACCGGCATATTCATCATCTGGAAAGGCATATTCAGCGCCTCGAAAGCCGCCGTGGCACCTCCCCTGCGACAGACGGCGATGGCTGCGGCCGGCTTCCCGGCAATAGCTCCTCCGTTGGAATAAAATGAACGTTGGATGACGGACAATACGGCTCCGTTCGGCTGACCCCAATAAACGGGCGAGCCCACAATCAGCGCGTCGCACTCCGCGAACTTGGCGCTGATGCTGTTGCATACATCGTCGTTAAAGACGCACGCCCCTGGATTCTCCTTGCACTTGTTACAGGCGATGCAGCCCCGGACGGCCTTGTTGCCGACCCATACGGTCTCGCTCTCGATTCCGTTCTTCTCCAACTGTTTGGCCACCTCGGCCAATGCGATGGATGTGTTGCCCTTGGGACGGGGGCTTCCGTTGATAAGTAATACCTTCATATCTTTCTTGCTATCCTTGTTTTCTGATGCTTGCGCGTCGTTTGCTTGCGAGTTGCCGGCTTGCGCTCCGCTGGCTGACAGCAGAACGCCGCCCGCCGCCAACGCCGACTTCTCAATGAACTCCCTGCGATTCATATCCGTTAAGTATTGATTTTTGCAAAGATAGGAAATATTTTTAGTCTCGGAGCCCGAAAAAATTTTGCCGAACTATGTTTTAGTGCTACATTTGTCTATTATGAAGCGAATCGAAGTTGTTGCAGCGATTATCCGGAAAGGGGACAAGATTTTTGCCACCCAGCGGGGATATGGCGATTGGAAGGATTGGTGGGAATTCCCGGGCGGTAAGATGGAGGCGGGTGAAACGCCGGAACAGGCGCTTGCCCGCGAGATTCGCGAAGAACTGGATGCGGAAATCAGCATTGGCAAATTCCTCTATACGCTCGAATGGGATTATCCCCAGTTTCATCTGACGATGCATTGTTATATGGCCTCCCTGCTATCGGACGCCCTGCATCTCAATGAGCACGAAGCCGCCCGCTGGCTGAGCAAGGAGGAAATTCATTCCGTCAACTGGCTCCCGGCTGACGAAATCCTGCTGCCCATGATTGCCGCGGAGCTGGGATAGGTGGATTATTTTGTTGCAAAAAACCAAAGCAAACTGTTGCAAAAAACCAAAGTGCTGCTCTCGAAAAAGTAGACACGGAAGGGTAGAAAAAGATTGAAAGTTTGTACCTTTGTTTGAGCGCCCACGGAGGCGGTTATCCTCGGCAGGACGAGGAGAGCCCTTTCCTGGAGCTCCCCGCAGGACTGACGGGAGAT
>JAGCUV010000083.1 GCA_017962705.1 Bacteroidales bacterium
CCAGACCCTTTTGATGTGAGCTTTGTCCCATATCTCAAGTAAGAGTGGGAGATCCTCCAGGTCGAGGTGGACAAGAGCGGCCTCGATGACTGAATCATCGTCAAGACTCGTTGGAATATAACCACAATAAGACCAAAAACCGCCATTGGCTTTGATCTTTTCAAGGATAATTTGTCGCTTATCTTGCATGCACTCTGATATGGTTTCTCTTCTTTTGGGCTGGATATTCTGGCCAGCTATAATTTGCCATATCTACCCGAAACCGGACACTTATGGCAACTTATGGGGCTAACTATTGTGTGGGAATTATGACCTTTGTATGCCGGACAGCAAACCGTGGGAACGATTACTTGCCAATCACTTTCAGGAAGCGCTTATCGTTCATCTGCTCATTCGTAACGTATTTGCCGTCACTGAAAAATGCATAGGTGGTGATGGGCGTAGGAGCGTTCTGGGCTTCCTCTTTACTTTGCAGATGGATTGCTTTGAACGGTACCCCCTGCTCCTTCGCCACGGCTTCCAGAACCGGAACGTATTTGCCGTTAAAGGGGCATTGACTGGTGAAATAGAGAACATAGCCCGGCTCGTCGACATGAGGATGCTTCGCACACTCCTTGAACCTGGGGGCAATGGCGTCGGCCGAGAACGGCAGATACCAAAGCTGGATGCCGTTATCGGCCTCGTCACAGATCTTGAATCCCTTATGATCCAAGAACTTCGGATCGGAAAGGAAAGGCTTCTTTTTGGCAGAAGAAAGAATGCACAGACCCATTTTCCCCTTGCTCCTGCTGTCTTTAATACATTCTTCAAGAAGGTCGTTGGAATACCCATGACCCTTGAAAGATCCGGACACCCAAAGACAGTCAATGTACATATAGTTGTCAGCCACGATCGGGTTCCAGGCATTTTCGGCCGGGATGAACTCGATGAAGCACTTCCCTCTTTCAACGCTCTTCAAGAAAACCAAGCCGTCGTCAAAGCGTCCGGCCAGCCATGCTTTCTTGGACGACACCTGTACATCTTTATTATTTGAAATCGCGCAGCAAATATGCTCCTGTTCCAGATTGTCTTTTGTAACCCTGATGTATTCCATGATCCTGAGAATTCGAATGTACCCGTCTAGGGAAGTTTCGGCAGGCGGAGGGGCAGCGCTCCCGGCAGGATCTTTAGATGGAACTGGGAGCCGGGAAGCTGTTCGCCGTCGATGTAGATGTCAATGAGGTCTTTGCTGCTGATGACCACCTCGCGAGCCTGCCGATAGATGACTTTGTTCTTGCCCGCACGGCTGCCGATGTGCCCGCCGCTGCGATAGAGGGGGAACAGCATCAAGAGCCGCAAGAGGCTCATAGCGCGGAAGTAACACACATCCATGAGGCCGTCGTCCACTTTCGCATCCGGTGCGCAGTTGAATTCTCCACCCACGCGCCGCCCGTTGGCTACGGTGCAAAGCACCATCGGACCACGGGCGATACGTTCGCCGTCCACCGTAATCTTGATGCGGTTGAAACGGCTGGTGATGAAGGCGTTTATCACACCCCGCGTGTAGGCCACGTGAGCGGACTTCCCCATGGCGACGAGCTCGTTGGCACGGGACGCAACCTTGGAGTTGAAGCCGATGTTACAGACATTGACGCAGTAGCTGTCGTTTACCTGGATGATGTCTGTCGGGGTTACGGTGCCGGCGAGCATGTCCTTCACACTGCGGAAGTTGCGACCGGGGAAATTGATGATGAAGTCCTCCGTCGCACCGCCGAAATAAAGGATGGCGATGGTCTTGTTGCCCGTCTGCTTGGTTACGTGATCGCTGGAGTAAGCATAGCCTACGAGACCGGAGGCAACGCCGTTGATGATGCCGTTGCCCCCACAAGCCACGAAGCAGACTTCCTCCTCCGGATGCAAGTCACAGTAGAGGCGCACATAGCGCGTCGCGTCGCCCTCTCCCAAGGTGGTATAGACCTCGTGAAAGTGAGGGATTCCCTTCAACTGCTCAAAGAATTCCCGGTATTGCGGCGCCTTGTCGGCCCGTCCGTTGATGATATAGATGTATTTCATACTCTTACACTCATTATGGTGATGTCGTCACTTTGCGGGTGGCCTGCGGTGAAGGATTTCACAGACTGGTAGATGCGTTGCACAACGGTTTTCTCGTCCATATCGGCCTCAAGGTGCGTCACGGCCTCCATCAGCCTATCTTCTCCGTACAGTTCCAACCGGTCATTCTCTGCTTCCGTAACGCCGTCAGTATAAGCGACAAGGCGGGTACCCGGCTCAAGGTCGATGTGTTCGGCCTCGTAGGGGAAATGCTCCAGGAGGCCCGCCGCCAGATTGCTTTTGACCGGGAGAAAACGGGGCTTCCCATCGGGAGGAATAACGACCGGCGGGTTGTGGCCGGCATTACAGTAGTCCATCCGGAGCGTCTTTAAATTGATCCGTGCGATGAAGAGGGTGACAAACATGTCGTTGCTGTTGGTGTCCGCCACACTGTTGTTGATGCGGCTCACAGACTCCTTCAGCGGCAGGTCCAGGGTGGCCACGAAATGGAGCATGGCGCGGGTAATGGACATCACCAGCGAGGCGGGAACGCCTTTGCCGCTGACATCGCCGACCGCGAAATGGAGCATGTCGTCCTTGCGGATGAAATCGTATAGGTCTCCGCCCACTTCCTTGGCCGGTTGCAGCAACGCATGGAGCTGCGGCGGAAAGTCGGTGCTCAGCATCCCCATCTGGATGGTCCGCGCCACATTGAGTTCCGATTCCATGCGTTCATTGTCGCTCTTGGTGCTCTTCAACTGCCCGATGTAATCCGAGATGGAGTTCTGCATGTAAACGAAACTGTCCCTCAGGCGCAGCATCTCATCCTTGCTGTTGATTTCCGGCAGTTTGGCCTTGAAATTACCCTTGGCCATATTCAAGGCCGACACCGAGAGTTCCGTGACAGGACGTGTCATCCGGCGGATCTCGCGGCGGCACACGAAAAACAGGATTATCAATCCGATGACGCCCACGAGCAGCGGAATCAGGGCCAACTCCAGCGGGGCCGCGCTGGCGGCTTCATGGGCAATGACATATTGGGAAACAAGGCCGATAACAATGAAAGAGACGAAGAAGATCACGGAAACGATGCCGATGATTCTCCAGCTCAACCTGCTTGAAAAGGATCTGTTATTCACTTGGTAACGGTTAGTGTTAGTAATAGTTATGCAAAAGTAAGAAAAAAACGCGTTCTTTCAAGGCGAGAGTAGGACGGACCAGTCGGCAACCGGCATGGCTACGGTGGCCAGAAGAAGCAGGAGACCGAGCACCAGCAGGACGGCGACGCCTTTCCACACCCATTTCACCCATTGGGCATAGGGGATGCGGGCCATGGCGAGGGCGGCGATGAGTACGCCCGAGGTGGGGGTGATCATGTTCGTGAAGCCGTCGCCGAACTGAAAGGCGAGCACCATCGCCTGGCGGGAAACGCCCACCATATCGGCGAACGGGGCCATGATCGGAATGGTGATGGCTGCCTTGGCCGTGGCGGAGGGGATGATGAAGTTGATCAGGGCCTGGATGCCGTACATGGCCGACAGGGAGGCCACCCGGCCGGTTCCGTCCAGTCCGTCCTGCATCGCATGGAGGATGCTGTCCACCACCTTTCCATCCTGGAGGATGACGATGATTCCGGAAGCGAAGCCCACGACCAGGGCGGCGGACAGGATATCGCGCGCACCCGCAATGAGTTCATCGGCAATCCGGTTGGCGGAGAAACCGGCGATGATCCCGCACAGGATGCCCATGCCGAGAAACAGGCCGGTGATTTCGGGCATGTACCAGTCCCAGCAGGTGACGCCGACGACGAGCGCGACGACGGTGAGAAAGAGGACGGCGAGGATCCAGGACTGGCGCAGGGTCAAGGGGGCGGATTCCTTCGCTGCGCTCGGAATGACAGAGGTGGCTGCGCCCGGAATGACAGAGGGAGGGGCGCCTGCCGCCATATTGTCACTTCGACCAAGCCCCGAAGGGGCGCGCGGAGAAGTCTGTTGCTTCGTCCGGCGGGCATAGAAGCACACGAAAACCGCCATCAGGAGCGTCAGGAAGGCCCAGCAGAAGATACGGTATCCCATTCCGGAAAAGAGCGGAAGGTCCGCCATTCCCTGTGCGATTCCCACGGTGAAAGGATTCAGGAAAGCGCTGGAAAAGCCCACATTGGACGCGACATACACAACCAGCATGCCCATGAAGGCGTCATAGCCCATCGAGACGACCAGCGGGACGACGATCCCCACAAAAGGAATCGTCTCCTCGCTCATTCCGAACACGGCGCCGGCCAGGGAGAACAGCACCGTAAGCGCTACCAGCACGGGAAGGTCCCGCTGCCCGATCCGGGCAATGAAACGCCGGATCCCCGCCTCCACCGCACCGGTCGCATTCAGCAGCCAGAAAGCCCCGCCCACGACCAGGATGAAGATGATGATGCCCGCCTGCTTCACGAAGCCATGATAAACGGCGGACAGCACCTGCCAGGTCTGCGGGACCGCATCGACCGTTTCATACGAAAGGGTACCGTCATCAGCCTTGACATACTGTCCCCCCGGCACAAACCAGGTCAGGACCGCACACAGGGAGATGATGGCTGCGATGATCACATAGGTATTCGGGACTTTGAATTTCTTCATCTGAGTGGGCCTGACCGGTTACAAAAATACAGATTTTCTTCCGATTGCTAAGGCTTGAACGGCGACTAGTCGGAAAAGCGGTTATAGAGGACCGTAGGGCGGGTGGAGCGGATGCTCATCGAGGGAAACCAGATGTCCGCCGGGGTCAGGCCGCAGGCGCCGATGGCTTCGACGGCATACTCCAGGCGGCCGAAACCGGCATCCACGTTGTTGGTGCCGAAGGTGAACTTGACCCCGCGCTCCTTCGCCCTGCGGATGATATCGAAACTCGGTATCCGGTAACGCGGGTTGATCTCCAGGGCGATTTTATAACGCACCAGGACATCCAGGACACGGTCCACCCGTTCAGGCGTCCAATAGCGGTCGTAGCCGGGTTGCATCACGTCCGGGAGAAAGGTCGGATTTGCATAGATGTCGGCGGGCTCGTTGGTAAGGATGAGCACCGTCTGGTCCACGAGATGGTCCATGTACCCTTCCTTGTCAATCCCGTCGAAAAACACCTCTTCCGGACGATAGATACGGGAATTGCGCCCTTTGTGGTCGATGATCGTCATCGCGTCGGTGAAGAGGTATTCGAAGATACCCAGCGCATCGGCCGAGAAAGTCTGCGTCCACTTGCGTCCCTCGCCCTGTACGCCGAACAGGAAGGGCTCGCCGCTGATCTCGTCGTAATAGGCATAGACTTCCGCGTCATTCGCCAGCATCCGACCCACGCCGCCTTCGCCCGCATTGGGTGCCACGCCGTAGTTGATGCCGTAGTTCATGCTCATCGCGTGCGCCATCTCCTTGGTGAGGCC
>JAGCUV010000084.1 GCA_017962705.1 Bacteroidales bacterium
GATTTTCAGTTCCTGACCGTATCGGGTTCGCGCGGCATACCAGTATGACCTTGCGGCCTCCATCCTTTTATCTTTTGTCTATAAATTTTTGTTTTTAAGCGTTATATTGTCTATTTTGGAGCCTTACAGGTGGATATCTCTAACGCATAGATATGTCCCGAAGCTCCTCTTACATCATAGTAACATGCAAAGTTACAGTATTTTAATCCAAAAAACAATTTTTTCTATAAAAATTATTTGTCCCCCCCCTGCAAAAGCCGGATCATCATGGCATTCGCCCGGTCCACCCGGCTCAAGGAAACCGAATCCAGATAGATGCGTGTCGTGCGTTCTGAATCATGTCCCAAGGCGGCGGTAATCACCCCCAAGGGAACCTTCTGGGCATAGGCGAGGCTCGCCCAGGAAGGGCGCGCAACATAGGTGGTAATGGGCGGATAAATATTCAGCATCCTGGATATTTCGGACAAGCCCGCATTGACCTTGGCGAGGGTGTTCCGATATTGGTTCCGCCCATCTCGGGAGGGATCGGAGACGATGGGCAGCAGATAGCCCGCCGGTTGGGGCGGATATCGGTCCACAATGTCCTGCATAGTCTTTTCCCATTTGATTCGAATAGATTGCCCGGTCTTTTTCCGGGCGTACTCGAGGTATCCTCCCACGATGTTGTCCGGGCGTAGGAAGGACATGTCCACGAAGGACATCCCCCGCGTATAAAAACTGAATAAAAATAAATCTCTGGCCAGGGAAAGGTCCGGGCGTCCCGACAGGTTCAGCACCTGGATCCGACGCATTGTCGACAGGGGGATGGCCCGCTTCCGCGTCTTGTCCACGCCCGTGTAGACGTGGCGGAACGGACGTGTGTCCGAAACATACCCTTTCTCGACCGCCTGGTTGAAGGCGGCGCGCAGGATGCGCATATAGAAACTGGTCGTGTTGCGGCTGAGCCCGCGTTCCAGCATCCAGGATTCATAGTGCGCAAGAAGCTCCGGGGTCAACTGTTTCAGAAGGATGTCCTTCCCCTCCCGGAACCGACGAAAATTGTTCCGCGCCGTCGTATAGGTTTCGGCCGTCCGAAAGCGGTGATTCTCATGCAGTTGTTCAATGAGGAATGTCATCATTTGAAAAACAGTCATGCTTCTCGTGATAACAATTTGATTCTGGTTTTCCATAATGTATACAAATCTAGCAAAAATATTAGGAAAAACCTTCATTTTTATTCACAAAAAATAAGTGCTCGTTTCAAATAATAAGTCCCAAAAATATCTCTGCGTGAGAGATATCTCACCTGTAAGACTCCAAAATAGACAATATAACGCTTAAAAACAATAATTTATAGACAAAAGATAAAAGGATGGAGGCCGCAAGGTCATACTGGTATGCCGCGCGAACCCGATACGGTCAGGAACTGAAAATCCGTGACCGGCTGGTGCGCGAGGGGGTGGATTATTTTATCCCCACGGTGACGTCTTCCGGCCCGCGGAAGGAGAAAGCGGCCATCAGCAACCTGGTCTTTCTGCGGGCGTCCAAGGCGGAAGCCCTGGACATGGCGAACCGGGGGGGCGTACGGATGAAATACATCATCGACTGCACTACGCGTACCCTCCTTGTCGTGCCGGACAAACAGATGGAGGACTTCCGCCGGGTCTTCGAGCAGGCGGAGGAGATTACATCGGAGCCGCTCGCCCTGGGTGACCGGGTAGTCGTGACGCAGGGCCCCCTGAAGGGAGTGGAAGGTTATGTGATCGAATTCCAGGGAAAATGCTATGTCGTCGTAAGCCTGCTGGAAAGCGTCTTCGCGAAAGCGAAGGTGCCGAGAACCTGGCTTGCTAAAATCCAAACAGATAAAAATGGGAAATAATATTCGAAAGAGAGTTTTGCAACACTATGTACCCCCCGAGGTCGTCCAGGCGGTGAACGGCCGCTTGGAGAGGACTCTGTTGAACTCCGTGTTAGCGAATGTCGAGAAAGTTGAAACTGCGGGGCAAGAGATAAAAGACGTCTATGACGCTTCGGCTACCAGTTCATTCAATTACGATTGGAGTGAAACACCCTTGGAATAAAGAGGAAGAGAAACAGGCAATATGAAATACAATAAGACATTAGGATTCATCGTCTGTTTGGCGGGAATCATGGCAGTAGCCGGATGCACACCTGAAGAAATCGCCGGTCTGACGGGATCGGATGTGGTTTTCGGTGCCTCTTCGATGTGGCAGAACGGCCCGGCGACCCGTACGGAATACAGCGGGAAGGACCAAGACGATCACGATATCAATGCGCAAACCTCAACTTATGAGCGCATCGACTGGGTAAAGACCACGGACCGTATTCGGATTTACAGTCCGGAAGCCGCGAAACTGGACGGGACGACCCATTACGCGGACTATTACATCTCGTCCGACCCGGACCATTCCACGGATCCCCAGAAGAGCCAGGCGGAGATTGCCTGCACGGAGCAGAACGGGCTCCAGTGGAACGGTGCCGGCACGCACAATTTCTATGCGCTGTACCCTGCACCGGGAACGGCCTGGAAGTACCGCGAATCCGTGACCGTGGCCGATGCAGAAGCGTCCATCGGGGTGAACAATAGCCAGGTCCAAATCACCGGCACCATCCCGGCAACCCAGAAAGTCATCTGGAACAATACGCAACAGGAGTATGAGGCGAATATGAATTACGCCTACATGTATGCGTCCACCGCATCGACTCGCTCCTCCAATGTCGCGTTGTCTTTCCATCCGCTGGTCACCACGCTTGAATTCAACATCAAGGCGGGAAGCGAAAATACGGTGGGCTATACCCTTACCGGCTTCAAGCTCAAGTCGTCGCACGCTACGCTCGCCGGCAATTTCAAGGTAACGCTTCCCGCTCCTCCCACCCAGGTCGATCCGGCCAACGACATCTCCATCGTCTCCGGGACTGGAACGGATGAAATCAATCTCGACATCCTTTACGATTCGGGCGTGACAGCCCCCACGCTGACGACGTCGTCCACCATCAAGCTGACGGTCCTGACCCTGCCGGTGTCGCAGACGGACCTGTCCATCGAGATGCAGTTCCAGAAGGGCACCACGACGCTTACCCGTTCGCTTGCGTTGAAGGCGGGAAGTCCCCTGCAATCCATCACCGTACCGGCCTGCAAGAAATCGTACATCTTCTCCCTGGGTGTTCCGGGCGGGTTCGTCTATGACCTCGAAGTGGGCTGCGAGACAAGAAGCCTGCCCCAAGGGGGTGGCACGCTGACCTATAAAGTTTTGAGCAGCAAGAAGCCGGACACCAACCCCGCCGTGGAAACAGGCTGGACGGCCCAATTCTCCACGGACGGAAAGACCTGTACTACCACGGTACCCAGCTCGCTCACCTCGCGTTTCACCGCGGCAGATGGCGGCTCCACGACGCCAGAGGCATTCTCTGTAACGATTGGTGCCAACAATTCGGGCGCGTGGAGAGGGTCGACCACTTCCGTCGCCACGTCGTCGGCCAACGCCAGGGACCTGTCCTGTTACGATATCTATGGAAACAAGATTGGCGGAACGGAAGGCAGCGCCCCCTACAATACGGCCAACTGCTATGTCGTCAGCGCCCCGGGGTGGTACAAGATTCCGTGTGTCTACGGGAACGGCTACCGGAATGGATCCGTCAACGGTGGCGCATTTCAGGGGCCTTCGAGTTGCAGTGGCGTCATGACAGGCCAATTCCAGAAACATAGCGGAACAATCGCCGCCAACAAGCCCTGGATCAAGGACAATTCCGTGAGTATCGCAAAAGTCGCCCTGCTCTGGCAGGATGTCAGCAAGCTGATATCACAGGTTTCCTACAGCAACAATTACATCTATTTCTATGTCGATCCTTCCTATATAGCCCAGGGAAATGCGCTGATTGCCGCCCAATTATCCAACAGTACGGTAGTCTGGAGCTGGCATATCTGGGTGATGGACAATCCGGCCTCCAACCTGGAGACCAAGGAAGTCTATTCCCATCCCAGTTATCCGGCCGCCAACAATCCCAACGGGATGCTGTCCCGGAATATGGGCTATTGCGAATACGGTGTTACCAGCCGCGGCGTCCTGGTCCGGATCACCCAGACCGCGTCAGGTCTGAACCAGACCTTCAATATCACCCAGGAAGGGACCTTCTTCCGGAAGATGGTTCATTATCAATGGGGCAGGAAAGATCCAATGTGGCCCATCCGGATCAATTCGGGGTCGTCCAATACGCCTGATCCGTTTGCTACCGGCCAAGCAGAGGCACCATGGTACAATATCAGTGGGGGTAGCATTTCAAGACCCGGCAACAGCGGAACAGCATCCATTGCACAATCCATTACGAATCCGGCTTCTTTCATCACTGGTGGCTCCAACTATTGCTGGTCAGGTACGAGATATGACAATCTTTGGAACACGAATATCACCTCCGCCCAGAGTTCGGCCGTGCAGCTGGCTGTAAAGAAGACCATCTACGACCCTTGTCCGCCAGGATACAAGGTCCCGGACAAGAACGCATTTACCGGGTTCTCGAGGACGGGAACGAGTTGCCAACGTTCCAGTAACGATTTCAGCGCCTGGAATAAGAACAACGTCGCGACGTATGAAGGCTATTATTTCTATGTGAACAAAGACAACCATTCGGCCGGAACGATCTTCTTCCCTTTCACTGGCAGCCGTTTTCCTTCCAATGGGAAGCATTTTGGCATGAGGGTCACGAATGGCTGGGGAGACTATCCGACCGCGGCCTCGATGATGCGCAGTAGCGATGTCGCTATTTCCTATTTCACCATCCACGAAGGCGACATGGATCCTTTCGCAGTCCAGGTCCGGGCCTTTGGCTATCCAATGCGCTGCATCGCCGACCGATAATAATAGAAGACGAGACAATATATAATCATTTGCCATATGCACGCACAACACAAACTTCGCTCCTATACTGCTCCGGCGGTCCTGGAAAGCGTACAGGTCCTTCTGGAACAGGACCTGCTGAAATTCGGGTCCATCGTCGACTGGGCTGCCCCGGTCGAGACGGCCGGACTAGAAAATGGAGGGTACTTTAACTATGAGTCAGGTATTTCCTCTGAGAGTACGTTCAATCACCAATGGGAATAGGAGGAATCGTCATGGAAAAGAATCGAATCATCAAGGCTTTGATCGCCTTTTCTGCCGCCGTCCTGTTGGTCGGATGCGCAAAAGAAACAGCTACGGAGTTCAGCCGCCGCGTTCCGGGGGACGAGATTGTCTTCGGCGCTTCGGGGGCCTGGTATAACGGGTTCCAGACCCGCACCGAGTACAGCGGAAAGGACGAGAACAACCGTGACGTCAGCGCGACGTCCGAGTACGAGCGCCTGGACTGGGTCAAGGACTACGACCAGATCCGCATCCTCTGCGAGGCGGCCGATAACGGTCCGATGAAGGATTACAACATCAAGGGAACCCCCTCCGTCTCCGCCCAGAAGAGCCTGGCGTCCATCGAGAACGCCGACAAGAACGGCCTGAAATGGGGAAGGACGGGCGACCACTACTTCTATGCGATGTACCCGGTTCCCGGGATGAAGTCGAATTATGACTTCGGCAGCGATAGGACCGTCTCTTCGTCCAACGTGTCGATGGCGTCGACGACGGCGTCGGGTTCCAATCCGACCGCCCGGATCACCGGCGTCGTCCCCGCGGAACAGCACGTCGTGAAGGTGGGCAACGAGTACAAGGCCAACATGAACTACGCCTATCTGTATGCGGCGACCCTGGTCAAGGAGGCGGACAGCCCGATCACCGTCGAACTCTCGTTCAACCCGCTCGTGACCATGTTCGAGTTCACGCTCAAGCGCGTGGCTGACGATCCGATCGACGAGAACCTGACCAAGATCGAACTGATCGCGGATGGCGGCAAGCTGTCCGGTACCTTCACGGCCGACCTGTCCATCGATGCTTCCGGCAATGCCCAGAAGACCATCGCCTCCACGGGAACGACGGGGAACAAGATCACGATCAACCTTCCCACCGAGACGGGCGCCACGGTCCCCGGCGTGAAACTGACCGACACTCCGTTGAAGGTCAACATCCTCACCCTTCCTCTCCAGCACACGAAACTCACGCTGAAGCTCTACTTTGGTGCCAACGGGGCGATAACCCGTTCGCTGGATCTCAAGGACTTGTCCCTGAAGACGACGGCGAACCCGGATGGATGGGTTACGGCGAATGCCTGCAAGAAGCTGTACTTCAGCAACCTCGCCGTTCCGGCGACCCTGGGTTGGGACTACACGCTGGATGTGACCGGCGGTTTGCTGGCCCCGTTCCCCAAGTCCGGAGGCAATCTGGGCTACAGCGTGACCAGCTACAAGAGCCGGCAGCCGGAACTGACGGTGAAGGCCCCGGCCGAGTGGACGACCGAATACTCCTACGACGGAGTGACCTGGGTAACCGACAAACCGGCCTGGCTGCAGAACTTTACAGGTTCCGGGGCGGGCTCCATCTCTGCCACGAATTACACGGCCCATGCTCCGGTGAACGATAACGTCGCGCGCTGGGAAGGCACCAGGACTCCGGTTGCCACCACGCAGGCTGCGGCCCGTGACCTTTCATGCTATGACATTTACGGCGATTACACCGGTGGTACGGAAGGGAGCGCCCCTTACAATACGGCGAACTGCTATGTCATCAGCGCGCCCGGCTGGTACCGGATTCCGTGCGTGTATGGAAACGGCTACAAGAATGGTGTGGCCAATACCAACGCCTATACGGGTCCGTCCAGCGGAGCCAACCTCATGACCGGAGGATTCCTGAATCACGGGCACGCCAAGATTACGAACCCGTGGATCAAGAACAACAACGTGTCCAGTTCCAGCAGCACCAAGATCAACATCAATGGCGCGCAGTTGCTCTGGCAGGACGTGAGCGGATTGATCACGAACGTGGTGTACAGTTCCGACTATATCTACTTCAAGGTGGACGAGAACAAGATTTTCGAGGGC
>JAGCUV010000085.1 GCA_017962705.1 Bacteroidales bacterium
AGTTATCGCGAAGCGATGACGAAGATGACGATGGGAGGGGCCGAAGCGAACGAAGTGAGCGGAGTCCTCGAAGAGGCAAGCTGCCGCCGCAGCGGAGCCTGGCGAAAACAAAAAGAGGCCGACCCTTTTTAGTCGACCTCAATCCCGAACGAACCGCGCAGCGGTGAGTGAGGGATTCGAACCCCCGGTACGGTCACCCGCACACCTGTTTTCGAGGCAGGCTCCTTCAACCACTCGGACAACTCACCAGTGTTTTGGACGGCAAAGATAAGCAATTCTTTTTATTTTTAGTATATTTGCCCAGTATTTAATTCGGATTGAATGGCTGATTTGTTTACAGGCACCGGGATTGCTCATAGTATTTTGTTATTCTCGTTCGTGATGGCCAGCGGGTTGTTGCTGGGGCGCTTCCGTGTAAAGGGCGTTTCCATCGGTTCGACGTGGATACTGTTTCTGGGTATTGTGCTGAGCCATTTCGGGTTCAAGGTAGACCCGATGCTACTGGAGTTTATGAAGGATTTCGGCCTGATTCTGTTTGTGTTTTCGATTGGGTTGCAGGTGGGCCCGGGGTTCTTTCAATCTTTCCGCAAGGGCGGTGTCCTGTTGAATTTGCTGGCGGCCGGGCTGATTCTGCTGTCGGTGGGTGTGACGGTGGCCATTCATTTCATCTCGGGCGAGGACCTGAATACGATGGTGGGCGTGATGTCGGGCGCGGTGACGAATACGCCGGGCCTGGGAGCCGCCCAAACTACATTGACCGAAGCGTTGATGGCGGAAGGGATGTCGCCGCAAGAGACGGATGTCATCAATGCGGATATGGCGTCGGCATATGCGGTGGCCTATCCCTTGGGTGTACTGGGGGTGATAGCTGTGTTGATGCTGATGAAATCGCTGTTTAAGGTGGATTTGCAAAAGGAAAAAGAAGAGTTGGATCAGGAAAATTCGGCCCGTTCGGAATTTGCGCGCCGGATGCATTGCGAGGTGCGTAACCCGGCCGTTTTCAATAAGACGCTAGGGCAGGCTGTCGGGGAGATGAAGGGTATGTTTATTGTTTCCCGCCTGATGCGGGATGGAAAAATTTTCATTCCGGATGGACATACGGTGTTGAT
Organism: Bacteroidales bacterium; assembly: GCA_017962705.1. Lineage (GTDB taxonomy): Bacteria > Bacteroidota > Bacteroidia > Bacteroidales > UBA932 > Cryptobacteroides. Next base: position 1,110 of record JAGCUV010000085.1, read on the forward strand.
GGAGGGGGATAAGCTCTTGATTGTGACTTCGCAACATCATGTTGATTCGATCCGGGTGATTTTTGGGGAAGAGGTCCCCATGCATTTGCAGGATTGGGTTTCGTTGGACGAGCGTTTCGTCAGCAGGCGTTTGGTCGTCACTCGGTCAAAGGTGAACGGGAAATCGTTTCGCGAATTGAATATCCGGGCGAGTTTCGGGATTCAGGTGACCCGCGTAGTGCGTGCGGGGATGGAGTTGGTTGCGATTCCGAATCTCATTCTTCAGATGGGGGATGTGATTCAAGTGGTCGGCAATGAGGCTTCCATCAAGCAGTTGGAAAAAGTGGTCGGCAATCATCCGGATTCACTCAACAAGGCCAACTTGATGCCGATTTTCTTTGGCATCGTGCTGGGTGTCATCGTCGGTTCGATTCCCATTCATTTCCACGGTATTCCCCAGCCGGTGAAATTGGGGTTGGCGGGTGGTCCGCTCATTGTCGCCATTTTGTTGGGTTGTTTTGGACCAAGATGGAAAATCGCGACTTATACAACGGTCAGCGCCAATCAGATGATCAGGGAGTTGGGTATCAATATCTTTCTGGCAGCCGTCGGTTTGGGAGCCGGTGAGAATTTTGTTTCTTCCCTGATGAATGGTGGTCTGTGGTGGATTCTCTATGGTTTCTTGATTACGGTGATTCCTGTACTGAGCATAATGCTGCTGGCCCGCTATGTGTTCAAACTCAATTTCTACAAGCTCTGTGGCTTGGTGGCCGGTGGTACGACCGACCCGGCGGCACTTTCCTTCGCTCAGGAGGCATATGGAACGGACTATGCGCCCATTAACTATGTGACGGTCTATCCCTTGAGTATGTTCTTGCGGGTATTGATCGCCCAACTGATGATTCTATTCGCTATCGCATAACTTATGGCAGATAATTATTTGGAAAAAAGGCAGGAAGAACTCAATCACAGGCCATCCAAAGTGGTCCGGCACAATGTGTCTCTGGAGACTTTGCTTAAGCGTAATCGGAGTTACCGGGGCTATGACGGAGGTCGTCCTGTTTCGCGCGATGAGTTGATGGAAATGGTCAAAACCGTTACCTGGGTCGGTTCCGGGATGAATGCCCAGCCACTTCGTTTCCGTCTGGTCGTCGGTAAAGAAACTTCGTTCGTGCATCCCCTCGTCAAATTGGGAGCTGCGCTTCCGCAGGAGCATTTGCCTCATCCGGGCGAGGAGCCATCCGCTTATATTGTCATTTGTGCGGAAGGAGAAGAAAATCGCATCGTGGATATGGATTTGGGCATTGCCGCACAGAGCATTCTATTGCGGGCGGTCGAAATGGGATTGGGCGGTATTTTCATCCTTAATTTTCAAGCAGATGCTCTCCAACAGAACCTGGGGCTTCCCTTCAAGCCGCTGGCCGTTTTGGGAATCGGAAAGCCTGCCGAAAAGATTTTCCTAATGCCTTGTCACAAAGGAGATTCTCTCAAATATTATCGAAAGGATGGCGTGCATTTTGTTCCCAAATTGCAAGTGGATGATTTGTTGATCTGACCTTACTTTTTCTTCTTCACCTCGCTGCTAAGCCGCTCTGTCTTAATGATTGTACGCGGAGGATTTTCCCAAAAGATGGACCAATAGAAACCCTCCCAGTCACCGCTATCCCAGATTTGGACCAATTCTTCGATGTTGCGGTCTTTGTCTTCCGGATCGTAGCGCCTTTTGAGGTCGGCATCGAAAAACCTGGCGATGAATTGCCAGAAGCCGGCGACAAACTCTCCTTCATAGGTTTTGATAATATCGTAAGGCGGCATCCCGCATTCGCGGTCCACCAGGCGCATCAGGACCATGCCCTGGCTGATGGTCATCTTGCGGATATCTTTCTCGAAAAGGCGGAAAAGTTCGCGCTCGACACTTTTAATGTATTGGTTGCGCTCGCTCTTTTTGAGGGGTTCGGCGGCCAGGGTGCTATCCACCTGAGCCATCATTTTTCTTCCGACAAGAGCGTATGGATAGACTTTGTTGAAATTGAAAACCAGTTTGTAGTATTTGCGCCACTCCTTTCCTTTCTGCTTGGGAACGCGGGCAAAAACTCGTGCGGGTCTCAATTCATCCGTAAAAATGGTGTCCCCGTTTTCGTTGATTTCCCATTTCATCAGAAACAGGTCGTCCGGCGAACTTTGGCGGATGGCCTGCTCGGCAAACGCTGCGATTTCTCTGTCTATATCTTCCTGGGGCGTAGCGCACGTTGCTGAAAAACTTGCACTTATCAATGTTAGTGCAAGGAGCAACGATAGAAGGTATGAGTCTTTCTTCAGCATAAATCGGTGGCAAACTTACACAAAAATTTGGCCAAATTCAATCTATATCGGGATTTTTTGTATTTTCGCAGAAAAAACGAGACGGATGATGGAAATGGATTTGGATCAGGAAGCGATGCGTCGCTCGGAGATGGCGCAAGCCTTTTTCAGGGAAGGTTACAATTGCGCACAAAGTGTTGCGCTGGCGTTTTCAGATATTATAGATGAAGAGCCGGAGCGGATTGCGAAGTCCTTGTCGGGCTTCGGCGGCGGAATGGCTCGCTTGCGGGAAGTCTGTGGCTGTGTCAGTGCGATGGCGTATGTGGCCGGTTACCTTTCACCGGCTACACATCCTCAAAAGATGGAAGAAAGGACAGCCAATTATGCGCTGGTTCAGGAATTGGCGGGCGCTTTCAAAGAGGAGTTCGGCTCGATTGTCTGCCGCGAATTGCTCCAAATGCGCAAAAATGAGAAGGTTGAGTCTCCGGCGCCCTCGGAGCGTACACCTGCCTATTATGCTGTCCGTCCATGCGAGCGTCAAATCGGCAAAGCCGCTGAAATCTTAGCTCGAAAAATTCTTTCAAAAAAAATTTGGTAGTTCGAAAAAGTTGCGTATCTTTGCAGCCCGTTTGGGGAAAAGTGCCCAATCGGTTCAGTTCATTGACAATATTGAAAGAGTAGGAATTTGATACGAAATCGCCGTTTCGCGCAAGCGTTTCGTGTGAAGCGTATCAGATTTCAACAGATAACGAGGTAAAAAAATATTTACGAAATCAGTCTTAATGATTAGAATTGGAGTTTTTTCAATTTAGTTGTTAGGGACTGCAATTTCATAGGCAAGAATCAGACTGCGTATAATTGGATATGTAGTTTCGATTCACTCAAAGAGCATTCATAGAGATTGGAGCGAGCTTTGTTTTCCCGTTCATGCGCGTACCAAGACGCCCTCAGGCGTCGCGGCGAGCGTCAGCGAGATGTCGCAGACATCGAAGCAGCGCAGCCGCCCGGATCGGCTCAGCCGACCGGATTCCCCCTGAAAGGGGGTGTCGCGAAGCGACGGGGGTTAGAGCAAAGCGTAAGCTTCAATTTCGCAGAAATTGAAGGTTACAAGAGCGAACGGAGGATGCCTAGGCTTCTGCAGGCGATGAAGGACGTGGTAAGCTGCGTAAAGCCCCGGGGAACCGCAAACAGGTTTTGATCCGGGGATGTCCGAATGGGGCAACCCGCACGGATGAAGTCCGTGCGCCATCTGATAGATGGGGCCAACCCGGGGAACTGAAACATCTTAGTACCCGGAGGAAGAGAAAGAAAAGATCGATTTCCCGTGTAGTGGCGATCGAAAGGTAAAGAGCCCAAACCTCGGTTGTTTCGGCAGTCGCGGGGTTGTAGGAGCGTTCAAAGGAAACAATTTTCCGAATTGGAAC
>JAGCUV010000086.1 GCA_017962705.1 Bacteroidales bacterium
GAGCAAAGGACTGAAAATCCTTGTGTCCCTGGTTCGATTCCCGGTGGCACCACAAAAAAAGAGGCTTCAAGGCCTCTTTTTTTGTTATGTGCACCTATTGCTACCTCGCGTCCATGGCCTGGCAGGCGGTGATGGCGACCATCATATAGATGTCGTCCACGCTGCAGCCGCGGCTGAGGTCGTTGACCGGACGGGCGATGCCCTGGAGGATGGGGCCGATGGCGATGGCCCCGCCCAGGCGCTGGACCAACTTATAGCCGATATTGCCCACTTCCAAACTCGGGAACACCAGCACATTGGCCTGGCCCGCAATCTCGCTGCCCGGGGCTTTGCTCTTGCCCACGGAAGGGACCAGCGCCGCATCGGCCTGCAACTCACCGTCAATCTTGAGCGAAGGGTCGAGTTCTTTCGCCAGGGCCGTCGCTTCAATCACCTTGTCCACCACCTCGTGTTTGGCGGAACCTTTGGTCGAGAAGGAGAGCATCGCCACTTTGGGCTCGGCAAATCCGGCTACGCTCTTGGCGGTGCGGGCGGTACAAACGGCAATCTGGGCCAGCTGGGACGCATCGGGTACGGGCGTAACGGCCACATCGCCGACCATCAGCACGCCGTCTTCGCCGAATTCTTCCGCCTTCGTCACCAGCAACATCGCGCCGCTGACGCAGCTGATACCGGGTTCGCATTTGATAATCTGCAACGCGGGACGCAGGGTGTCGGCCGTCGTGGAAAGCGCACCGCTGATCTGCCCGTCGGCATCGCCGCTCTTGATAATCAGGCAGCCGAAATACAAGGGGTTGAGCACCGTCTGGCGGGCCACTTCGATGGTCATGCCTTTCTTTTGGCGGAGTTGGAACAGCAACTGGGCGTACTCCTCGGTCTTCTCGCTTGTGGCCGGGTCGATGATGGTCGCCTTGCCGATGTTTTTCAAGCCCAGGCTCTCCGCCTTGGCCATAATGTCCGCCTTGGGGCCAATCAGGATAATGTCGGCAATGCCGTCGGCGAGCGCCTTGTCGGCAGCCGTGATGGTACGGTCCTCCAGCGATTCGGGAAGGACAATGCGCTGCTTGTTGGAGCGGGCGCGTGCAATCAGATTTTCAAGAATATTCATATTTTTAAGTTTTTATAAATTATACAATCAATAAAACAAATCGCTAAATCAGTAGCAAAACGGCGAGTAAGAATAGGGAGAAGCCTTCCATCCGGCGCTCCCGGGCTCCGTTGATATCCGCGAGGATTTCGACATAATCCTTCTGCATCATCTCTTCCAGTTCCTGCTTGTCGGGGCGGAAAGCATAACTCCATTTGGCGATGATTTCGCCGTCATACAGATAGGTGACGCCGCCGTTGCTGCGGTTGAAGGTAGACAGGGTTTTCGCATCGGACAGGTACAGCGGGAAATCGTTGTAATATCGTTCGCTTGCAACCACGACGCAGGAAAATCCTGCCGCTTGGGCATCCCGGGCGAACTGACAGACCTTTCCCCATTTCTTTTCACCCGGCTTCTCGTAGAGCGAAACCACCATGACAGGCCCGTCGATCAGCAGGCCGTCCACCGTAACGCCCTCACTGTCGTGCAAAGGCAGGTCCGCCGCAGGCTCGTCCCAGGCCCTGATTTCCTGCTTCATGCCGGCGAAACGCCAGGAGGAATCCGGGCGGACGGGGCGGTCGAAGCCCTGTTTGACGCTATCCTTTTCATAATAGAACATCGTCGTACGCCGGGTCTTGCGAAGGGTGGCATACGGGTCGGCCGAAAGCAGTTTGTTGCCATCGGCATAGTCGGTATAATCCCGCAGCGGGAGCCCCATCAAAGATACGAGCGTAAAAATCAGGACGGCTGTCAGGCTGATGCCAGCGGCAAAATATTTTCTCAGCTTGGGCTGTCCGAAATGTTTCTTTCCCGCCCAGGCGCAGACAGCCAGCAGGATTAGTACGACATTTTTGGCAAAGGTGTCGAAATGGCTCAGGTGCGTGCTTTCGCCGAAACAGCCGCAATCCATCGTAGGATTGACGATGAGCAGCGCGAAGGTCAGCACCAGGAAAAAGAACAGCACAATGCCGGTCGCCCAAACGGTGATGCGACGGAAGATACCGGTAGTCAGGGCGATGCCCAGGACGGCTTCAAACAAAGAAAAAAGAACGCCGAGCGTAAGGGCGGCCCCGTCGAGAAACGACAGATGAAGGAAATGAAAGTATTCCTTCATAATATAGGAGGTGCCGACCGGATCCATCAGTTTGCTGATGCCCGAATACACGAACACCAACCCGAGAATCCACGCAAAGATGCGCCTGAAATCCATGTGAATTTTCATACCGATAGTTTGAGGGCCGAGTCGGTGACAGCTTGTATCATTGCGGCGATGGTATCGGCCGGCAGCATCCGGCCCTGCTCATCACTGCAATCGATGCGGATGAAATTCGGGTCCAGTTCGCACTGGCGGCGGTACATGTCCCGCACCCGTTCCTGGAAACGGATGTCCTGTTCGTGAATATCTTTTCCCCCCTGCAGATAATCGCGGTCGTGCCCCTCGCGCTGGGCCTTGAGTTGTTCTTCCACAAAGGAAAGGGGGACGTCCAGGAAGAGGTTGAGGTCGGGACGGGGGATGCCGAATTCCTGGTATTCCGTGTTGAAAATCCACTCGCGCAGGCTTTCCGCTTCTTCCGGGGTGCCCGTTTTGGCGCCCTGATAGGCGATGTTGGAATAGACATAGCGGTCGAGCAGGACATTTTTCCCTGCGGCCAGACTGCGTCGGATGTCATCCGCGGCCGCCCGCCGGTCTTCGGCAAACAGCAGGGCCACGAGTTGCGGGTGCACCTGTCCGTTCTCTCCGAATTCGCCCTTGAGGAAACGGGTGATAAGCCCTCCGTAAACAGGAGATTCGTAGCGGGGAAAATGAATATAATCCAAGCCTTGCGGCAAGGTTTCGAGATAGGTTTTCAAACGTTTGACTTGCGTCGATTTTCCGGCACCGTCAAGTCCTTCCAGTACAATCAGCATCTTATCCGGGGTTAGTTTGTTGTATTTGCAAAAGTAAGCAAAAATCCGTTATTTTGCACGTTATTTTTGATGTTGCAATGAAAAAGATAATGGCCATCCTCAATTTGACGCCGGATTCCTTTTTTCCGGGCAGCCGCCTGATCGGGCCGGATGGCCGTTTTGATACTTCCGAATTTGTCGCTCGGGTGGAAACGGCGTTGGCGCAGGGGGCGGACATCATTGATTTGGGAGCCTGTTCCACCCGTCCGGGCTCGCAGCCTGTATCGGCCGAGGAGGAATGGGCACGCCTGCAACCGGCCCTGGAACTCTGGCGCTCTCATTTTCGAGCTGTCCCATTGTCCGTGGACACTTTCCGCGCCGATGTGGCACTACGTTGCGCGGAATATACGGATCAACTGATAGTCAACGATGTCGCGGCAGGGGACGAGCGGATGCTGTCGGCCGTCGTGTCGATGGGTTGTGGCTATGTCGCCATGCATCACGACACGCTCTCGGAGCAGGTCTCGGCCGTTGAACAGGTCAATGGTTGGTATGATGCATTTGAAAAGAAGGCTGAGGCTGCCGGGCTCAGGGACTGGTGGTTCGATCCGGGCTTCGGATTCGGCAAGACCTTGAGCCAAAACTGGACGATTCTGCGCCATCTGGAAAAATTGCCGCACCATCGCCCCATCCTGGTCGGGCTTTCGCGCAAAAGTATGTTCCATAAATTATTGCGTCCGGCCCCCGAAAAGCCTGCGACAGCCTCCAAGCAACATTCCGACCCCGCTTCCCGCCCGGAAACCTTGCTGCTTACGCGTCTGGCCAACCGTTTGGCACTCAGCGGCGGCGCTTCCATCTTCCGTGTGCACGACCCGGCCGAAGCATTTTGATTTTTATTTATTCGCCGATATTTGGTCAATATCGAAATTTTTTGTATTTTTGCGCCGCTTTTCGGGGGATACCCCGGGAGAAAACAGGGAAAAGTTTTACTTAAATTCAATAAAAACAATGATTAAACTTGGTATCAACGGATTTGGCCGTATCGGACGTATGGTCTTCCGTGCAGCTGTCGAGAATTTCTCGAAAGACATCGTGGTCGTGGGTATCAACGACCTTCTGGATCCTGATTATCTGGCTTACATGCTCAAGTACGATTCTGTACACGGCCAGTTCAATCACGACATCAAAGTGGAAGGCAACTACATGATCGTCGACGGCAACAAGATTCAGGTCTTCGCCGAGAAAGATCCTTCACAGATTACCTGGGGTGCCCTTGGCGTTGACGTCGTCGTCGAATCCACCGGTTTCTTCCTCACCGCCGAACTCGCTGAGGCTCACATCAAAGCCGGTGCGAAGAAGGTGATTATGTCCGCTCCTTCCAAGGATGCGACTCCTATGTTCGTCTATGGTGTGAATGACAAGACCTACGCTGGCCAGACCATCATCTCCAACGCTTCCTGCACCACCAACTGCCTGGCTCCGATGACCAAGGTTCTCAATGACAAATTCGGTGTTGTCCGTGGCCTTATGACCACCGTTCACGCTGCAACCGCCACCCAGAAGACTGTTGACGGTCCTTCCAAGAAAGACTGGCGCGGAGGTCGTGGTATTCTCGAGAACATCATTCCTTCCTCGACGGGTGCTGCCAAAGCCGTGGGTAAAGTTCTTCCCGAACTCAACGGCAAACTCACCGGTATGTCCCTGCGTGTTCCCACCTCCGACGTTTCCTTCGTTGACCTGACCGTCGAACTCGCCAAGGCCGCTACCTACGACGAGATCTGCGCCGCGATGAAAGCCGCTTCCGAAGGCGAACTCAAAGGTGTGCTCGGCTACACCGAGGACGCTGTCGTCTCCACCGACTTCCGCAACGACGCCCGCACTTCCATCTTCGATGTGAAGGCCGGTATCCAGCTCGATCCTACCTTCGTGAAGGTTTGCGCCTGGTATGACAACGAGTGGGGTTACTCCAACAAGGTCTGTGAGATGGCTAGGGTTATCATGAAATAATTGAAATACCAATTTATTTCGCTATATTTGTGCCGCGGACTGAAAAGTTCGCGGCATTTTTTATAAAAGACATGCGATGGTTACGATAGAAAAAGTTGTTTCCCGTTCCGACCTCAAACGTTTTGCTTCCTTTCCCAATGAATTGTACAAACAGAACGAATGTTATATCCCTTCTTTGATTCGGGACGAAATGAAGAACCTGGACAAGGAGGAAAACGCTTCCTTTGAGTTCTGCGACGCCGATTATTTCCTGGCGTGGAAAGACGGAAAGTTGGTCGGTCGCGCCGCGGCTATCTACAACCCGCGTGCCATCGAAACCTGGCAGCGCAACAGCGTCCGTTTCGGCTGGATTGATTTCATCGACGACAGGGAAGTGTCCGCCGCCTTGCTGGAGACAGTCGCCGACTGGGGCCGGGAACGGGGCTGCGATTTTATCGAGGGACCGATGGGCTTCACGGATTTCGATCCGGAAGGAATGCTGATCGAGGGTTTCGACCAGGTCGGCACGATGTCCACGATTTACAATTTTCCTTATTATAAGGACCATCTGGAGGCCCTGGGATTCAGCAAACAGACTGACTGGGTGGAATACCTCATCGACCTGCCGGAGCAGCTGCCCGAACGCTATGTGCGGCTGTCAAAAGTCTTGATGGAGAAATATCACCTCCGCACCCGCCACTACACCCGCAAGGAAATCAAGCGTTTCAATGTGGGACACAAACTGTTCAACCTGATCAACAACACCTATTCCGCGCTCTATGGTTTTTCCCGCCTGTCGGAAGGGCAGATCCAGCAGTATGTGGACAATTATATGCGTTTCATCGACCTCGATTTCATGTCTTTCATCGTGGATGACGTGGAGGAAATCGTCGGTTTCGGCCTGATGGTCCCGAGTATGGCGGTGGCGCTCAAAAAGGCCGGCGGCCGCTATCTTCCGACAGGCTGGTGGCATCTGCTGCAGGGACTCAAAGGACGCAATACGGAAATCATCGACATGTTCATCATCGCGGTGCGCAAAGACTTGCAGCGGCAAGGCGTTCCTGCGCTCATTGTCAGCGATTTGCATCCCCGTCTCATTGCCCGCGGTTTCAAGCAGGCTGAGTCCAATCCCGAACTGGAGACCAATGCGGACGTCCAGAATCTCTGGGGATATTTCCATTCCCGTATCCACAAACGCCGTCGCGTGTACGGGAAATCTTTATAAAGAACTGAGATTTTTGCTGTTGACGATGTTTTTTCCTTCCGGAGTGTAGGCGTATTCCATCTGAGCATGGTAACGCTGCTCCACCTTGCCGCGGATGACCTTGGAGGTGGCGTTCATCAGGCCGTTCTGCTCGGTGAAACCTTCGGGGAGCACGCAGATGGCGGCCGGAAGCCATTTCTGGGGGAAAAGTCCCTCGTCCGCACGTCCGGTACGGAACATATTGACTTCCGCCTCAATCTTTTCAAGCATCTTGATTTTCGCTTCGGGGCCCGCCGGATCCAATTTGGGGAAACGGCTCTTGACATACTCCGCCAACGCTTTTTTGTCGGGATGAACCAGCGCGATGGTGTAGGGCTTCTGGTTGTTGACCATCATCGCCTGCTCGATGTAGGGGGATTTGGAAACCAGCGTTTCTTCAATGATTTCCGGTGAATATTTTTCTCCATCCACACCGATCAGCAGGGATTTGAAACGCCCCATCACATAGATGACGCCCGGGTCGCCAGGCCACTGGCGGCCCATATCGCCGGTGTGCAGCCAACCGTCCTTGTCGATCACTTTCTCGGTGGCGGAAGGATTTTTCCAATAACCGGCCATCACATTGCCGCCACGCACCACGAGTTCGCCCACCTCTCCGACCGGCAGGGTGTCGCCCGCCTCGTTGCATACCTTCACCTCCATACAGTCCAGCACGTGTCCGCAAGTCCCGAGCACGTTCTGCCTGGCGTTGTTGGTGGAGACGACCGGCGTGGCTTCCGACAGGCCGTAGCCCTGGAAGACGGGAATGCCCATCGCTCCATAGAACTTTTGCATATCCACGTCAAACATAGCCGCGCCGCCGATGAAGTACTTCATCCGGCCGCCGAAGGCCTTCAAACGCAGGGGACGGAAAATCAAGTGGTCGTGCCACCAGAGGAAGGGGAGCATCCAGGCTTTGGCCAGGCCGCCCCGGTTGTACCAATCCTTATTATAATGTTCCGCGAAGGAGAAGGCGTATTTGATAAGGCCCCGGGCCAGTTTGCTCTTCTCTTTGAACGCGGCCTCTATACTCTTTTTGAAATTCTTGAGCAAGGCCGGAACTACGAGCATCAAGTGGGGACGGACTTCCTGGATGGTCGCGGGAATGTTGCGCAGCATTTCCCGGGATGATTTTCCGAAAGGAACGGTTGCCAGCGAAGCACCCCGGGACATCACCAGATACATACCCGCGACGTGCGCGAAACAGTGGTCGAGGGGCAGGATGATGAGCATGGTGTCGCCCGCGTCGAAAAACACGGAATTGCGCGTGCTGATGGTGTCGATGGTGTAGTTGCCGTGGGTGAGCAGCACTCCCTTGGGGTCGGAGGTCGTTCCGGAGGTGTAGCTGATGGTAGCGTAATCGTGCGGCTCGATACTGTAGGCGCGGTTTTCCAGACTGCCCGGATTCTTGCTCGAGAACATATCTCCGAGCGCGAAAAGGTGGGAAACCGGCATTTCGTCCTCTTCCAACGGCAGGTCTACATCCAGCACGATGATTTTCTTTACCTCCGGAATCCTGTCCTTGATGGCCCGGATTTTCGGTAACTGGGCCCGTGATACAATAATGAACCGGGATTCAGAATGGTTGATTTTGAAGACCAGATCGTCTTCCTCTTCTATTTTAAAGGAAATGGGCACATTGACGCCCCCCGCATAGAAAATCCCCAGTTCGGCCACAATCCACAGATTACGGCCTTCGGAGAACATCGTGATCTTGTCCCCCTTCCGAACCCCGATGGATATCAGGCCGGCCCCGAAGCGGCGCGCATCGCCCCGGACTTTCGCATAGCTGTTTTCCGTCCATACTCCGTTGGTTTTTTCCTTCAGGAAGGTGTTGGGGCCGAATTTCTTGACGCACTCTTCAAAAAACTCGATGATGGTCATGGGCTGGCTCACGGTTTCTCCTTAAAATTCGTTCTTCATAATTTCTTCAATCCGGGCCGTCAAGCTGTCGAAATCTTCCGGATTCTCTTCAAAGCGGCAATGGTCCACATCCACCACCATCACCCGGTCCGGATAACGGTCGATCCATTCTTCGTAGCGTTTGTTGAGGCCCTTGAGGTAGTCGATGCGGATGTTTTTCTCAAAATCCCGCCCCCGCTTCTGGATCTGGGCGACGAGGTTGGGGATGGAGGAACGCAGGTAGATGAGCAGGTCCGGTGCTTTCACCAGGCTCATCATCATCTCAAACAACTCGCTGTACGCCTCGAAATCCCGCGTGCTCATCAGTCCCATCTCGTGCAGGTTCGGTGCGAAAATACGGGCGTCTTCATAAATCGTACGGTCCTGGACAATCATATCTTCGCTCGCATTGATGTCAAGCACATCTTTGAAACGCTTGTTCAGAAAGTAGATCTGGATGTTGAAGGACCAGCGCTCCATATCTTCGTAGAAGTCAGTCAGGTAGGGATTGTAGTCCACCGATTCGTATTTGGGTACCCATCCGAAACGGGCGGCAAGCATCTTGGTAAGGGTGGTTTTCCCGCTACCGATATTTCCTGCGATGGCAATGTGCATAAGTCCTTCGTTCAGCAAAACCGGTTGCAAAAATACGAAACAGTTTTCAAACTAAAAAATAATTGCTATCTTTGCGCGCTTAATTGCACACATACATAATGTTTAACCCACTAATTCATTCAGAAAAATGGAAGAAAACAAAGAACTGATGCAGGAAGAAAACCTCGTTGAAGAGGCTCCTGTTGCAGTAGAAGAACCCGCGAAAGCCGTTTCCAACAAGTCCGTCGCTCCCGAGGATTTCGACTGGGACGCTTTCGAGAACGAAGAATCCTACGGCGGCGACAAACAGGCCGTTGAGGAGCAGTACGCCCAAACGCTTTCCCGCGTCCAGGAGGGTGAGGTCGTGGAAGGACCCGTGACCGCCATCACCAAACGCGAAGTCGTCGTCAACATCGGCTACAAGAGCGAAGGTGTCATCATGGCTCCCGAATTCCGCTACAATGCCGATCTGAAAGTCGGTGACAAAGTGGAAGTTTTTGTGGAAACGACCGAAGACAAGAAAGGACAGCTTATCCTTTCCCACAAGAAAGCCCGTCAGCTTCGTTCCTGGGATATGGTCAATGACGCGTTCAACAAGGACGAAATTGTCAAAGGTTATGTCAAGACCCGCACGAAAGGCGGTATGATTGTGGATGTGTTCGGTATCGAGGCCTTCCTCCCGGGCAGCCAGATCGATGTCAAGCCCATCCGTGACTACGACCAGTTCGTGGACACCACCATGGATTTCAAGATTGTCAAGATCAACTCCGAATTCCGCAATGTGGTTGTCTCCCACAAAGCGCTTATCGAAGCCGAACTGGAAGCCCAGAAGAGCGAAATCATCAGCAAACTCGAGAAGGGACAGGTCCTCGAGGGAACCGTCAAGAACATCACCAACTACGGCGTGTTCGTCGACCTCGGCGGCGTGGACGGTCTCATCCACATCACCGACCTCTCCTGGGGCCGTGTCAACCATCCCGAAGAGATTGTTTCCCTCGACCAGAAGATCAATGTCGTGATTCTCAACTTTGATGAGACCAAGAAACGCATCGCTCTCGGTCTGAAGCAGCTTACCCCTCATCCCTGGTCCGCGCTGGATCCCGATTTGAAGGTTGGCGACAAAGTCAAGGGCAAAGTCGTGCTCATTGCCGACTACGGCGCCTTCGTGGAGATCGAACCGGGTGTCGAAGGTCTCATCCACGTTTCCGAAATGAGCTGGAGCCCTCGTCTTCGCATTGCCCAGGACTTCCTCAAAGTCGGCGACGAAGTGGAAGCCCAGATTCTCACCCTCGACCGCGAGGAGAAGAAGATGTCCCTCGGCCTGAAGCAACTGACCCCCAATCCTTGGGACAACATCACATCCAAATATCCCGTTGGCAGCAAGCACGAAGTGCTCGTCCGCAATGTGACCAACTTCGGTGTGTTCGCTGAACTGGAAGAAGGTGTCGAAGGTCTGATTCATACCGGCGACCTCTCCTGGAGCAAGCCCAACCATCCTTCCGATATTGTCAAGACCGGTGATAAGATTGAGGTGATTATCCTCGACATCGACGAGGCCAACCGCAAACTTTCCCTCGGCCACAAGCAGCTGACCCCCAACCCTTGGGATGAGATTGAAAGCAAATACGGCGTGGGCTCCGTCATTGAGGCGACTGTCGCTTCCATCGACGAGAAAGGCGCCGCCAAGGTTGAACTGGACGGCATCGACGGCATTTGTTCCGCCAAAGATCTGGTCAAGGAAGATGGCAGCACCCCTGCCGTCGGCGAGACCCTTTCCTTTAAGGTGGTCGGTTTGAAGAAGCAGACCAAGACGGCTGTTCTCTCGCATGTGAAGACCTATGCTTCCGGTGAGAAGAAATCCGAGAAACCTGCTTCCGAGGGTGTTTCCACCGACAAGGCGGTCAAGATCATCAACAACAATGTTGAGAAGACCACCTTGGGTGATATCGACGCCCTGGCCGCTCTCAAAGAGAAACTTGAGAAAGGAGAGTAATCCGACTTCCAAATATTACAGAAGAGACTGGTCCGTCGGGCCAGTCTCTTTTTTGCACAGGGTCTCCTGTCCTTTTTATTTGCATTTCCCATGGAAAATTCCGAACTTTGTCAGTTATGAAAAAGATAATCTCACTGATTCTTGTCGCGTTGGTTTTTTCAGCGGCCAACACACCTCAGGAAGCGTATGTGGAGCGTTATGCCGGAGTGGCGGTGGATGAAATGTACCGTAGCGGTATCCCGGCCAGCATCACACTTGCACAGGGGCTGCTGGAGTCTTCCGCCGGACAGTCCTTCCTAGCGGTGTATGCCAACAATCATTTCGGCATCAAGTGTCACCGGGATTGGACCGGAGAGCGCGCCTATCGGGACGACGATGCCAAGCACGAGTGTTTCCGGAAATACCCCTCAGTGATGGATTCCTACCGGGATCATTCCGATTTCCTCCGTTACCGCGACCGGTATAAATTCCTCTTCAATTATGAATTGACCGATTATAAAAGTTGGGCGTATGGTCTGAAAAAAGCGGGTTATGCGACGGATCCTTCCTATGCGACGAAACTGATCGGGACCATTGAAAGATACGGGCTACATCGCTATGATAAAATGAAACCGGGCGAAGTGGCCACCCCGCAGGGCGTTATTTCTGAAAGCGGAAAGGCCGAGGCTGCGGAGGATGCCCGTCTGGGACCGCCCGAGCCGCCCAAACAGTTGGAAGCGGCGCAACGGATGGACGGTCATAGTTTTTATTTCAGTCTGGAGCGTCAGGTCTATTCCAAGAACGGCGTGGCATGCGTGTATGCGATGGAGGGGGAGACTTACGAAATGATTGCGAAGGAATTCCGTCTGTTTCCGGCAGAAATCTACCGCTTCAATGACTTGAAAAAAGGTTCGCGTGAGCCGGTCGTGGGCGAAATTGTCTATGTGCATGCGAAAAAGTCCCGTACGGCGCGTGGTCTGGACAAGCATATCGTCGAGTCTTCGGATGAGACGCTTTGGGGGATTGCCCAGCGCTATGGGGTGACGCTCAAGAGTATTCTCAAACGGAATGGGCTGACGGCGAATTATTATTTGGATGAAGGCGATGCCATTAGATTGCGGTAAGATGGCGAAAAGGGTTGTTTATTCTCCGCGGGTACGCGTGTTGATGGCTGTAGCCCTGGTGCTGGCCGTCGGTGTCCTGGCGGGCACTGCCTCCGCCACAGACGCCACGACCCAGGCAGTGCTGGACATGGCCGACGAGGCCTACGGCCCGGACACCCTGGTGTGCACCGTCGACGGCGAGCCGGTCACCTGGCCCACCTACTTCTATCTCCTCTCCGAGGAGCTGCAGACCCTGGCGTACTATACCGGCGGACTGCCCGAGAACTA
>JAGCUV010000087.1 GCA_017962705.1 Bacteroidales bacterium
AGATTGACAAAAGCAATAGCTATTCTTTTGTACATCAGAGGAGTAGCTATTTTTTTTGAAGCAGTTTCAGGCTGCTCAAACCCTGACCAACAGACATAAAAAGAGGGTGACTATCAGCCTTTCGACTTTTTAGTCACCCTCTTTTTTGCATTCTAGCAACTTTTCCCTCTGATCAAGTAAGGCTCGGCGAGCAACTGGACTGTTTCTTTCTCCTGGGACGGTCTGGCTGTCGTGGCTGGGCTTATTGCAAAATAATTTGCTTTTCTCTTAACTTGCTTGTAAATTTGCACAATGAGCCAACGGGATACGGACATACTCTTTTTTGTGGCATTCTGCTTGGAGGGGTACAAAAACAAGCATTCCCTCACAGGGAATAACGCGTCTGAACTCTTTGATAGGTATCAGATTAAAGAGTATCTTGCTGATAATTATGACCTTCTCCATACGCAAGGAATGCCTTGGCTTTTAGAAGAAATTGAAGAACGAATGAAGAAATGAAACTCTTTCACGGTAGCACGGTCGTCGTCAGAACTCCCCGTATTTTGGTTCCGAACCGTACACTGGACTATGGTGCGGGGTTTTATACCACAACATCGGAGAGACAAGCGAAGGATTGGGCTCTTAGAAATCGTAAAGACCAGAATGTAGGCTATGTCAATGTATATGAGTTTGACGAATCAGCCTTTTCGCATTTGAATTGTCTTATTTTCCATTCTCCACCTGATGAAGATTGGGTGGATTTTGTCCATGCAAATCGGACGCAACGAGATTTTTCTCATAATTATGATTTGGTCTATGGCCCTGTGGCAAACGATCGTGTCTATGCTGCTTTTGCACTATATGAACAAGGGTTGTTGAGTAAGCAGGAGTTGATAGGGGAATTAAAGACATATAGTCTTATCGATCAGATGCTCTTCCATACGGATAAATCGCTGGAGTATCTGTCGTTTGTTGAAGTTGAGGAGGTGTGCTGATGAGAGCGGAGATTACTCAAAAGAATCTATACTTGATTTTGGCGGGAAAAACTGCTGCCGTAGCTGCTTTTATCGCGGAAGATGAGCATATCAGTCCGCTTGAGGCTCTCACACGGTTCTATTCTTCTGACACCTATCAACGGCTGGAAATAGAAAACACCAAGTTGTGGCACTACGGCCCAGTGGCTCTCTATCAAGACTATCAAAATGCTCGCTGAGCCACCCGTCCTGCCCGGCCCCGACCGGGCATCCCTTATACAACGAAGGTCCCGCTCTCATCAGTGGGACCTTCGATGCATTTGCGTTGAGCCGTCTCCCTATTTCACGTGCGGGTCGGCGAAGTCCATGATCCAGTTCCAGTCCTGGAGGATGATGCCGTGGTCGGCGGCCTTGGTGCCGGAACGGCGGACATAGCCGAGGTCGCGCCCAATTCCTACAGTGCTTCCCGCAGTCGGCCAGGATACATCCGGCAGGCCTTCTTTTCCAAGGAAAGTCCACACGGGGCTGGCGGCTTGCACGGACAGCCATTCTCCCTCGGTGTCGAACCATTTGTGGTTGAATCCGTCAACCAGCAAAGCGCGTGGCGCCACGCAGGAAAGCAGCATGTGCTGGTCGAAAGGCATCGTGTCTTCTTTGCCCGCGTAAGTCGCGTATTTCGCGCAGAACCAGTGCGGATAAGTTGTCGTTTCGGAGGCGATGCTTTCCTTGTCTGCGGTGATGTGCTTGGTGAGGGGAGAGCCGCCCGAACCGGTCTGGACGGGCACGACCACCGGGATGCGTTCGTCGAAAGCGCCGGCAATCAGCGTGGCTTTGCCCAAGCGGGAGCAGCCGACCGCCACAGTCTTGTCATCGGCCAAAGCGTCCAGTTCTTGAATCAAATCCACGCCCCGCATAATGCCCCAAGCCCAGGCATCGAGCGCCATCGTATTGTCGGTGCGTGACTCGTCGCGCGGTCCCCAAAGCGTGAACACCCGGTCCAGGGCCTCCGACGCCACATAGGGTTCGGGGTCGCCCGTGATGTCCTCATAGAACGCGGTCAGGAAGGCATATCCACGAGAAATCAAGACGTTCAACGGCGTATAGTAACGGTCGCTCGGATTCAGCCGGCGGCCCCGCTGGTCGTATCCGCTGCCGCGTCCGCTGTCTCCGCGCAAGACCTGGGTATCGTTCATGAACTCGTGGTTGCCGTAGAAATTCATATTCAGAATGGTCGGAACGGGACTGCTGGCGGAAGCCGGACGGACCAACAGCCAGACGACACTCGGGCCGCTCTTGTCAGACTTGAACCACATCCGGTATTGTTCGCGGACCGCCGCCTGCGCGAGAACGCCCGAAAGGGCCGGGAGGGTGGTGTTTCCGCTCTCGATCAATTCATAATAGATGGGGCTGGCGGCCGGCATCTGACCATACATTTCCCGTTGGAAAATCTCCAGAATCTCTTCGCGGCGCTCGGCCCACTGGGCTACTGTCGTCACTTTCTGCCCGTTGACAAAGGTCAGCGGATCTTCCAGCGCGATGACTTCCGTCACGGTGACGCAGATATCCCGGATAAACAGGCGGTAGTCGCCGGCGGGGGTGTAACTGGCCTTCAAACCGATCATAATGCGGTCGCCGTCGGCCAATGTCAGGTTTTTGGAAACGGTCTGCCAAGTGCCGGGGTCGCCGACGGTGAAATGCTGGATCTTGTCCTCGGCGGTGGGGTGGCTCTTCAAGGTCGCCTGGTAATTGCTGACCGTCACATTGGCCGGGTCCACGGCAGCCACGCACCAGACATCGCTCTCGGTTGTCGTGTAAGAACAGGCTGTAAAGGAAATATTCACTTTCAATTTGCCTACGGAGCCCGTTCCGAAAGCCGGGGTGAAAATCCAGCCCTTCTTGGCGCGGGTGGAGCCGTTGCAACGAATTTCCACATAGCCCGGGCGTACATAGACCTGTCCGCTCTTGCTATCCACGGCGCAGGCCCAGTCTTTCAGTCGGCTGCTCGGCAGCGCGCTCGTCTGTTTCCACAGCGGATATTGGGAAATCTCCGTGTTTCCGGGCAGGTAGGCCGCTTCGCTGTCAGGCGTGTAGTCATTGCTAAATGAAGAAGAAGTGGCCGGTTCGTAGCCGGCGGCTTGGGCGACGATGTCGCTGTTCCAGCGGAGTTCTCCGAAGTTCTCGGCCAGCGCGACTTCTCCGGCAGTGAAATGGGCAGGCATCGCGACATTGGTGAAGGATTCCGTCGAGGTCCGGAAGAATCTTGACTCGACGCTGTTGTCCAAATCCGTGATTTTAAGCAGATAGTTGGCTCCTTCGCTGAGCCCGGAGAACACGAAACTCGGTTGCTGGCCGCTGAAAGCGGAAGAGGGGAGGTTGTAACTCCGGACGGGAGTCGTCTCGTTCCCTTCCGCAAAAAGTTCGGCTTTCCAGTTGGCGATGCTTTGGACGGCCCCTTCGTATTCTTCTTTCCAAGTGAAAGAGAGAGAGGAAGAGGTCTGTCCCGACAGGCTGACGGAAATGTTGCGGGCGGAGGTGGTCGGCACGAAGCTAAACTCCGGAACCAATTCCAGCACCCCCGCCTTGAGCGTCTGCGATTGAGTCGTGGCGTGATTCATCACGTGGTTGTTGACATCCGTTATCGTCAGGGTGAATCCGGCCGAATAGGTGGCGGCAGGAACCACCATATAGATATCCAGGGCTTTGTCGGTGGAAAGGGGCTTTTCTAGTGTCATCTCAATCTGCTGGTCGCTATCCCGGGTGGACGTTCCAGTGAGCGTGGCGTTCGTATAATCGAGCGTGAAGTCTCCGCACGCCTGCTCGCCGTTGTTCCCGCTGAATGCAATGCTCGCCAACGCGTCCGTATCTGCGCCCGCTCCGCTGTCCTGCTTGATGGATATTTTCAGAATGGCGCAAAGGGGATGGAGTTGCAAGGTCGCATTTTTGTCGGCGCTATAGCCGGCGAGGGGATAGGTGTTGCTGGCAAAAGTGTTTTCCGCCCAGATCTGCGTGTCCGGCAAGGTGACGGTCGTCGCATCCTTATAGATAGAGGCGGGATACAGGCCTTTGTAAGGCGTGGTTGCCTCGCTGGATACAAAAAACTGCGCAGTGGTAGTCTGAGGGGCGATTCCGCTCAGCGCGGACGATATATAGCCGTTGACGGCGATTCGGTCTCCGTTGCTCCAATAGACGGGCCGTTTCCCGTCCGTCCCTTCTCCCATCGCGGTTTTTGTGTCAGGCGTGCCTGCCGTGATGCAAATCATCTCGCCCGAGATTATTATGCCTGCATCCATCCGGAACGGGTGCTCAAGGAGGGATTCTATTCTCCGGACGATCCGGAAAAAATCAAGACGGAAGTTTCCGCATTCTTGCAGGAGAACCCCGCTGTCAAGGGAATCGCCGTGATGATTTCTACGGGTTATCTGATTTCGGACGCCCTTCGGGAAATCGGGCGTACGGATGTCTGTGTGGGCGGTTATGATGTCACCGAAGGCAATGCCCGCTGCGTGCGGGAAAACACCCTCACCTTTGTCATCGACCAGCATCCGGTCCGTCAGGGCTTTTCCGGGGTGGAGGCCTTGCTGCACTATCTGATGTATGGACGCCTGGAGGAAGAGCACAAGTCCAGCAGTCCCGTTGATGTTGTCTTCAAAGAAAACATCGACACCTTTCATATCATATAGAACTGGTTCAACTGTGGCTTGCTTCCCTGTCGGGCGATTTCCTTTGCTTTTTTGCTGAATACGGTACGCGTTTTACAGTTTCTTGCAGTCGAAGTGCAAAACGATTTTGACAGTCATCGACTCGTCTTCGGCCGTGAGGTAGCTGACACTGTATTTCTTGCCGCCTTTCTCAACGTTGATCACGACGTGTCCGCCCTCATAGGAATCCTTGGCGACATCCTTCATCCAATCGGCATCCCCGTCCTTGGCCCGCCGCTTCGCCGGCATGATGGTCGGGCAGATGATGCGTTCGCCCGGATAGAGGCTGCGGTCGGCAAGAATCTCCATCGTGTCCGGGAGGTTGTGCAATTGGTCCCAGACGCAGCTGACATAAACTTGTGAGCGGAGGGCGGAAACGAGTTTCTTGCTCATCGAATGGTGCCCGTGGTGGTTGAGCTTCGCCACGTGGGCGCTGCCGCAAACTTCGGCGAGGTCGTCTTCGATGAAACGGGGCGTTCCGTCGGGGTCCTTGAAACGGTGCGAGAAGTCGCCGGCCGTATAGAAACGGAAATCTCCGTAGGTAAACACTTGTCCCAGGCTCATCGCGTTCTCGTTTTTGACCGGCTTGCCCACGGCGTGCCGGGCGGCATACAGGTCGATGGTGCGGCCGCTCCCGTCGATAATGCAGCCGTTGCCGCAGATGTTGCGGACCGAGAAGTCGGGATATTTTCCGGGATTCTTGAGCAGGACAATCTGGTCGGTTGCGCCGAGACGGAACTTCTCGATGGCGAGGCCCCGGTGCTTTTCCATATGGCGATAGAAGCGACGCATATGCTCCACCGTGTCTTTGTCGGCCCAGGCCAGGGTGTCGTCCTTTTCCGGATAGATGCGGTCGATGGCCCGCTTGAAATGCAAGGTCTCCGCCGTCTGGCTGAATCCGCTGAGGGCGTATTCTTCCCCGTCGCGGATGATTTTTTCGGCATAAAATTGATCGCTGCCGGCGTGGTCGTTGTGGTAGTGCGTGAGCATCATATAATCCACGTCCGTGATGGCGGGGTTGACGCGGGTGACATAGCGGGCAATCCATTCTCCGGCGTGCCGGTCGGAGTTCGGCAGGATGGGAACGGCTTTCTCGCCCCGGGCGGCGGCATCGAAATCGCCGCAGTCCAGCAGCATCGTCGTTCCGTCGGGGAAAATCAGGAACATGGATTCTCCCACGCCCGTGTAGATGAAATGAATCTGGAATTCCCCCTCTTTCCATCCTTGCCACACTTTGCCGGCGCGGGGGTCTTGCGTTCCACGGGCGAAGGCCTCTTTCCAGTCGCTCAGCAGGAGCGCGCCGCCGGAAAGCAAGGCCGATTTGAGAAAATCTCTTCTATCCATTGTCCTCTTTCTTTATTTGCGTTTGTTGCCTGACTTTTGGCGCGCGCCGCTGGCTTTCTTCCCGCCCGCTTTCGCGCCCTTGAAGGGTTTGCCTCCGCTGTGCAGGTTGGGGTCGGCCTTTTTATTGGGGTCGGGAATGAGTTCGTAGTCCAGCAGTTTCTGTTCGAGCGAGGTGTTTTTTACGCGGACGCGAACTTCCTCGCCCAAATAATAGGTCTGGCGGGTGCGCCGTCCGACCAAGCGGTAATTCTCCTCATCGAAATCGAAGAAATCCGTGGTGATTTCCCGCAGGGGGACCATCCCCTCGATTTTGGTGGGCTCCACCTCGACATACATTCCCCAGTCGGTAAGTCCGGAGATGTGACCGACGAATTCTTCCCCGATGCGCTCGGACATATATTCCACCAGTTTATACTTGATGCTGGCGCGCTCGGCGTCGGCGGCCACCTGCTCCCGGTCCGAACAGTGCTTGCAGAGTTGTTCATAACTCTCCTTCGAGGCCGAAGCGCCTCCGCCCAAGTACAGCGTCAGCAGGCGGTGCACCATCAGGTCGGGGTACCGGCGGATGGGAGAGGTGAAATGCGTCTAGTAGGGGAAAGCCAGGCTATAATGCCCGATGTTGTCGGTCGAATAGATGGCCTTGGCCATCGAACGCAGGGCAATCATTTCCAGGGCGTTGATTTCCGGCTTGCCGACCGCTTCGTTGAAGAGCTCCTTGAGCGAAGAGGCGATTTCCTTGCCGGAGTTGGTCGGCCCCATCTTGTAGCCGAAATTGCGGGCGAAATTGCGCAGGGAGTCGATTTTGAAAACATTGGGCTCGTCGTGGATACGATAGACGAAGGTCTTCTGCGCTCCGGCGGCCCGTTTTTCTCCGGCGCCTTTGCCGACGAATTCCGCCACGGTCTTGTTGGCCAGCAACATGAATTCTTCAATCAGCCAGTTGGCCTCCTTGCTGAATTTCTGGAAGATTTCCACCGGACGGCCCGTCTCGTCCACCCGCACTTTCATTTCGGGGCGGTTGAAGTCGATGGAGCCGGCCGCAAAGCGTTTCCGGCGGATGATGGTGGCCAGTTGGTGGAGTTTCAACACGGCCTGTCCGACGGGCTCCGGAACACCGCCGAGGGTCGCATCCCCGCTGTCGATGATGGCCTGGGCGCCCTCATAGTCGAAGCGCCAGTCGGAATCGATGAGGGTGCGCACGATGCGCGAGGAGACAATTTTCGCTTCGGGGGTGAGTTCGAGGACCACGGAGAAGGTGAGCTTCTCTTCGTGGGGACGCAGGGAGCACAGTTTGTTGGAGAGTTTCTCCGGAAGCATCGGGACGGTCCGGTCCACCAGATAGACGGAAGTGCCTCTTTCTTTGGCTTCTTCATCTACGGCGGAACCTACCTTGACATAATGGGTGACGTCCGCGATATGAACGCCGACTTCGTAGTTTCCGTTATTCAGAACTTGGAACGAAAGGGCGTCGTCGAAGTCCTTGGCATCGGAGGGGTCGATGGTGAATGTCAGGGTCTTGCGGAAGTCTTCGCGGCCTTTCAGGTCTTTGTCTGTGATGACTTCGCTGATGCTGTCGGCGGCCTTGGCGACGGCCGGCTCGAAGCGGTAGGGGAGGTTGAATTCCGCCAGGATGGCGTGCATCTCCGTGTTGTTCTCACCGGGCATGCCCAGCACATCGGTCAGGTGGCCGCTGGGGCAGGGGTCGCCGCGTCTCCAGAAATCGACGACCACGCCCACCTTTTCACCTTTTCGGGCGATGAGTTCGTTGCCGTCTTCGTCATAGATTTTATAGAGGCGGAATCGGTTGCCATCCTCGGGAATGATGCTGCCGGGGCGTTCCGCGCCGACGGTCACTTGGATATCGTAGGGCATATTCTTGCCTTGCATCAGCACCCAGGCCTGCTCGCCGACCACGTGCAGGATGCCTACGAACTGCTTGCGGGAGCGTTGGACAATCTCGATCACTACGCCTTCGGGCCGCACGCGGACGCCGGGCTCCTTGGTGACGCTCAATTTGACCGTATCGCCGTCAAGCGCGGTCAGGGTGCGGGTCGGCCTCACAAAATATTCGTCCTCTTCTCCTTCTACTTTGACAAAAAGTGAACCGTCCCGCGACATTTTCGCAATACCGACTACCACACGGGCCGGAGCGGATTTCTTTTTCTTCTTTTTACTCATACAACTCACATAAATCCTACAAAAATACGTAAAATTCCGTAAAAATGCGTAATTTTGCAGGATTAATTTCGGCCCTTGCAGCGGGGGCCAGGACAGGAAATAAAATATACGCGATATGGACAGAAAAGTACTTTTGATGATTTTGGATGGTTGGGGCGAAGGCCGTCACGACCACAGCAATGCGATTTACACCCAGGGCGCTCCTTTTATCGATTCGCTCCGGGCCAAATATCCGATGGCTCATTTGCAGGCTTGCGGGGAATATGTCGGTCTGCCGGACGGTCAGATGGGCAACAGCGAGGTGGGCCACCTAAATCTGGGGGCCGGTCGTGTGGTGTATCAGGACCTGGTGAAAATCAATATCGCCTGCCGGGAGCACAAGTTGCTGGAGAAACCCGAAATCAAGGCAGCGTACGACTATGTCAAGCAGTCGGGCAAGAAGCTCCACCTGATGGGCCTGGCTTCGATGGGCGGTGTGCATTCTTCGCTGGCCCACGTGTATGAGTTCCTGGCCGTGGCGCAGCAGTACGGCCTGAAAGATGTGTTCGTGCATTGCTTTATGGACGGACGCGACACCGACCCGCGCAGCGGCAAAGGTTTCGTAGCGGATTTGGAGGCGGAAATGTCCAAGACGACCGGCCGCGTGGCTTCCGTCTGCGGCCGCTTCTATGCGATGGACCGCGACAAACGCTGGGAACGTGTTAAAGAGGCGTATGACCTGCTTGTCAATGGAAAGGGCGCCGCTTTCTCCAGCGCGTTGGAGGGTATTGAGGCTTCTTACGCCGCCGATGTGACGGACGAATTCATCAAGCCCATCGTCATCACAGGCGCCGACGGACAGGCCATCGGTAAGGTGGAAGAGGGAGACGCGGTGATTTTCTTCAATTTCCGCAACGACCGCGCCCGCGAAATCACGGCGGTGCTCACCCAGCAGGATATGCCTGAAATGGGGATGCACACGCTTCCGCTGTACTATTGCTGCATGACTCCCTACGACGCTTCTTTTACGGGGCTGCATATTTTGTTTGACAAGGAGAATGTGGAAAATACCCTCGGCGAGACGGTGTCCCGCGCCGGCAAGCGCCAGTTGCGTATTGCCGAGACGGAGAAATATGCCCACGTGACCTTCTTCTTCAACGGCGGTCGCGAGGCGCAGTTCGAAGGTGAAGACCGCATCCTGGTCAATTCCCCGAAGGTGGCGACCTACGATTTGCAACCCGAGATGAGCGCGCCCGAGGTGACCGGGAAATTGGTCGCGGCCATCAATTCCGAGGTGGAAGATATGATTATCCTGAACTTCGCCAATGGCGATATGGTAGGCCATACGGGCGTTTATCCCGCCATTTGCAAGGCCGTCGAGACTATTGACAATTGCGTCAAGAAAGTAGTGACCGCGGCCATTGAGCACGGCTATGTGGTGCTGCTGACGGCCGACCACGGCAATGCCGACTATGCGGTCAACGAGGATGGCTCGCCCAACACGGCGCATTCCCTCAATCCCGTTCAGTTCATCGTCATCAACGCCGGCGACGAGGTCAAGTCCGTCAAAGACGGGGCCCTCTGCAATGTGGCTCCCACCATCCTCAAACTGATGGGCATTCCCCAGCCCGCCGCCATGACCGCCGAACCGTTGATCTGAAGTTATCGTGCGGAAAAATGAAAAATTTTGCGAAAAAATTTTGTTTGTTTATAAAAAAAGTTTAACTTTGCATCCCGGATTGTGATTACGACATCAATGATGACTTGGAAAAATAACAAGCAGCAGAATCAGAAGAACCAGAAGAATTCCCGGGGTCTTCGCTTTGCGTGCCTGTTTTCCGCCAGTCATTTGCGGGTGCACAAGAGAAAAGATAATTTCTAAAAAATATTTCAAAATCAAGGCTGGTTCAGATGAATCAGCCTTTTTTTTGATGTAGAATTACAGGATTATGTGTGGTTTTATAGGAATTTTCGGAAGTAAAGCACC
Source organism: Bacteroidales bacterium (assembly GCA_017962705.1). Classification (GTDB taxonomy): domain Bacteria; phylum Bacteroidota; class Bacteroidia; order Bacteroidales; family UBA932; genus Cryptobacteroides. The sequence continues at coordinate 10,140 of JAGCUV010000087.1, forward strand.
GGAAAAAGAAATCCGGGAAAAAGCTTTGAGGATGTCAGCCAAGATCCGGCATCGCGGACCCGACTGGAGCGGCGTTTACAGCAGCGCCTCCTGCACACTGGCCCACGAACGGCTGGCCATCGTCGACCCGCTCTCGGGAGGACAGCCCCTGTTCTCGCCCGACCGCAAGCAAGTGCTGGCCGTCAACGGCGAGATTTACAACCACCGCGAGATTCGCAAACGCCTCGACGGCATCTATCCTTTCGCTACCGGTTCCGACTGCGAGGTGATTCTGGCCCTGTATCGGGAAAAGGTGCGGATTTTCTCGAAGATATCAGCGGCATTTTCGCGTTCGCCCTCTATGACGAGACCGACGGCAGTTATCTGATTGCCCGCGACCCCATCGGCGTGATACCTTTATATATAGGGTACGATGAGGACGGGACGG
>JAGCUV010000088.1 GCA_017962705.1 Bacteroidales bacterium
GCAAGGCCCAGGGCGAAGTGAGTTCTGCATTGAACCGTCTGTTGATGGTGGTGGAAAATTATCCCGACCTCAAGGCCAACCAGAACTTCCTGGATTTGCAGGCTCAGTTGGAGGGAACCGAGAACCGGATCGCAGAGGCTCGCCGCGCATTCAACGAGGTGGCCAAGGAGTACAATTCCTATCTCCGGAAGTTCCCTAACAACGTTATCGCCGGTATGTTCAACTTCCAGCAGAAAGGCTATTTCGAGGCGGACGAAGAAGCCAAGAAAGCCCCCAAGGTTGAATTCTGATGTTCCGCCCGCTTCTTTTAACCCTCGCCCTGCTTGCGGCTTTGCCCTTGCAGGCGGGGCTTTTTGATTCCTCTAAGGACGGTCTGCCCGAACCGTCAGACCCGCCCCGCTTGGTCAATGACTTCGCGTCCGTGATTCCGGCCTATCAGCGGGATTCGTTGGAGCAGGTGCTGGTGGCCTTTGACGATTCGACGTCCAACCAGATTTGCATCGTGACGATGCCGACGCTGGATGGTCGTGAAATTGTCGAGTATGGCACCGCTTTGGGCAACAAGTGGGGCATTGGCAGCAAACGCAACAACGGGGTGCTGATTCTGTTGAAGATACGCAATCCGCAGTTGGAAAGCGACCCGGACGCCAAGTATGTGGATGTGGCCATTTTGCCTGGCAGGGGATTGGAGGGTGCGATCCCGGATGCTTACGCCGCACGAATCATCCGCAACATCATGGGTCCGTACCTGCGGGAGGACGACTATTCACCCGCTTTGATGGAGGCTTGTGCGGAGGTAATGGCCTTGGCGGCGGGAGAAATCTCAGAACCGCGTGACGGCGAGGAGGAAGAGGATGGCTGGGAACTGCTATTCTACATTATTATTTTTATCATCGTCTTGATTATAATCGCCAAAAAGAATCATACTGGCGGTTCGGGAAGAAATTCCGGCACGGGCGGCGGCTTCGGCGGTCCCATTATTTTCGGGGGAGGCGGCAGTAGCTCCGGCGGTAGTTTCTCAGGCGGGGGCTTCGGCGGCTTTGGCGGAGGCTCCTTCGGCGGTGGCGGCGCCCACGGCCGGTTTTAGTACTCATCAAGACCTTCACGCGAGGGCAAAAAGTTTGCGGGACCCGAAAAAAGGGATCCCGCAATTCTTTTCACCCTCGCTCCCTCAACGCCTGCGCACTTCCTTTCGGAGGACTTTTGGCCCGAGCTTGCTCTATGGGATATTGAGTATTCTCACTCCGCCAGGGTATTATTAAGAAGGGCGGTGAGGGCGGTTTTGTCGAGGTGTTGTCCGATAAAGACGAGTTTTATCATTCTGTCGCCATAGACGGGGTCCCAGTCGCGGCGCAGTTTGGCGTCGCGTTCCATCATCTGCTGCAGGGCTTCCTGGTCCATCGTGGCGAACCAGTAGCCGGCGTCTTTGAGGGCCATCTGGCGGCCGGCCTGCTCGAACAGGTAGCATTTGTCGGGTTCGTCGGCAAAGTAGCAGATGCCTTTGGCGCGGATGATGTTCTTGGGCCATTTCTTGGTGACCAAATAGTCGAATTTGTTGATGTCGAAAGGCTCCCGACGGGTGTAGACGAAAGTCTCGATGCCATATTCCAGCGCTTCGCCCTCATCCTCTTCCTCGTCGTGGCCTTCGATTTCGGCAATCCAGGCGGCGGAAGTGGCTACGCGGTCGAAGTCAAACAGACCGGTGTAGATGATTTCGTCCAAGTCGATGTTGCCGTAGTCGCATTCGAGGATTTTGGCTTCGGGGTTGATGTTCTTGACAATCGCGCGCAACTTGCCCAATTCGTCGGCAGATACTTCCGAGGCCTTGTTGAGCAGGACGATGTTGCAGAATTCCAATTGCTCGATGACCAGCCGCTCCAAATCCTCGTCTTCGATATCCTCCTTTTCAAGAGCGGCGCCGCCGTCAAATTCATCCCGCATCCGCAGGGCGTCCACCACCGTGACGATGCTGTCCACATAGGGCATTTCGCCCATCACGGAGACGGGAGCCAGTTGGGGAAGACTGCAGATGGTCTGGGCGATGGGAGCGGGTTCGCAGATGCCGCTCGCTTCGATGACGATGTAGTCAAACTTGCGCATCGAGGTCAGTTCGGCCAACTGGTTGACCAGGTCCATCTTCAGGGTACAGCAGATGCAGCCGTTTTGCAGGGCGACCAGGCTGTCGTCCCCCTGGCCCACGACGCCGCCTTTCTCAATCAGTTCCGCGTCGATGTTCACCTCGCCGATGTCATTGACAATGACGGCAAATTTGATGCCTTTGCGGTTGGCGAGGATGTTGTTGAGCAATGTGGTCTTTCCGCTGCCGAGGTAGCCGGTCAGCAGCAACACCGGAATCTGTTTCTCTTGCATATCGATGGTCATAATTTTTCTTTTTTAGGCCTGCAAAGTTACAAAATTCGCGGCCAAAATATTTGCTTTTCTTTCCGTCCTGCCGTATTTTTGCGAATAATTTCAAAATTATGGCCGAACATCATTACCACGAGCATCACCACCATCATCACGGGCCGCAGGTGGCGGACGCGTCCTTGAAGAATGTGTATATCCTCTCTATCGTTCTCAATTTGACTTATGTGGTCGTCGAGGCGGTAGCGGGGCTATATTATCATTCGGTAGGCCTTCTCTCCGATGCGGGACACAACCTCAGCGACATCATTTCGCTGGCGCTGGCCCTGGTTGCGCTCGGCCTTTTGCACAGCCACCAGCGCAAGGGCTATACCTATGGCTATCGCAAGATGTCCGTGCTGATTTCCCTGACCAATGCAGTCCTCCTGCTGTTGGCGGTGGGGGCCATCATCGTGGAAAGCGTCGGCAAACTGCTGCATCCGGTCGAGGTGAACGGGGCGGTCATTTCTTGGACGGCCGGGGCCGGGATTCTGGTCAACGGCCTCACCACGCTCCTGCTCCTTCGCAAGCGCAGCCACGACCTCAACACCCAGGGGGCTTTCCTGCATATGCTGGCGGACACCCTCGTTTCCGTCGGGGTGGTGGTTTCCGGCATTGTCATCCATTTTACGGGCTGGTTTGTCATCGACCCGATCATCGGCCTGGTGATTGCCGTCGTCATTCTGGCCGGCACCTGGGACCTGCTCAAGCAGAGCATCCGCCTGAGCATTGACGCCATCCCGGAAGGAGTGCATATGGACTCCATTCTCGAACAAATACAAGCCCTGGAGGGTATCAAGGAGGTTCATCATATCCACGTCTGGCCCATCAGCACCACCGAGACCGCCCTGACCGCCCATCTGGTGGTGGAGAACCTGTCAGACGCCGAGTCTATCGTACACGCCGCCAAGGAAATTCTTTCCCGCGAAGGCATCGCCCACAGCACCCTCGAAGTCGAGACCGCCGGCCATTGCAGTGATGCCTCCGCTTGTTGCTGAAAATCGGGGTGGGGCGCTCGATTTGTTTCTGTTTATTATTTTATTTATCTTTGCAAAGATAGGCGCGGCGCTCGCGCCTGTCGTATAACTGTAATTGTTTGTCAAGATGAGTCTTTTAGCTTTTCTTCTGACGGTCACGATGCTGCCCGGACCGCAGCAGATGCTGCGCGACGACCCCAACCGCGCGGGCGTCAACACGCACATCTATGAATTTATAGACGAGGTCTACACCCCGGCGCCCAAGGGCTACAAGCCCGTTTATTTGAGCCACTACGGCCGTCACGGCTCCCGCAATGATTCCGACCAGACCGGCTACGATTATGTGGTCGAGGTTCTCAAGCAGGCTCAGGCGGAGGGCATCCTGACGGAGGATGGAGCTGCTTTGCTGGATGAAGCCCGCAAGGTGATCAAGGAGTGGGACGGCTGTCCCGGCCACCTGACGGAGCGGGGCGTGTATGAAGAGCAGGAGTTGGGCCGTCGCATCTACAAGGCGTACAAGGATGTTTTCAAGAAAGGAAACAAAAAGGTGCGCGTCGAATTGAGCGTTGTGCCCCGTTCTATCGTGAGCATGTCGGCTTTTACGACGACGATGGCCGCTTTGCAGTCGGACTTGGATTTTTCCTACGATTGCGGCGACCGTTATTTTCGATACATCAACAATGGTTGTTCCTCCCAGCATAGAAAGGCCGTTGAAAAATTGATTTCGAAGATGCTGAAGAAAGACAGCCCGGATTTCGATGCAGTGTTCGACCGCCTTTTCAGCGACCCGGCGCGGGGGAAGGTCCTGGCCGTGGACAAAGAGCGGTTCAACAAACACGTCTGGAGAATCGCGAAAACGGCGCAGGCTTCCGGTCTGACGGAGAATGTTTTCCGCCACCTGCCGGAAGAAGTGACCTATTATTTCTGGAATAAGACGGTTCACGACATCTATGCCGAACACGGAAATTCCGTGGAGTTCGGGGCGGACCGCATGCCGCGCACCGAGCCTTTGGTCCGAGATATCCTGACCAAGGCGGACGAGGCGTTGGCGAACGGGACGGTTTGCGCAGATTTGAAGTTCAGCCACGATTATCCGCTGGTTGCGTTGGCGGGTTATTTCGGCTTGGAAGAAGTAGGGGCCCGCTTGTCCTTTGACGAGATTGCCGAAAAATGGAGCAATCCTCGCAACATCCCGCTGGCTTCCAATATGCAACTGGCGTTTTACCGGAATGCGAAGGGCCGGGTGCTGGTCAAGTTCGTGTACAACGGGGTCGAGCGCCATTTGTATGATTTGAAAGCGGTCGAAAGCGTCTATTATGATTGGGAAGAAGTCAAGGCCCGGTTTATGCCGCGCGAGTTGCGTCTGGCGACGCTGGAGTGGCAGGACGGGGGCAACGGACTGGAGTATGCGCTCGTGCACGAGCCGGTTTTCGGGGCGATGCAGAGCGTTTCCGTCCTTCGTTTCAAGGCTTCCGAGCATAGGTTGGATGTGATTGACGCGCCCGCCGAGCAATCGGACAGTACCAGCGCCTTGGCGCAGAAAGCCGGTGCGCTGGCCGCCATCAACGGCAGTTATTTCAATGTGAAGGCCCTGACGCCGACGACTTATGTAAAGGACGCTGGCGAGCGGAAGGGCGTGACGGAGGACAGCGAACTGTACCGGGTGGACGGGATGTTTGTCACCAACGGAAACGGGATGCGCATCCTGCGTTGCAAGACCCAGGCTAGTTATGACAAGTATGCCAAGGGCTATGAAGAGGCGTTGGGCGCCGGTCCCATCCTGTTGGCGGACAGCCGGGAAATCATTGCGAACTGGCCCAAGGACAAGTTCTATTCCAACCGTCATCCGCGCACCGTCATCGGAACGGACGACAACGGCTATGTTTACCTGATGGTGATTGACGGCCGTTTTGACGAGGGCATCGGGACGACCATTTCCGAGACGGCCCAGATCGCCCGTATGGTCGGAATGACCGAGGCGCTCAACCTGGACGGCGGCGGCTCGAGCGCTCTCTGGCTGGAGGGAAAGGGCGTGTTGTCCCATCCTTATGATAATAAGAAATACGATGGTTATGGCCAGCGTATCGTTCCCAATATTGTTGTTGTGCGTTAGTGTAGAACGTTTTAATGAATTTAAAAATGAAAAATTATTTTGATTTGTCCGGCCGCGTGGCGGTCGTTACCGGAGCTTCCACCGGTCTGGGTCTGCAGATGGCCCGCGCGTATGCCAACCAAGGCGCCAATCTGGTGCTGCTGGCCCGTCGAATGAATCTGTTGGAGGAGAATGCGAAAGCGATTGAGGCGGAGTTCGGCGTGCAGTGCCTGCCGTTCGCTTGCGACATCACCAGCACGGAGAATGTGCAGGCCGCCGTAGCGGCCACGATGGCGAAGTTTGGCCGGGTGGACATCTTGGTCAACAATGCGGGGACCGGTGCCGTGGACGATGCCGAGAAGATTACGGACGAACAGTTCAAGCGCGAAATGGACATCGATTTGTTCGGCACCTTCGTGTGCTCCCGCGAGTTCGGCAAGGAGATGATCAAGGCGAAGTTCGGCCGCATCATCAACATCGCTTCGATGTACGGCTTGGTGGGCAACCTCATCGTGGGCAGCGCGCCGTATCACGCAGCTAAGGGTGGCGTGGTGAACCTCACGCGCGCCTTGGCTGCCGAGTGGGGCAAGCACGGCATCACGGTCAACAGCATCTGCCCGGGGTATTTCTACACCGATTTGACGACGGCCACCCTCGATTCCGATTTCTTCCAGGACATCGCCAAGCGCAGCATTCCGCTGGGCCGTTACGGCAAAGAGGGCGAATTGGACACCTGCGCCCTCTTCCTGGCCTCTCCGCTCAGCAGTTACGTCAACGGCCAGAACATTGCCGTCGACGGCGGCTACACCTGCGTTTAGTAGAGGATAAGTCCCAAGGCGGCGCCGGAGAGGATGAGCAGGATGGGGCTGGTTTTGCGCCAGTAGGAGGCGGCGAAGGCGAGTAAAATCCAACTTTTGTAATCGGGGAAATTTTCGGCGACAAGCCGGAAAGAGGGGGTGTAGCCGTTCCAGGTGGTTTTGACAATGAGGATGAGGGCGGCAGCTCCGATAAGGCCGACCACGCAAGGGCGCAGGTAGTCCATCGTGCCGGCGTAGAGGCGGCTGTCTTTGAAGCGCAGGTAAAAGCGCACAATCAGCAGCATAATCAGGAACGAAGGCAACACGACCGACAAGGTCGCGACGGCGGAGCCGCATAGTCCGAGCAGGTGGCTGCCGCTGGCCGTATAGAGCACATCGTAGCCGACAAAGGTGGCGCTGTTGATGCCGATGGGCCCCGGCGTCATCTGGGAGATGGCGACGATGTCGGTGAAGGTGCTTTCGCTGAGCCACGCGTGTTCGACCACGACCTGGTTCTGGATGAGGGACAGCATCGCGTAGCCGCCGCCGAAGGTGAAGGCGCCGATGACAAAAAAAGTCCAGGCCAACTGGCCGAGCAACATCAGCGTTTCCATTCTTTCCAATAACTTAAGCTGAATCCAATAACCAGAACGCAGAGGATGATGTAAATGGGCGAAACGCTCAGGAAAGCGACCAGCACCAGCGAGGTGACGGCCAGTAGCCAGGCCCACCATTTCCGGCAGGATTTCTGGGCCATGCGGACGGTGGGGACGGCAATCAGGGCGATGACCACGGGACGGATGCCCGCGAAAGCCTTGGCAACCCAGATGTTGTCCTTAAAGGCGGTGAAGAAGAGGGCAATCGAC
>JAGCUV010000089.1 GCA_017962705.1 Bacteroidales bacterium
ACGTCCTCGATCACGGGCCAGGCCGGACCGAACACCGTTTTTTGCGAGGGTTTGGTAATCACTTTCGCCGCCGACAGCGAAAGGTAGTAGTGGGGGTGTTCGAGGTCGCAGACCGTGTATTTTCCTTTGGTCAGGTTGATGCTCTGATCGGGCATCATCTTGATGTTCTTACCATGCAGGATACCTTCCGAATCGTTGGTAATCATGTTGGTGACGCGGGCCTTCTTGGACTTGAAGTTGTAACGCATCTCCTCCATCGAGTAGGTCTTGCCCCCGCTGGTCATCACGGGCGCCCCTTTGACGACCCCGGCCGTGTCGGTGGTTCCGCGCGCGTACAGATTACCGGTCTGAAGGTCGTACTCCATATAATCGGCCGTCAGCGTCATATCGCCATAGGTGACTTTCACGTCCCCATAATAATAAATCACGCGGTGGCCTTCGACGAAATTTTCGATGATGGAGTCTTTGGCGTCAGTGAAGGCCGGCATCTCCAGAGAACTTTTGTTGAGGATGTCGAGACTGTCTGCCCGACGGATACTATCGCTGCGATGGATGCTGTCCCTGACTGCCCGGGCTGAGTCGGATAAGACGGGAATGCTGTCTTTCAATTCAATACGGCCTTTCCCATTGCGTGGAGCCTTCTTTTCTCGTGCCGGTGATGGCAAGGAGCAGAATAGTACAAACAGGAAAATGAACAAGCCGCACAAAAGGACTTTCGGCAAGTGTTTGCAAAGACGGATATGAAGCGAAAAATACAAAAAAGTCAAATCGAAGTTTGCAATCTGCAAATTTAATGTTAAATTTGTCAAATACAAAATTTAGGATGCCCCCAACGGCGTTCCTGTTGCATTTTACCATGAAAATTCGTGTTGTTTTTGCCTTGTTGCTGCTGGGTCTGGGCCATCTCGTTCCGGTGAGGGCCGTGGATCCGGTCAGTTTGAAGTTGGAAACCGTTGTATTGGACCCCGGTCATGGAGGAAAAGATGCGGGGGCGGTCAGCAAGGACAATAAAACCAAGGAAAAGGATCTTGCGTTGAAAATTGCTCGTAAAGTACGGGATAAAATCAACGAAGGATGCCCTGGAGTCAAGGTGGTGCTGACCCGCGACAAAGATGTGTTCATTCCTCTTCTCGATCGGGCTGAGATTGCCAATAGGAACAAGGCCAATCTATTTATTTCCATTCACATAAATTCCATCAAGAAACCAGGGCCCAGCGGTTTTTCCGCCCATATCCTGGGGGAATCCAAAAACAAGAACAACGATGTTTTCGGCCTCAATATGAGTGTTTCCCAGCGGGAAAATGCCGTGGTGCAGTTCGAGGACGATTATTCGGTCAAATACCAGGGTTTCGACCCTTCTGATCCGGCGTCTGCCATCGTGTTCAATCTCATTCAGAGTGCCTACTATGAACAAAGCCTGCTTTTTGCCGGCATGATGGATGCATCGATTGCCGGTACGAAACTGGTCCGACGCGGAGTTTCCCAGGATAATTTCTATGTGCTCTGGCGCACGGCGATGCCTTCCGTTCTTCTGGAGTGCGGTTTTATCAGCAACCCGGATGATTTGTCCTATTTGCGTTCGGAAAAAGGGATTGATGAAATTGCACAGGCTATTTATGAGGGCTTTATGCAATTCAAGGCTCAATATGAGTCGGTAGAAGGTACAGTGCAGGCATCTGCCCCCCGTTATGGCATTCAGGTTTTCGCGTCTTCCGAACCGGACAAAAAAATAAAGGGCGATTATCCGAAAAAAGTCATTAAAGTCGGGCGTTATTATAAATATATCGTATATCCCGGAGACGATTGGGCTGTCGTCCGGGAAAACTGGAAAAAAGTTAAAAAAAATTATCCCGATTCATTTCTTGTCGAAATAGACGGAGACAAGGTGACAATCTGTAGAAAATAATCTTCCCAGGCGGCTGCAGGGAATGTTTTCTATTTTTGAATTATTCTAAATTAAAAATTACGAAAATCAATACTTTTACTCGGGATAGTATGGATAAAATATTATAAACCATTAGATTATATAATTTCAAAAGAAATATTGCATTCTGTGCTACATGCAAATTTTTTTAAATTTACAATAGCAAATTGAAATTTTTATTAATTATTTTTTCACCAATTTTGCAATGCAAACAAACGATAACCTTTCTAACCCTTGGAACTATATAATCACATATCGAAGTGGGACGAATGTCTGGGCATTATCCGGAACATCGTTGAGCCTCAGCAGTTCGCTACCTGGTTCAAGCCACTGGTCCCGCTTCGGTTGGAAGGGCATACGCTTACGCTGCGGGTTCCATCGGAATTTTTCAGGGATTTTCTCGAGACGCATTATCTGAAAGTCCTCCAGAAGACGTTGTATCGCGTCATCGGGACGGATGCCAATCTTCGATACAGTATTCCCGTAGCCAAGGATAAGACGATGAATCTGCCTTCAGCCCACGACAACACACCGGAAAACAAGACGATTTCCGTTCCCACCTATTCCACAGGGGGAGCTTCGCCCAATCCGTTTGTCATTCCGGGCGTCCAGCGTGTGAAGATCAATCCCAATCTCAACAAGGAGTATTGCTTTGAGAACCTGGTTGAAGGAGAATGCAACCACATGGCGGTCACAGCCGGTAAGAGTATTGCCGCCGTACCGGGCAAGGCAACGTTCAACCCCTTGTTTATTTTCGGTGGCCCGGGCTTGGGAAAAACACATATCGCCCAGGCCATCGGCATTGCTTTGAAGCAACAGCATCCCGATCTGGTCTTGCTCTATGTTCCGGCGGGCCGTTTCAAAGTACAGTTCATGGATGCCAGCCAGGGTAATAGGCTGACTGACTTTCTGAGTTTCTACTCCCGCATTGACGTGCTGATTATCGATGATATTCAGGAACTGGCTTCTCCGGGCACCCAAAAGGCATTTTTCCATATTTTCAACCAACTTCATCAAGCCGGCAAACAGTTGATTTTCACCTCTGACCGTCCGCCTGTGGAGTTGCAGAATTTCGAAGAGCGGCTGTTGTCCCGCCTTAAATGGGGGCTCAGCGTCCAATTGACGGTGCCGGATTATTCCACCCGGATGGAGATGCTTCGTTCCCGTTCGTTCCGCGAGGGGGTCGAATTGAGCGATGACGTCATTGATTATCTGGCCTCGAATATCCGAACGAATTTCCGGGAATTGGAGGGAGTGTTGATTTCTTTGGTGGCCAACGCGACACTGGCCCGCAAGGAAATCACGCTGGAGCTCGCCCGTCAAGTGGTAGGCAACATCGTCGGGGAGGCGAAGAGCGATGTGACGCTTGATAAGGTTCTCAAGACGGTCTGCGATTATTTCGACCTGACGCGCGATATGCTCCTGAGCAAGTCCCGCAAACGTCAGATTGTACAAGCCCGTCAAATTGCCATGTACCTTTCGCGCACCCATATCACGAACATTTCTTTGTCCGCCATCGGTGCGGAGATTGGCGGAAAAGACCATGCGACCGTGTTGCACGCTTGTTCTACGGTGCAGGATTTGATAGATACGGATAAAGTCTTCCGTCAGTATGTGGCGGATATTGAAAAGATTCTGCATCCCGCTGCCCGCTGATTATGTCTGCTCTCATTGCCCCTTCTTTGCTCGCTGCCGATTTTCTGCATCTGGAAAAAGATGTACGTTTGATCAATGAACACGCCGACCTTTTTCATCTGGATGTGATGGACGGCCGCTTTGTTCCCAATATTTCTTTTGGTTTTCCCATCGTAGATGCTGTCCATTCCATGGCAACCAAGCCGCTGGATGTGCATCTGATGATTCGGCATCCGCAAACCTATATCGAGCGTTTCTGCAAGGCGGGTGCCTCTATGTTGAGTTTTCATCTGGATGCCACCCGGGATGATCCCGAGTCTATTCTGGGCATCATTATGGACCAAGGGGTCAAGCCGGGCCTGGCCATCAACCCCAATATCCCCGTCGAAAAACTTTTTCCTTATCTTGACCTCTGTGATTTTGTGCTGATTATGTCCGTATTTGCCGGATTCGGCGGCCAGGCATTCATGGAAGAAACCTACGGACGGGTGGAACGGATGAAAGCAGAAATTGTATCGCGCGGGCTTTCGACACATATCGAAGTGGATGGCGGCGTCAGTCCCCGGAACGCTTCCCGCTTGATTTCAGCCGGTGCGGATATTCTGGTAGCGGGTTCTTCGGTGTTCCGTGCGGATGATCCGGCTGCGGCCATCGCCGCGATGCGGGGCTAGATTCTATTTCAATTCAGCCAATACGGAGAGGCAGGCGACCACATCGTCTCCCACCTCCACCTTGATGTCCGCATCCAAAGGGAGGTACATATCGATGCGCGAGCCGAACTTGATGAGTCCGCACTGCTTGCCGCGCACGCTTTCTTTTCCGACTTTGGCTTTACAGACAATCCGACGGGCAAAGGTACCGGCTATCTGCTTGAAGAAAATTTCCTGACCGTCGGCCGTCTTGACGGCGATGGAAGTGTGTTCGTTGAGTTCGGATGCCTTGGGCATAAACGCGAGGAAATATTTCCCGGGATGGTATTTGTGGTAGGTGCATACCCCGCTGACCGGCCAGAAATTGACGTGCATATTAAAGAAATTCATATACACGGATACCTGGATGCACTCGCGTTTGAGGTATTCTTCTTCGAAGACTTTTTCAATGATGACCACTTCTCCGTCCGCGACCGACGTGACGGATTTCTCGCTGTCGATATTGCCTCTTCGTACGGGGACACGGAAGAAATAGAGAATAAAACACATAAGGAAAGCCAGAATGACACTGATGGCCACCGAAATCCACGCAATGTGAATAAAATAGGTACACAAGGCAATAATGCCCAGGCAGACTGCCCAGATGGCAGCAATTGTTCCCCAGCCGTCTCTGTGAATTCTCATAAATTTTCAATTTTACTTTTGCAAATATACGAAAAACAAATTTATATCAAAAATTCAAGTTCTTTGAATGCAAATTTTCGTATGCCTCCCTCCCGGGTTTCCAATACAGCCCTGCCGGCGTCTTCCGTACCGAGAAAACAAGCCTCGAAACGCTCTCCTGTGCGCGAATCCCGGTAGGGATACCACGAGCCCTTGCGGTACAACTTCTTTTCATACGACGCTGTCAGCCGACCGGCGTCCATCTGCAAGAAACCTTCAAAAATAGTCCCGAAGCGCGCTAGTTCCGTCTGCAGGCTTTCCCGGGTAAAATTTGTGCCGGTCAACAAAGAGACGGAGGTCGGATGGGGGATTCCGGGCGGAAAGTCCCGCTGTCCCAGATTGATGCCGATTCCGATAATGCTGCGCACCAGGGTGTTTCCCTGCAAGCCGTTTTCAATCAGGATGCCGGCGATTTTCTTATCGCCAACATAGATGTCATTGGGCCATTTGATACTGGCTTTCAGTCCCCATTTTTCCAGGAAAGCAACAACGGAAAGGGCGGCTGCCCGGCTGAGCAGAAATTGCCGGCCGGCGGGAAGGGGAGCGAACCCGAAACAGGCGAACTCCTTTAATAGGATAGAGAATAGCAGGTTTTGACTTGTCTCTGACGACCATTTGTTGCCTTGTTGTCCCCGTCCGGCCGTCTGACAAAATGTAGCTATGATTGACAAATTGTCAAGCCTTTTCACATCCTTCAGGGCCTGGTCGTTCGTAGAAGAAAGGATTTCGTGCCAGATGATGTTCATTGGATTATTTTTTGTATCTTTGTCATCTTGCAAATTTAGAAAAATAAGACAACACTATGGCGCCCAAAAAGAATAATAAAAAGAAAAAAGTTGTTACTTTTAATTTCTCATGGTTGTATTTCATATTGACGCTCGTTATTTTGTGGATGATATTCAGGCCTTCCGGCGGTTCCAACCCGCAGAAAGTCGAGTGGGATGAAGTAAAAACCATGGCGGAAGCCGGAGACATCAAAGAGATTGTCTATGTGCGCAACGATTTTTCCGGGAAAATAACCATCCGTCCGGAGAAATTGGAAGCGTATGCCGCTAAATTCGGCGGGACGGTTCCGGCCAAATCGCCGCATTTCACCTTTATGGTATCTTCCTCCTTCAATGCAGAGGAAATGTTCGGGAAATTGAATGACAGCCTTCCCGAGGACAAACTCTTCAAGGTCGTGATAGAAAATGATGACAAATTCTGGGAGCGGGCGTTGGACTGGCTGCTTTTCCCGATCATGCTGATTCTGATGTGGGTTTTCATGTTCCGGGGAATGCTAGGCGGCCGCAATCAGGGGGGCGGTGTCTTTTCTGCAGGCCGTTCGACAGGAAAACTGGCCGACAAGAATAAAGTCAATGTGACCTTTAAGGATGTCGCCGGGCTTTATGGAGCCAAAGAAGAGGTGGTGGAAATTGTTGATTTTCTCAAAAATCCCAAGAAATATACGGCGCTGGGCGGCAAGATTCCCAAAGGGGCTCTGCTGGTGGGCCCTCCGGGGACCGGCAAGACTTTGCTGGCCAAAGCCGTGGCAGGTGAGGCCAATGTGCCTTTCTTCTCGATTTCCGGTTCGGATTTTGTGGAAATGTTTGTAGGTGTGGGTGCTTCCCGTGTCCGTGATTTGTTCCGTCAGGCCAAGGAAAAAGCCCCGTGCATCGTATTTATTGATGAAATTGATGCCGTGGGGCGCGCCAGGGGCAAGAATGCCGTCTTATCTTCCAATGACGAACGGGAGAACACGCTCAACCAACTCCTGACCGAGATGGACGGATTTGATTCCAACAGCGGAGTGATTATTCTGGCTGCCACCAACCGGGCCGATATTTTGGATAAGGCGTTGATGCGTGCCGGCCGTTTTGACCGTCAGATTCACGTTGATTTGCCCGATTTGAATGAGCGCAAAGAGATTTTTGAGGTCCACTTGCGCAAAATCAAACTGGCTCCGGATTTTGACCTTGATTTCATCGCCAGGCATACGCCCGGTTTCTCCGGTGCCGATATCGCCAATGTGTGCAACGAAGCGGCGCTCAATGCCGCCCGCAACAACAAGGCGATGGTGGACAAGCAGTCTTTCACCGAGGCGGTGGACCGCATTATCGGCGGTCTCGAGCGCAAGAAAAAGATTATCACCGATAAAGAAAAGTTCTCCATCGCCCATCACGAGGCGGGACACGCGACGGTCAGTTGGCTGTTGCCTTATGCCCATCCTCTCTTTAAAGTGACGATTGTTCCGCGTGGGCAGGCCCTGGGTGCCGCCTGGTACTTGCCCGAAGAACGTTCGCTGGTGACGCGCAACCAGATGCTGGATGAAATGTGTTCTTTGATTGGTGGCCGTGTTGCGGAGGAAATCGTTAACGGGGAGCCTTCTACCGGTGCATTGAATGATTTGGAACGTTTGACAACGATGGCTTATGCGATGGTCAAGTACTATGGAATGAGCGATGCTGTCGGTACGCTTTCCTATTATGACAGTACGGGCGCGCGCGGCTATGAGCTGACGCCTCCGTATAGCGACAAGACGGCAGAGCTGATTGATGAAGAAGTCAAGAAACTCATTCATTCGATTCACGAGAAAACGCGCAGCATCCTGCTGGAACATAAGGAGGGATTCCTGCGTCTGGCGCAGTTGCTGATTGACCGGGAGGTGATTTTGGCGGACGATGTGGAAGCCATATTCGGTCCGAAAGTCACGGACGGGACCCTTCGTGCTGAAAGTGTAACAGAACCTTCGATTGCCTGATGAATACCCTTGTCAAACGTACCCTTTCCGGGTTTGTCTTTCTGGTCATTATGGTCGGAGGACTGCTGTTCAATAAGTACTCGTTTGCCGTACTGATGCTGTTGATTCTCATTGTGAGTATGATTGAGTTCTATCAGATGACGATGCAGGACCGTTTCGGCATTTCCCGCAGTTGGGCCATCATATCCTCCGTCTTTCTCTTCTGTCTGGCCTTCGGGGTTTGTGCCTATGGCTTGCCGGGGAGTGTATTGGGTCTGGCTTTCGTCCCGGTGTTGCTGGTGATGATAGGTTCCCTCTACACCAAAGACCGTCAGGATTTCGGTGAATTCGCCAACCTATACACCGGCATTCTTTATATCGCTTTTCCCTTGGTGCTGACCAACTTTGCCGCCTTTAACGCCGATCATGTGTATAGCGGTCGCCTGATGCTTTCTTTCTTTATTATTATCTGGGCGTCAGACGTGGGTGCCTACTGCTTTGGGATGGCGCTCGGCCAGAAATACGGCAAGAAACTTTTTCCATCCATTTCTCCCAAGAAATCCTGGATAGGGGCCATCGGCGGTTTTGTGACGACGCTGCTGGCCGCCTGGCTGATGTCTGTCTTGGGCTGGATGGACATTCCCTGGTACCACGCTCTTGCGCTCGGCGCCGTGATGGATGTGTTCGGAGTCTATGGCGACTTGTTTGAATCCCAGTGGAAACGCCATTATGAAGTCAAGGACAGCGGCAAAAGTATTCCCGGACACGGCGGTTTCCTGGATCGCTTTGACAGCGCCCTCTTCGCCATCCC
This sequence comes from Bacteroidales bacterium, assembly GCA_017962705.1. Classification (GTDB taxonomy): domain Bacteria; phylum Bacteroidota; class Bacteroidia; order Bacteroidales; family UBA932; genus Cryptobacteroides. The sequence goes on from JAGCUV010000089.1 coordinate 8,463, forward strand.
CGCCGGTGTCATCTACCTGGTAATCATCGGCCTGCTGTAAGTCGCCCTTTCGGGAGCTTGTTCAGCCCTGCTGTTCGGATTCTTCGATGAGCTGGAGGAGGAGGTCGATGGCTTCGGATTCGGGAACGTGGCGGCGCAGGGGAGTCTTCCCTTTGTAGAGAGATACTTTTCCGTTGCCTTCACCCACATAGCCCCAGTCGGCGTCGGCCATTTCGCCGGGCCCGTTGACGATGCAGCCCATCACGGCGATGACGTAGCCTTTGAGGTGGGCGGTGCGGCGCTGGACTTCGTTGAAAGTCTTTTCCAGGTTGTACATCGTGCGGCCGCAGCCGGGACAGGCGATGTATTCGCTCTTGTAGAAACGGCGGCGGCAGGCTTGCATCAGTTCATCAGCCAGATGGGTACAGAACGCCTCGCTTTGACCGGGGCAGTGCAAAACCACTTCGTCGATTTCTTTGTCCAATAGTTTCTTTCCATAATCGCAGGCGGCATCCAGCATCAGACGGACCTGCTCCGCATTATACTCGCCAAAGGCCAAAGCAGGGTCGGGCGTAGCGGGAAGCGTGCCGCTGTAGCGCTGCGACAGGTATCGGGCGACCGGGAGTTCGGCGGCCGGATCCTCGGTCAGGGACACGCGGATGGTATCGCCCAGGCCTTCTTGCAACAAAGTGGAAATGGCCACGCAGGATTTGATGCGGCCCGATTCGCCATTCCCGGCTTCCGTCACGCCCAGATGCAGCGGGAAGTGGAAATTTTCCTGTTTCATCGCCTCGGCCAGCAGGCGGTAGGCTTCCATCATCACCAGCGTATTGCTGGCTTTCAAGGAGACGACGACCCGTCCGAAATCCAAGTCCCGGCACATCCGCAGCCATTCCATCGCCGCTTCCTTCATGCCGACCGGCGTGTTGCCGTACAAATCGGTGATGCGTTTGCCCAGCGAACCGTGGTTCAGGCCAATCCGAAGCACCGTATCGTGTTCCTTGCAAACCTCCACCAATCGCGCCAGTTGCTCTTGGGCCTTATCGAAATCGGGATGGAAATTCCCGGGATTGATGCGCACCTTTTCCACCACCTGTGCAGCCGCAATGGCGATGTCCGAGGTGAAATGCACATCCGCGACCAAGGGCACATTACAGCCTTCTGCTATCAGCTGCGCACGAATGGCAGCCAAGGCCTGGATGTCTTCGCGATGAGGGACCGTCAGACGAATCAATTCCGCCCCTGCCTCTGCCAGACGCAGGCACTGGGCCACGCTCGCCTGCACATCGGAAGTATGGGTGTTGCACATCGTCTGCACGACGGCGGGACGGTCGCCGCCCAAGGTGAGATAGCCACCCAGCGGCTTGCGAATCAAAATCTCGTCACTCATCATGGTTCTTGATACATTTCATCCACACGCCTCCGGGCTTCTTCACGCAATTCGCGGTTGGTGCGTCCTTGCCGACGGGTCAACTGGTAATGAACCCCCAGAAACAGCGTCACGTGATACGGGTAGGCGAAGCGATAATAATAGGGACTGTTGTAGTCGGGCTTGTAGAGGGAAGACCAGGCGAATTTGATATTGGCCCCGATATGGATTTCAATCGGGTCGAACACGAACGCGAAGCCGGCTCCTCCTTTCAAGCCATAATCGAAACGGTTGTTGTAATCGGTAAAGGAATTGGCGAATTCCGGCTCCACGTAGGGCCCGCTGCGGCTGATATTCAGGCGGTAACCCACATACAGGCCGAGGTTGGCCATCACTTTCATTTTCCAGAAATCCACGTGCATGTGTGCCATAAACGGGACTTCGATATTGTTGATGACCGCCTCGCATTCCTTGGTCTTGAGGTCCAGCACGGTGGTGCTTCCCGCTGTCGTCTGCTGCATTCTGTAGGCATCCTGCGTATAGAAGACACCGATCTGCCATCCGAAATACGGCATATAATTGAACATTTTCCCGTAGCGTGTAAACAAAATACCGAAATTCAAGGGCAGGAAGCGGCTTTCCTGCTTCTTATCCGGATTCCACGATACGGCGCACATCGAATAGCCGTATTGCACGCCAATCATCATATAGTCATTGATGGGCCGGGGCTTGCGAATGACAACGGTATCCAGATACAGATTGCTGAAGGTCGCCTCCGCTGTGGAGACAACCGTACTGTCCCTGGGGCTGTCTGTCGCCTCAGAGGCCGACAGCCGTGCTGTCAACGGCAGCAGGAGCAACAGCAGTAGTATCTTTCTTCTCATGGTTTCGTTTGTCGTCAAAAATGACGTTCAAATCTATATCTTGTTCTATATCCGTTTTTTCGTCCACCTTTAACAGATGGTTCCCGTCTTTGAGTTTATACAGGCGTACCTTTTCCGGCTGACGGTGTTCCAGCAGGCATCCCGTGTCAATCATCCCGTTCCCATTGGCATCTTCCGTGATGCGGATGGCGTAATTGCCGGCTTTCAGATAGGGGAAAAGCAGGGAACCGTCTTTCTTGATGGTAAAACTGCGCTGGATTTTGGCGATTTTCTCATCCATCAGGTCCACGATATAATCCTTGCCGTGCACGCCGCTGATTTTGAGGGTGAGGCTGCTGGCCTTTTCGTCCTTGGGCAGGGATACTTTGACATCAAGGCTGTCGTTGTAAAATCCGTTGATATCCCGGAACTTTCGGTGGGGAATCTTGAGGGTATATTCATAGCCCTCCTGCAACTTTCCGGAGGGACGGACGATAAAACGCCGCAGGTTGAGCGAGTCTTTTTCCAATTTGAATTTCATTTTGCTCTTCTGCTGCTTGGGGTTCATCGCAATCAGCCGGAGCGAGTCCCAGCCATCCTCGACGAGGGGATATTTGAATTCCATTACAAAGCCGTTCTGCTCGATAAATTCCGGTTTGGCATCCGTCGTGATGACGCAGGTGGTATCTTCTTTTTTGATGTCCTTCTTGCTTTTCCTGGCGGCCGCCTTAAGGGCCTTCGGCTTGACGAGCTTGATGGTTTCCAAGGTCTTGGCCAGCACGCCCGTGCTATCGGTCTTCCAGTAATTTACATTCAGGAAAAGGGTATCGCTCTGGGGTTTGGGATCATTGATCCAGAGTTCCAGACTATCCTTCTTGGCGTTGAACTGGCGAATGAGTTTTTTGGAAGGAATTCCTTTGAACCAGATGGAATCAATGCGGGCATTCGGAGCCATAAAGGTAATGTACGCCGTTCGTTCTCCCACACGTTCCTTGTTGACAATCATTTGTTTGGAAGAGGTCTCTTTGAAAAGGAACAGCTCGTGTTCGGAAGGGCGGGCCAGGCAGGCCGCTGTGTCCTTGAGGTCGTATTTCTGAAGCTGGGGAAGCGAATCATTGACGATGACGGCCGGCCGGATGAGCGAGTCGATGAACGCGACTTTGTCGGCGTCCGCATCGTAGACATTGTTGCCGCCATTATCCTGGATGGCGTACAGGCGATACAAGGTGTCTTGAATATTCCGCAGGCAGAAATACCCCCAAACATCCGTCTTGCACGCCGCATCCGGACGTTTCTTGAAGATGGCGGAATCGCTGTGGTCTTTGTAGAGCATGACCGTCGCCCCTTCCACAGGCGCGAGTGTCTGGTTGTCGCGGACCGTTCCGCTCAAGACCATCGAGTCGATGCGCTCTCCGGTGGAAAACACGAGGGTGTAGCCCGGGAAGGGATTCCCTTCGTTGTTGTCCACGATGGCGCCCGTCAGGTCAAGCACATAGGTTTTGGCAGAGTCCAGCAGGCCTTCAAAACTGACAATCAGGCTTTTTTCGCGGATTTTGGCGTTGGGCTTCTTCTCCGGAGGGGGAGACAGGTAGATGTTTTTATTCTCCTTGATGACCACATACTCGTTGAAGGTCAGTTTCAACTTCGTTCCTTTACGCGGCACATTCGTAGACCCGCTGAGCGGCTGTACCTTCACGATGACCGGGGGAATGGTGTCTTTCGGACCGCCGCTCGGAGGGGTGGTAGTATTGGCGCAGGAGGGCGTGAAAATCATCGCTCCCAGCGCGAGGCCTGCCACAAGGCCCAAGGCGATTCTGTCCCAAAATTTTCTCATTACTTTTCTTTGCTGAGGGTGACTTTCTCCACGCCGGCTATCTCTTGCAGGGTCTTGACCCATTCTTCCATTTCCCACTTATTGCGTGCCTTGAAACGGATGTCCCCGTTGAAAATCGTGTCGTGCGTATCCAGTTGGAAGTGCTCCAGTTGGGATCCGCTCAGCCGGCCGCAGGTCCTCAATATGTCGTTGAGCAGTTCCGGACGGGCTTTGCCCGAAAGGGTAAGCGTGACTTCCCGGGGGGCTTCTCTTTTGCGGCTTTTCTTCTGCCCCGGCGTCTTGAAGAAACTCTGTATGTCGTCTTTGGCCCGTTTGGTGCGGACAAAAGAAAGCCATTCTTTTTGCGGCTGTCCGTTTTCTGTGGTCAGGATTTCCACTTCGTCGCCGGAACGGAGCACGTGGTGGAGGGGCACCAGGCGGGTGTTGACCTTGGCTGCGATGGCCTTCCGGCCGATTTCCGAATGAATCGAATAGGCGAAATCCAAGGCAGTAGCGCCTTTGAGTATGCTTTTTTGATCGCCGTTGGGGGTGAAAACATAAATTTTGGTGGTGAGCAAATCCTCGTGGACGATGTCCAGCAATTCCAGCGAGTTGACATCGGGGTCGCTGAGGATATCCTGGATTTTCTCCAGCCAGCGGTCCATCTCATTGTCCTCGCTCGAAACGAATCCCTCCTTCTTGTAGGCCCAGTGGGCGGCGATACCTTTTTCCGCGATATCGTCCATGCGGCGGGAACGGATTTGCACTTCTATCCAGTTGCCATTGTCATTGACGGTGCAATGCAGGGATTCGTAGCCATTGCTCTTAGGACTTTTGATCCAGTCGCGCGTACGGTCCGGCTTATACGGATACATGCTCGTGATAATCGAAAAGATATTGTAGCAAATCGCACGCTCCTCGTCGATGGTCTCGCATTTGTCATCGAAAATGATGCGGATGGCGTAGATATCGTAGATTTGATCGAAAGTCACGCCCTTGGTCTGAATCTTGTGCCAGCAGGAATAAGGGGTTTTGATCCGGCGCTTGATCATAAAATGCAAGCCGGCCTTCTCCAACGCCTGCTGGATGGGATTGATGAAACGCTCGATTTCCAAGTGGGCCATCGCCATTTTTTCCTCGACGCCGCGCGAAATCTCCTCGTAGGCCTCCGGCTCCGTGAAACGCAGCCAGATATTCTCCATTTCGGACTTGATTTCATACAGACCGAGCCGGTGGGCGAGGGGAATGAAGATGAACATCGTCTCGGAAAGAATCTTCTCCCTCTTGTACTTGGGCAGCAATTCGAGGGAACGGCAGTTGTCCAGACGATCCGCCAGCTTGATGAGAAGGACGCGGACATCGTCATTGAGCGTCAGCAGAATGCATTTGAAATTCTCGGCCTGGGTGCTGACTTCTTTGGCTTTGTCCTCCTTGTCAAGCACGGTCCTGATTTTGGCAAGCCCGTCCACCAGCGAGGCCACTTTGTCGCCGAACTGGGTGCGGATGTCGTCCAGCATATAATCCGACTCTTCCACCAGGTCGTGGAGCAGGGCGGCGCAGATGGACTTGTATCCCAGGCTGATTTTCTCCACGACGATGCGCGCGACGGCCAGGGGGTGGAGTATATAAGGCACCGATCCGCGGCGACGGGTGCCGAGGGAGGCATTGTTGACGAAATCAAAGGCCTTTTGGACCTGCGATAGTTCCCACTCGTTGGCGCAACGCTTGCGGGCGGCATCCATCAAGGCTTCATATTCTTGTTGGATACGGTCGAGTTCTTCTTGGGTGAATTCTGCCATAGGTTAAAAAAGCGTAAGTTGTATCCCTTCTTGCGTTTCTGTATTGTCGTCGGGAGCCCCGGCCGGGTCGGGGATGATGTTCCCGTCATTCCTGTCGGGAATCTCTGTCGCCAGCATCGCCCGCAGCAACTCCTCGCTGAGCAGGGGAATGCCCAGGCTTTCCGCCTTCTTAAGTTTCTCCGGCCCGGCTTTCTCCCCGGCCAGCAGCCAGGAGGTCTTCGCACTGACGGAGGAGGAGATCTTACCCCCGTGCTGCTCAATCAGGGCTTTCATCTCATCGCGCGAAATGCTGTAGGTTCCGCTGATGACAATCACCTTTCCGGCCAGAACCGCCGACGATGGTCCTTCCTGCTGTTCGATGGCCAGATGCAATCCTACCTTGCGCAACCGTTCGATAATTTCGTAATTGGAAGCATCGGAAAACCACTGAAGGATGCTGTCTGCAATCACTTCTCCCACATCTTCCACTTCCAGCAATTGTTCGCGGGAAGCCTCTTTCAATGCGTCAATGCTGCGGAAATGACGAGCCAACGTCTTGGCGGTCTGTTCACCGACAAAGCGTATGCCGATGGCAAAGAGCACCCGCTCGAAGGGCGTGGTACGCACCGATTCGCGCAGGCTTTCCAGAAAGCGTTCCGCCATCCGGTGCTTCCATCCCTCCAGATGCAGCAGCTGGTTCTCGGTCAAATCGTACAAATCGGCGACATTGCGCACAAAGCCCATATTGTAGAGCTGTTCGATATTGGCCTCTCCTGCGAATACATTCATCGCCTTGCGGCTGAGGAAATTGACCAGCGTTCCTTTGATCTGGGGCGGGCAGTGGTCTTTGTTGGGACAGAAGTATTTGGCCTGACCTTCATCTTTGACCAGTGGCGTCCCGCAGACGGGGCAGTGTGTGGGGAAAACCGGTTTGATGGCTCCTGGAAGACGCTTGGACAGCTCTACTGCCACGATTTTGGGGATGATTTCCCCGCCTTTCTCCACATAGACCCAGTCGCCTTCGTGAATGTCGAGCAGTCCCATCTGGTCGGGGTTGTGCAGGGTGGCCCGCTTGACCACGGTGCCCGACAGTTGGACCGGTTCGAGGTTGGCGACAGGTGTCACGGCTCCGGTCCGTCCCACTTGGTAGTCGATGCTCAAGAGGGGAGTCAGGGCCTGTTCGGCCTTGAATTTATAGGCCACGGCCCAGCGCGGGGACTTGGCGGTATAGCCCAGGCTGCGCTGCATGTTCAATTGATTGACCTTGATGACAATGCCGTCGGTGGCAAAGGGCAGGAATTTCCGTTGGGCATCCCAATGCGAAATATATGCTTCGATCTCTTCGATATTTCGGCAGATGCGCCGGTGCTCCGATACGGGAAGGCCCCACGAGGCAGCTTTGTCCAGGGCTTCGCTGTGGGTGCTGAAGGGGAGATTCTCTCCCAACAAATGATACAGCGTGCACTCCAGGCCGCGTCTTCCCACTTCTTCCGGGTCGGTCAATTTGAGCGAGCCGGAGGCCGCATTGCGGGGATTGGCAAAAGGAGTTTCTTCCTCTTTGCGTTTTTCCTCGTTCAGACGATCAAAGGCGGAGTAGGGCATATAGATTTCCCCGCGAATCTCGAATTCCTCCGGCCATCCGTCGCCTTTCAGCTGTTCGGGAATATTGGCAATGCGGCGGACGTTGCGCGTGACATCATCCCCGATGCTGCCGTCACCCCGGGTCAGCGCACGCAGCAACCGGCCGTTGCGGTAGGTCAGGCAGATGGCCGTTCCGTCAAATTTGAGCTCGCAACTATAGGTGAAAGTCTCTCCGCCCAGGGCTTTGGATGCCCGCGCGGCAAAATCTTTGATTTCGGACAGGCTGTAGGTGTTGCCCAGGGAGAGCATCGGATAGCGGTGGGGGAATTGTTCGAATTCTTTGTTGCCCTTCTTGTCGGACAGGTCGCTGCCCACCCGGCGGGAGGGGGAGTCCTCCGTCACCAGTTCCGGAAATTCGGCCTCAATCGCCTGCAACTCATACATCAACTGATCGTATTCATAATCACTGAGTACGGGTGCATTTTCCACATAATAGCGGCGGTTGCTGTCTGTGATCACAGCTTTCAGCTGTTCCAGTCTCTCTTGTGCCTGTTGTACAGTCATCCTGAATTTACAATAAACTGACAAAAATACGATTTTTTTCTGACATAATTTGCTTTTCCGAGGGGAATGTCGTACTTTTGTTTCGATTATGGCTCTTTCGGGATAGCTCTTATTCCGAAAATGATGAAATACACACTTTCTATTTTGTTGCTGGCCCTTGTGTTGACGGCCTGCTCATCTTCGTATAAAGTCCATAGAATCCGGGCAAAAGGGACGATGCCGACCCTTCGTCTTCCCGGCGAAAAAGCACTGTCCGAGCCCGTCCTTCCGGAGAGTGCGCCTGCTTCCGACACCCTGACCATCAAGGACGAAGCGGGAAACGAATACTTGATTATGCGGGCGGTCCGGGATGAGGAAAGCGGAGAAATGGTGGCTTCCGAGCAACTGCAGGCTGCTGTGGTGACGGCCCGTTTCCGCCATGTCGCCGAGCGGGGCGGACAGATTGAACTGGCTTTCCAAATCAGCGTGTCAGACTCCCTGATGGACAGTCGCTGGCAGTTGCGTTTCTTCCCGGAAATGCGCCTGTTGGGCGACACCTTGCAACTGGATTCGGTGTTTATTACAGGAAAGGGATTCCGCAAGGTACAGTTGCGGGGCTATCAGCAATATGAACGCTTCTTGCGCTCCATTGCCCGGGACAGCGCCCATTTTGTGGACGAATATCAACTGGAAGTGTTCCTGGAGCGGAATCTGCCTCAAATCTATGGATTCAAATCGGACACTTCCCGGGTGTCGGACGAAGCGTTTGCTTCCGCCTTCGGCGTAACGGGCCGGCAGGCGCTCGAACATTATACCAACAAAATGCTGATTCAAGCCAATGCCCGGAAAGTGGGCCGCAAACGCCGGATGTTGGAAAAGTATATCCGCAATCCCATTGTGCACGACGGCATCCGGCTGGATACCGTTCTGCGCGGAGAGAACGGCGAGTTCATCTACAATTACACGCAGACCTTGCATACGCGTCCGCGGCTTCGCAAAGTGGAGGTGGTGCTGAAGGGGGCCATCCACGATGAGAAAAAACGCCTGTACCGCATACCGGCCGGCCCGCCCCTGACCTTTTATATCAGTTCCTTGAGTTCCTTCGCCCGGCCGATGGAGCGTTATCTGACCCGGGTGGTCGAACGCCGGGCCCGGGCCAACACCAGCTGTAACCTGGATTTTGCCGGCGGCAGCAGCGACATACAGCTTCCATTAGGCAAAAATGAAGCGGAATTGTATCGTATCCGGGCAATTCTGGCTTCGCTGCTGGAAAATGAATCCTTCGATTTGGATTCGGTCGTGGTGCGGGCGTCATGCTCGCCGGAAGGCCGTTATTCTCTGAATAAGGCGCTATCTCGAAGACGCAGCGAGCGTGTCTGCAAGCACTTTCAGCAGTATATCCGCCATTATTCCGATTCGCTACGCCGCTATCAGGGCTTTTCGGTGGATGAACAGGGGCACATCACGCACGCGATCGCGGTCCCTCGCATCGCCTTTGTTTCGCACAGCATTCCGGAAGACTGGGAAGGACTGTCCGAGGCCGTTGCGGCCGACACGGTGCTTAGCGAATCGGAGAAAATGCGATTTTCCGCGTTGTGTGCCCTGTCCGATCCGGATGAACGCGAAGGGGCGATGCGGAGCGAATCCTTTTATCCTTATATAAAAAGAGCGCTCTATCCGCGTCTTCGTTCGGTTCGTTTCCAATTTCATCTGCATCGCAAAGGGATGGTCAAAGATACGGTACATACGACGGTCCCGGATACGGTTTACCGGGAAGGATTGCAGGCGTTGATGGACCACGATTATCAGCGGGCCTTTTCCCTGCTGAAAGGATACGAGGATTATAATGCCGCTGTCGCCGCGTTGGCCCTGGACCGCAATGCCTATGCTCGCTCGATTCTCCAAAAGTTGCCTTCCAGCCCGCGTATCGACTATATGCTGGCCATTCTGTATGCCCGGGAGGGGAACTACGAACCTGCCGTGCAGCACTATCTGGACGCCTGTCGCAAGGATGCTTCGCTCATTCATCGGGGCAATCTCGACCCGGAAATTTCCGCATTGGTGCGGCGATATAATCTGAAACTCAGCGAGGATTAAAAATTTTTGCACAGCAAATGAATTTTCGCTAAATTCGCCAGATTTTTGAACAAAAAACAACCATGAAAGATTCCATCATTATCCTTTGCGGTGGCGGCCCGGCTCCGGGTATGAACACCGTTGTTTGCTCTGTAGCAAAGACTTTCCTGTCCAACGGTTATCGTGTCATCGGTCTGCACGGCGGTTATAGCGGCCTGTTCAGCACCGACGCCCGTTATGAAGACCTCGATTTTTTCAAAGCGGACGCTTATTTCAACCGGGGCGGCAGTTATTTGCAGATGAGCCGTTTCAAACCGACGGACAAAGATTTCGAAGAGAACTTCAATCTCAAGCTGTTCCAGGACAACAACATCAAATTGCTGGTGACGGTCGGCGGTGACGACACCGCTTCAACGGCCAATCGCATTGCGAAATTCCTGGAAGCGAAGAAATATCCCATCCAGAACATCCATATCCCCAAGACCATCGACAACGACCTTCCCTTGCCGAACAATACCCCGACTTTCGGTTTCAATTCCGCCAAGGACGAAGGCGCGCACATCGCCCGCACGGTCTATGAGGACGCCCGCACCAGCGGCAACTGGCTGCTCATCTCCGCGATGGGCCGCAGCGCCGGTCACCTGGCCCTCGGCATCGGTGAGGCCACGCATTGCCCGATGACCATCATCCCCGAGATGTTCAACAAGACCGGCATCGGTATCGACAAGATTATCAAACTCTCCTTGTCCACCATCATCAAACGCAAAATCCTGGGTATCGGCTATGGTACGGTCGTAGTCGCAGAAGGCGTTTTCCACGATCTGGATCCCAAGGAAATTACCGCTACCGGAGTCAACCTGACCTATGACGAGCACGGTCATCCCGAATTGGGCAAAATCTCCAAGGCAGTGCTGTTCAATGATATTCTTGAGAAGGAATTCAAAAAAGTCGGCCTGAAAGTCAAGACACGCCCCGTAGAAATCGGCTATGACGTTCGTTGCCAGGACCCGATTGCCTACGACTTGACCTATTGCTCCGAACTGGCGATGGGCGCCTACGAACTCTTTGCCAAGGGTGAGACCGGTTGTATGGTCTTCGTGGATCACAACGGGGATGCCAAACCGCTCTATCTGCACGACCTGCAGAATGCGGAAGGCAAGATTCCGCCTCGTCGCGTGAATATCGACGGCGGCACTGCTCAGAACTACTATCAGCACATTTGCCACTTCATCACGCCGGCCGACTATGAAGCGGCCAGGAAGTATGTGGCTGACCCCGAGAGCTACGATTTCAAGAAAATCCTGAACTGGTAAGCCGTGGCGCTCGGCGAGTTCGGCTTTATCGGGCAACTGCGCGAATTGTTTCCTTCCCCGGACGGAGTGCTGGGCATTGGGGACGATTGCGCAGTTGTTCCGTTTTCAGCGGCAAGGGGATTGCCGGGCGCCGTAGCGGATGCTGGCTGCGAGTTGTTGGTGAGTACCGAGCTGCTGACGGAAGGCGTACATTTCAAATTGGATTGGATGACGCCCTGGCAGTTGGGGTGGAAATCGGCGATGGTCAATATCAGCGATATCGCCGCGATGGGTGGCGTTCCTCGCTGGGCCTTTCTTTCCCTGGCAATCCCGGAGAACGTTGGCGATACCTGCTTGATGTCTTTTATGCAGGGCTTCAAGG
>JAGCUV010000090.1 GCA_017962705.1 Bacteroidales bacterium
ACTTCCAGGGTTTTGAAAACGGCATGGGCGGCTGGCGCATTGTGAACAGCAACGGCAATGCGGGAATCAAATCGTGGGAGCCGCGAGAAGGCAGCTATGACTTCGGCTTTGCCATCGATCAAATCGAGAGTAATCCGCCCCAATATCTGATTTCCCCTCAATTGAACGTCAGTTCCGAGTCAATCCTGTCGTTTTACTACCAGAATAATGCGGACGCTACGACCGCCTATAGAACCCATTTTAATGTGGGATGGTCTACTACGACAAAAAACCCCGAGGATTTCACCTGGTCCGATGAAATATCTGTAGCCGTAGCGGCGGGGACTTGGCCGCACTTCGTGCAACGACTGCCGCAGGGAACCAAATTTATAGCCTTTCGTGTAATGGCTGGACAGCCCTGGCTTTACCTGGACGACATCAGCGTCGCCCCTATGGCCAAACCTGTGGCTACGGCTGCTGTCGTGCAAGGAATGGACAAGTACGTGACGACGTTCTTCGACGAGAAGGTGTACTGGGAACTTCCGGAAGGAGCGACGGCCTATACGGCCGGACTGAACGGAGATGAACTGATGCTTGTGCGCATCGGCAACAGAGAAAGCCGTGTAATTCCGGCAGGGACCCCGGTGATCATCGTTGCCGACAAGACACAGGAAGATGGCAATGCCCCCACGAAGACCATTCCGGTTATCCTGTCGGGCTATCAAGCCGTCACGCCTCGGGGAGGGAACATCCTGAAGGGTGCGAAAGAGGATATTGCCGTGACCGAGGGAAAGATTGACAACAAAGCGGTTTACGTTCTGGGTATTGTGAACGGAACGCTGGGAATCTATCCGTTCAAGGGTGACAAGATTCCGGCCGGAAAAGCTTATATATTGAGATGAAAAAGACTTTGCTCATACTTACAGCACTTGAGGCCCTGCTGTGGGCTGGATGTGCACCGGTGGAACTTGTTTCGGAAGATGTTCCTGCAAGACAGGTATTGGAGGGCGATTCTACCGGGACATTGACGCTCCGGGCGGAAATGGGTGACCCTGAGACGAAGGCTCTGGACATCGACGGGACGGACGAAGCGAACACGACACTCCTCAAAACCGTCTGGTTGACAGGTGAGAAAGTATATGTATACTTGGGAGAAGAAATGATTGGAACGCTCATAGCAACGGAAGATACTTCGGATCCTCATTACGCCACGCTGTCCGGAAAAGTGACTGTTGCCGGCATTACGCCGGGACAAACGCGACTTACCCTGCTGACGCCCTATTGCCGGGATGATTGGACATACATCGGGCAGGGGGGTATGCTTCTGGTAAACGACGGGGGAATGAGTGGTCTGTATAATTCCATTGCCGCGAGATATCACCTTGCCCAGGCTGACGACGTGCTGGTGACGGGTTTGACAGAGGCCGACGATGGCAAGTTCGCGTTGTCTGCCAGCCCCGCCGTCTTCAAGAACCAGCAGAGCGTCTTTCGCTTCAATTTCCGCTTCCAGGAAGGGGGCGCAGGGGAAAAGACGCCTGTCGAAACCGCAGGCTCTTTGATAACGGGAGACGGCGGCGGGCTCTGGAAAGGCTGGAACATGGGCACAGGCCCGATCCCAGTCTGGCTGGCTGAACCCACGGTAAATCCATTTTTCGTAGCCTTGCGGTTCAAGGACCAAACCAACAGGGAAAACTTGAAATTCGAGGTATTCGACGCAGACGGTATCACCTATTACGGCAGCAAGGAAATCCCGGCTGAATACAAGCCCAACGGCCATTTCATAAGTGCGAAGAACATCACGCTCACAAACCGTCTGAAACTGGACGTATCTTCTGCGGGTGAAGTGGATGTTGTGCTATAGCGCGACGGAATGATGCTCAGAAATCGACCATCGGGTTGTCGAAATCGTGGCCGCCGAGAACGGTGCCGTCGCCGGCGTAGTGGATGATTTGGCTGGGGGTGCCGTCGGATTTATAGGAGGTGCAGCTGTGATTGCCGCGCGCTTCGTCGGAGAGCGCTTTGATCCGCTCGATTTCCGCGTTGAAATAGCTTTCGGCCGTATGTCGGAGCACCCGTTCCGTGTTGGTCGGTGGACGGTGGTCGTAGCCGCCGTCCCGGTCGAGGTAGTCCATCAACTCGAAAATCTGTCCGTCGGTGTATTCGAGGATGGCGACCCAGCGGGGACGGGACTTGTCTTCTTCCGAGAGTTTCTCGCCGCAGTAGGAGCGGGCGTTGACCCAGCGCAGATCTTTGTCCAGATTCTCCAGCAGTTGAGGGTCGCCGCAGTAGTAATTCCATCCATGGAATGATCCCAATGTGCGGAAATACACGGAATTCTTGTCTTCTTCCTTCTTGAAGGAGAACACTTCCGTACCTTCGTCCGAATGCAGCTCGAAGCGGAAGGCCTTCAGCGTTGCGCCTTCTGCCGGTTTCATTTCCCGCCAGGGAGCGAACAGGTCCTCGACTTTCTTGAAAGCGTCACGGGCTCCGTCGGGCATGGCCTCGTAGCCGCCGCTCCGGACGCGTTTTCCGTCAGAATACTTCAGCGAAAGCTCCCAGGTGTCACCGTCTTTTATGTCGAACTTCGGCTTGTAGTTTTCCTTGTACCGGTCCATCTTGTATTCCCGGGCGAGGGCTTCGAGCGAATCCATCACGGATGCATCGGCCAGGAAAACGCGGTCGCGGTCGTCACCGAGTTCCACAGTGATGCGCACCTTTCCGTCGCTGAGCCTTTCGGCCCGGTAACCCCGGTTGGTGAAACCGCG
>JAGCUV010000091.1 GCA_017962705.1 Bacteroidales bacterium
CTGGACGCGAATGGGAACAAGCGTTTCCGCCTGGCTCTCACCGGCTCGTTTCTGGCACTCTGCATCATGGGCTTGGCCATCTATATCATTGCCAGCGGGTACAGTTTCCTGCAGAACTCCAGCATGCCCGTTTACCTCAACCAGAGCAGCGCCGGAATGGGTCTTCGCATTTTCACAATCCTGATATACACCCTGCTTTTCGCCGCATGGGTACTTTTCGTCCTGATGGCGCACGATTTGCTGGATGCGATTCCGGTCCATATTCCCAGGCTGGACATAAAAACCAGCCTGTTCATTGCCCTGTTCCTATCCATCAGCCTGTCCTTTGCCATTGCCGTCATCGGAATGGACAAAGAACAGCAACGGACGCAAATGTGGGCGGAACGGCTGTCCATGGGAAGGGATATGATGCTCGAAATGCAACTGAGGGCCGTCGAAGAGTCCATTGCCTCTGACCCGTATTTAAATATCCTTTCCGCTGCCGACGGCGGTGAAGAACTGATTCGCAGCCACCTGAACGACAATTACTTCAACCATCTTCCCCGCAACTACCGCACCCTTATCACCCTGCTCGATCGCAAGGACAAGGAGCTGGTTCCATTGGCCCGGCGCATTCTCTCCAGTGAAACCATCGCCCCGGGGGCGATTTTCCACTGGGAAAGCGATGACAACGGAATCCTGCACTACAGCACGCTCCTGCGTTTTCCGAACGGGAAGAATGTGGCCATTGAGATCGAATCCGTCTCCGGACGCGAAAACCGCAGTTACCGCAGCCTCGTTTCTCCCCTGGAAGCTTCCGCCGTCTATACCCCCGAGGTCTATTCCTACGCCAAGTACCTGGATGGGCACCTGATGCTTTACAAAGGCACGTTCCCCTATGCCACGACGATGGAAAGCACCTATGTCGATTACGGGAAAGAGGGCAAGAAAATCCTCCGGATGGACGGCTGGCTCCATTTTTTCAATCAGACCGGACCGGGAGAAACCATCGTCATCTCACGCAAGCAGGTGGACTTTCTGTCGCTCTCCAGCAGCATCCTGCTCCGGATGATGGTCATCCTGGTCACCCTGCTCGTCCCCGTCCGCGCACAAGCCCGCAAAAAGCGTAAAACCAACAGTCTCACCCGCCGCATCGGACAGACCGTCCTGGTTGGAATCGCCGTCTCGCTGGGCTGTATCGTTTTTATCAGTCTGCGCTTTGTGCTGGATTCAGGACAGGAAGAACAGGAAAGAAGCTACAGCGACCGCATCAACACGGTGCAGACCATGCTGGAAAAAGAATGTGCGAACGTCTCCACCGTCAACGAATTGCGGACCGGACATTTCAAGAATGCACTTGCAGAAACGGCCGAAATGAGCAAAAGCGACCTATCCCTGTTTACACCTTACGGAAGCCTGTTCATGACCACCATTCCGAACCTCTACGACGAAATGCGCATCGGTTCCCGAATGGACGACGAAGCCTATTACGAACTCTGTTACTTGCACCGTCGTTTCTGCAAGCAGGAGAAAACGTTCGAAGGCGTGCAATACACCGTGCTTTCCGCCCCCGTTTTCAACCGCTACGGAGAACTGATTATGATGGTCGCCGCCCCCATCCCCTTCACCCGGGATTTCATCGCCGATGCCGTCCCCCACGCCGTGCTGCTGATTGTCGTTTCTTTGCTGCTGCTTATTATCTGTCAGGCGCTTATCTATAAATTTACCGACAAAGTATTCGAACCCATCCGGCAAATCAGCGACAAGATGGAAAGGACCGACCTGACCGGTCTGGAACACATTGAATACGAGGCCGACGACGAGATTGCGGCCCTTATCAAAGCCTACAACCGGATGGTGGATATGATTGAAAGCAGCGCCAAAGTGATGGCCGGGAAAGAAAGGGACAAGGCCTGGAGCGAAATGGCCCGTCAGGTGGCCCACGAGATCAAGAACCCCCTCACCCCGATCAAGCTCGACCTCCAGCGCCTGATTCGGCTGAAAGCCGGCGGGAAGCCCGAATGGGAAACGAAGTTCGACGAGCTCTCGCGCGTGATTCTGGAAAATATCGACGTGCTGACCGAGACCGCCGACGACTTTTCTTCCTTTGCGAAACTCTATACGCAGGAGCCTGTGGAATTTGACCTCGACCGGACGCTCGCCGACCAGATTGCCCTCTTTGACAACAAAGATCACATTGGCATTTCGTACATCGGGCTCAAGAATACCCTTATCCACGGACCCAGGCCCCAGCTGATTCGCGTGCTGGTGAACCTGATCACCAACAGCGTCCAGTCCATTGATAATGCGGGCATCGAGGAGGGACGGATTCTGGTGTGCCTGCGCAAATCTACGCAAGACGGAATGCTGGATATCACCGTGGAGGACAACGGGCCCGGCGTGGCAGATGAGCACATCGACAAGCTCTTTACGCCCAACTTCACCACGAAGACCGGCGGTGCGGGCATCGGACTGGCGATGTGCCGCAACATCCTCCAGATGTGCGACGGGACCATTTCCTACAGCCGTTCCTTCAACCTCGGCGGCGCTTGTTTCACCGTTACCCTGCCCCAGCGATGAAGCCCGAAACGATGAAGCCCGCTACCTATATGTTCCCCACCTCGGTCAAAGAGGTCGAGGCGCTGGGCTGGGATTTTATTGACATTATATTTATCACGGGCGACGCCTTCGTGGACCATCCCTCCTTCGGGACGGCCTGCATCGCACGCTACCTGCAGAAATACGGCTACCGCATCGCCATCGTCCCCCAGCCCGGCTGGAAGGACGACCTGCGCGACTTCCGCAAACTGGGACGGCCGCGCCTGTATTTCGCCATCAACGCGGGGGCGATGGACTCGATGGTCAACCATTATACCGCCGCCAAACGCCTGCGGCACGACGACGCCTATACCCCCGAAGGCCGTTTCGGAGCCCGTCCGGACCGGGCCGTTACGGTGTACACCCGCGCGTTGAAGTCGCTCTGGCCCGATGTGCCGTTGGTGATCGGCGGAGTGGAGGCCTCCCTGCGCCGGCTGACGCATTATGACTATTGGGACGACCGCCTCCATCCTTCGGTTTTGTGCGAGAGCGGGGCGGACTGGCTCTGCTATGGTATGGGAGAACGCACGATGCTGGCCCTCACCCGGGCCATCGAGCAGGGCTGGACGCGCGAGGACATCGAGACCCTGCCCCAGATCGGGTTCTACAAAGCGGGCCCCGTACCGGCGTTTCATGATAATGACGACCCGCTGGTGCTGGCCTCTTATGAGACCTGTCTGAAGGACAAACGGGCGTTTGCGACGAATTTCCATTGGATCGAGCGCAATGCCAACGCCTATAAAGCCCGGCCCCTCATCGAGGCTGTCGGGAACGGCTATGTCCGCCTCAACCCGCCCCTACCGCCGGCTACGACCGAAGAGATGGACTCCTTCTGGGACCTTCCCTTCACCAAGCGGCCGCACCCGCGCTACAAAGGCAAACGCATCCCGGCCTATGATATGATCAAGGACAGCATCATTACCCATCGGGGCTGTTTCGGGGGATGCAACTTCTGCACGATTGCCGCCCATCAGGGGAAATTCATCCAGTCCCGCTCGGAGGACTCTATTATTAAAGAGGTGAAGTCCCTGGCCGCGATGCCCGAATTCAAGGGCAACATTTCCGACCTGGGCGCCCCGACGGCCAATATGTACGGACTGCGGGGACGGGACGAGGCACGCTGCCAGAAGTGCCTGCGCAAGTCCTGCCTCTTCCCCGGCCGCTGCGACAATATGGACATTTCGCACGAACGGCTGCTGAAACTCTACGAGCGGGTGTGCGCAGTGGAGGGTGTCCGGCACGCCTATATCGGCAGCGGCATCCGCTATGATTTGTTCTTGGACAAAGACGGATTCCTGGACAAGAGCGGGGCCCCCTACCTTCGCGCCCTGATGTTGGAGCATTGCTCCGGCCGCCTGAAAGTGGCCCCCGAGCACACGGAGGACAAGGTGCTGCAGGCGATGGCCAAACCTTCGTTTGCGTTTTTTGAGCGGCTTCGCAAAGAGTTTGACCGCATCAATGCGGCCTGCGGAACCCACGTCGAACTGGTCCCCTACTTCATTTCCTCCCACCCCGGATGCCATTTGGGCGATATGCTCGCGTTGCGCTCGAACCCCGCGCTCAGAGGCATCTGGATGGATCAGGTACAGGATTTTATGCCTACCCCGATGACCGCGTCTTCCGTGATGTTCTATAGCGGATTCATCCCTGACGCCAAACTGACCCCGATTTTCACCGAAAAAGATCCCGAGCGCAAGAAAAAGCAGAAAGGAATCTTCTTTCGGCACAGATAATGTATGTCTCACTGGGTCGCGAAGCGACAGGGAGCGATGATCAGGTAATTCATAAAAGAGTAATTATTTAACCAATATTTATATTTATATGAAAAGTAACAATTCTCTCGCCGGGCTCTTCATTATGCTCGGACTCGTCATTTCGGGCGCGATGTTCCCGATGGGCATCAGCAAACTCCGGTCCTTCGACCGCACGGTGGATGTGAAAGGCCTCTGCGAAAAAGAAGTGATGGCTGACAAGGTCATCTGGCCCATCAGCCACAAAGCCGTCAGCAACGACCTGAATTCCGTCTCGGAGATCATCGACTACAACAACCAGGCAATCATCCAGTTCCTGAAAAAGAACGGTGTCACGGACGAAGAAATCTCCCTTTCCATCCCCAAGATCATCGACCGCCTCGCGCAGGACTATGTCAGCGACAATCGCGGCTTCCGCTATCTGGGCAAAAGCGTCGTGACCGTTTATTCCAAAGACGTGGAAAAGATTCTCAAAGTGATGGGAAAGACCGACGCGCTGATCAAGAAAGGCATCAACATCAACCAGGAAGAATGGGGACAGGAACCTTCTTTCTTGTATGAGAGCCTTAACGACATCAAACCCGAGATGATTGCCGAAGCCACCGCCAACGCCCGTGCCGCCGCTGACAAATTCGCCAAAGACTCCGGCAGCAAGGTGGGTAAAATCAGGACGGCGATGCAAGGCACTTTCTCCATCGAGGACCGCGACAGCTGCACTCCATACATGAAAAAAGTCCGCGTGGTGACCTATCTCACGTACTATCTTGACAATTAAGTGCGTCATCTAACCAGCTAAAACACAACACAATAAAGGAAACGACCTACTTCAGAACGGGTAGGTTGTTTTCTTTAAACCATTGACTAACAAGCTAATGAGTGCAAGGCACATCCTAAGAATCAAAAATTCCGTAACAAACGCTTGCAAATCCAAGAAATAATCTTACCTTTGCAGTCCCAAACGCAAACGAGGGTTTAGCTCAGTTGGTTCAGAGCGCTTGCTTGACAGGCAAGAGGTCACTGGTTCAAATCCAGTAATCCTCACCACCAAGGTCGACGAACATGTCGGCCTTTTTATTTTTTTGTACCTTTGTAGGAAGGATGCGGGAGCGAGAGCGTCGAGGGAGCGTAGGTGAAAAGAATTTCAAAAGTCCTTTTTCGGATTTTGAAAACTTTTTACCTACGCGTGATAAGCGAACCGCATCCTGTAGATAAAGGATATTTGGAACGAAATGAAAGAACAAGGATTAAAAAATAAAATGAAGCGTATGAACAAGTGGAATTTTGGTTTATGGGTGGTCGCGCTGCTGGGGCTCGCGCAAGTGGGCTATGCCTTGCCCGGGACGCCCGACAGGGAGCAATTGCCCGAGCCGGTGTATGACGAGCAGCCCGGGTATGTGGACCTGTACTGGAAAGCCTGGGACCTCGCCTGGGACCACGTGAAAGAAGACGACGGACTCGTGCAAAGCCCGTATATGGACGAAGCCTGGTACTCCCTCACCACCGGAAAAGACGGACGCATCTGGATCTGGGACACCGAATTCATGGCCCTCTTTTGCAAATATGCTCCCAAAGTATTCCCCGGCATTCAGTCCCTGGACAACTTCTACGGCCCTATTCTGGACGGCAAGTCCTCCTCCCAGATCATCCACCATCCGGACAACCCCGCCTTCTTCCCCTGGGTCGAATGGGAATACTATAAATTTACCGGCGACCGTGCCCGCATCGACACCCTGATTACGGTCAAAGGCTATCTCCCCCGCTATTATGATTTCTTCCGCAATCTGAAGAAAAAGACCCGTTTCCCTTTCTCCGACCAGAAAGTCAAGTTGGAATTCCGAGAGATCGGTTTTGTCTGGGGCGGTGACCAGAGCGGAATGGACAACTCCCCCCGCAAAGACAACGGATCAATCCTCTGGGTGGATGCTCTCGGAGAACAAGCCCTCGCCGCCCTCTACATCCAGAAACTGGCCGCCGAAGTCGGGAACAAAGAAGTCGAGAAACGCTTCTGCGGAGAATACAAACGCCTGTGCGACCTGCTCAACCGCTACTATTGGGACAAACAGGACCATTGCTACTACGACCTCTACGAAAAGGATCACTCATTTACCCGCATCCTCACGCCGGCTTCCTTTTGGGCGATGCTCGCCCAAGTCCCATCCCGTGCAAACGCACAGAAAATGGCCCGCTTTGCCCTGGACGACAAGCGCCTCGGCGGAGAGCGGCCCTGGAAATCCGTAAGCGCCGCTGACAAAGCTTTCGTCAAGAATGGCGGACAATACTGGCGGGGCGGCATTTGGCTCCCCACGGCCTATATGGGCATCAAGGCGCTGGAGGCTTCCGGACAACAGACCCTGGCCGATGAGACCGCCGCCAAACTCCTCCGGCAGATGCTGGCCGTCTATCAGGATTTCGAACCCCACACCATCTGGGAATGCTACGACCCCTCCGCCGACAAACCCGCCCTCGACAAAAAAGGCAACCTCGTCCGCAAAGACTTCTGCGGCTGGTCGGCCTTAGGCCCCATCTCCCTCTTTATTGAAAATATCATCGGCATCCGCGAAGTGGACGCCGGAAAGAAAATCGTCCGCTGGGATGTCTGCAGCAAGGGCAAAGTCGGACTCCGCCGCCTGCGTTTCGGCGACATTCAGACCGACCTCGTCTGCGAAAACGGCCTGGTGAGCGTCCGCAGCAACGCCCCGTACACGCTACTCCTCAACGGCAAGAAAAAGAACATTCCCGCCGGAGAAAGCAGTTTCAAACTGAAATAAATCTACTAAAGATTGTCCAGCCCCATCCGGGAGACCTTCAGACCCAGGAAGTAGAGGATGCCGTCGAGGCCGGAGGTGGAGATGGCCTGCTCGGCGCCGGCTTTGACCTTGGGCTTGGCGTGATAGGCAATGCCCAGACCGGCGAGGTTGATCATCGGAAGGTCGTTGGCTCCGTCGCCCACGGCGACCGTCTGCGCGAGGTTGATGTGCTCCACCTGGCAGAGCAGGCGCAGCAGTTCGGCCTTGCGGCGGCCGTCCACCACTTCGCCCAGATAACGGCCCGTCAACTTGCCGTCCACGATTTCCAATTCGTTGGCATAGACATAATCGAAACCGAATTTCTGCTGGAGATACTGGCCGAAATAGGTGAAACCGCCGGAGAGGATGGCGGTCTTGTAACCAATCATCTTCAAAGCCTTCATCAGTCGCTCGAGTCCCTCGTTGAAGGGCAGGTTCTCCGCAATTTCCTTCATGCAGGACTCGTCGAGACCCTTGAGCAAAGCAACCCGGCGGGTGAAGCTCTCCACAAAGTCGATTTCGCCCCGCATCGCGCTTTCCGTGATGGCACGCACCTGGGCGCCCACACCGGCACGTTCCGCCAGTTCGTCGATACATTCCGTCCCGATGAGGGTGGAGTCCATATCGAAGCAGATGAGACGGCGGGAACGGCGATAGAGGTCGTCCTTTTGGAAAGAGATATCCAGTCCCTCGCGGGAAAGGCGCATAAATTCCGTCTGGATATTTGATTTCTCCTCTTCGCTCAGGTTGCCTCGGATAGAGAGTTCGATACAGGAGAGGGTCTGCCTGTCTTCTTCACGGATGGGGACACGGCCTGTCAAACGCTTGATGGCATCAATGTTGAACCCGTGCTTGTAGACAATCTGGGTGACCGTCGCAATCTTGCGGGCATCGATGGTGCGACCCAGCAGGGTGATGATGTAGCGGTCTTTTCCCTGGCGGCTGCGCCACTGCTCATAGTCCTCTTCGGAAACAGGTTTGAAGCGGATATGGACGCCGAGTTCGGAAGATTTGAAGAGCAACTCTTTCATAATGGCTCCGGAACAGTCCTGCTGCGTCAGGAACAGAATACCCATCGTCAGCGAGTCGTGGATGTTGGCCTGGCCGATGTCCAGCACAAAAGCATCGTAACGTGCGAGAATGTCCGTCAGGGCGGAAGCCAGGCCCGGCTTGTCCTGGCCGTAAATATTCACTTGAATAATCTCGAGTTGATTTACTTCCATATCTTCAGAATTTTGACCCGCGAAGTTACGAATATTTTCTCAATAATAGACAACATCAAGATGTGCATCCCAAGGCCCTACAGGCAACTGTTCTACTATTTGGTAAGGATAAGCCACACCGACTTTCAGGGCATTGGCAAGCGTGGGAAGAAGGCGGTCGTAGAAGCCTTTTCCGCGACCCAGACGCCAGCCGTCAGGGGTAAAGGCGCGTCCGGGGATAATGGCGAAATCGATGGCTTCGGGGGCTATATCGGGACAAGAAGGCAAAGGTTCGAGTATACCTTGGTAGCCGGGCTTGACAGCATCGGGACGATAGCGTTTGAGGCGCAAAGATGCTCCTTCCACCAGCGGCAGCACGAGCGTTTTGCCTGCGGAGGGATGCCCGGTCGAGCCGGGCATGACGGGAGCAATCGGGTCGGGGGCCTCTTGCGACCAGCGTTTGAGTACGATGTCGGTGGGCAGTTCGTCGGGCAGGGAAGCGTATAACAGCACAGTGCGGGCACTGCGGAAAGCATCGGACGCCTCCACCTGCGCCCAAACAGACTCCACATAGGCAGCACGCTCCTCGGGCGTTGTTTCACACCAAAAGCTCTCCCTGCGCTCTTTCAGCAGTCTTCGCAACGAACGCTTCTGCGCCGCCAAAGCATCCGGAACTCCAGGCATAACGCCCTATTTCGTCCAAGTAAAGAAACGGTAAAGATTGCCGCCGACGGTGTTACCCAGCACCAGGCAGCAGAACAGCAACACGACGGAAGCGAAATGCGCACCCAGGAAATCCCAGGGAACACTTAAATAATAAAAGGTATCGGCGATGCAGTGGGGAAAGCCGCAAACAATGAACATAGGCACACCGAAGAGCAACGGAATCCATTTTCCCTGACGCGCAAAATTCACCGCCGTCGTCATGATGAATCCGCAGCCGATAGCCAGCAAACCGCTGCGAAGCGTACCCGACATAAGCACGCCGTTAATCAAAGAATCATTCAAACGTCCTTCCAGAATAGCCTGCGCCTTCGCTTCCAGACCCATGGGGGAGAGCTTGGCCAGCAAGGCTATCAACAGACAGCCCACGATATTGCCCAGAATGGTCGGTAGCAACTGCGCGATTTCCGCACGGGTTTTTACAAAGCCCATCGCGCCCGTATAGAGCTTCAGCTGATAATTGACGACCGTAGCCAGACCGAAAGAGAAAACAACGGCACCGGCGATGTCCCCCAGCGGACTGCCCTTCAAAGCGAGATAGCCGAATCCGGCGATACCGATGGCGATGCCGGCGAGAATGCCAAGGCGAAAAATGGAAAATGCTTGTTTCATAGATTGCGGATATTAGTAATGTCCTGCAAAAATACATCAAAACTCGCAAAACCACAAAATATATTTCGATTCGGCCAGGAGGGGTATCCAGGGCAATCCATGTTCTACGATCCTGTAGGGCACATTGGCCTGGATAGGGGTGGGGTTGAAGGGTGGGGGTATCCAGGGAAACCATCGTTCTACTGCCCTACAGGGCACATTGGTCTGGATAGGGGGTCTAGCGAGCCCAAATTTATAGCAGATCCATATCTTCTCCGCGAAGATATAAAGCCTTCATCAAGGATACAGATTTGACTGCGTCCTTATCTGTTATCATCAGTCGCGCGAGTTGCAGTTTCTCCGTGACCAAACATACGCGAAGGCTCTTCTTGTAGAGTTTCGCTGCGTACCCGGAGGCCAGATTTCGCAGGTCTTCCAGCGAACGCATCTCTATCTGGCGCGAATATACCTGCTGTTTCATCGCTTGCTCATCTTCCTTTCTAACAAACAAGAAAGCAAGAAACGCACGGACTGACCCGAACAATTGCATCACGGAAGAGATATCAACGAACGAAGATGGGAGAATCATCTTTCTGTTATCATATCTCCAGCCACCGGGGAGTTTGTCCCTCACACCGAACATCGCCCGCTGCGCCGTATGGCTCAAATCGCCCATATGGATCCCCTCTATCAGAGACAAATTTGGATTAAACAAGATATTTCCTATCCCCCAAGGGTACGTCCAAGGCGCGCCATTATAAAAGTCTAGACAGTTCCGATAGACATACATAAACTTTCTCAGGCACTCGTCCCTATCCTTTATTGGGTCTGAGGAAATTTGGAAGCCTGTCCCCAGTGCCGAACGGTTTTGCCTCTTACAGATAAGAAACCTGGAAATCCTCGCTTTGAGATAAGTGATATAATTCAAAACATCTTCTTGAGAACCAGATGCAATCAAATGAAAGTGTGTATCGTTGATAATGAACACCAACACATTAACGTCGCAGGCATTGGAGCCGATGGCTAGCGAATTGACCGCATAGACCTTTTCTTCATCGCCGGGAAACAAAATATCCGCCCGGGTCCCGTTGGAATAAATGTGGTAAAAATCTGACATTTTTTGTGACAAAGATGAGAATACTTATCCGTTTCACAGTCCTTTTTTGAAAATATTTGCAAAATCAGCCTCACAACAATCTGAGCGTCTGATTTTTCGTCCAAAAACTTTTTCAAAAAATGTCAAAAATTGTCTGTCGCTTTTAGTCGGGCACGGTTTTAAGGGAAGTTATCTCCTGTTCGGGCTGCGGGGAGCAGCAGCCAAGCGCTCTCCTCGCCCGCCCAAGGATAACTTCCTGCGCCCAACCACGCGGCAGGGTCAGGATGGGCATTCAGGGCAAACAGCGAAGATGCCGGGCAGGCAGCAGACACGGACGGACGTGTCCACCCCCGGACACGGGCAGATGGGCCCGCAAGATACGAGTTCTGCGAAGCGGGACGAAGTAGATCGTGGGAGGGGCCGGAGTGCAGGACGCC
>JAGCUV010000092.1 GCA_017962705.1 Bacteroidales bacterium
CCTTGCCGGCGATGGTCACCCATTCCCGGGTCAGGAAGCCGATGTGCAACTGGCTGCCGAGGGTGTTGAGGATGGTACCGATCAGCAGGGTGCAGAAAAGCCCTTGCGCCATAGCGCCCATCGCATCAATGCCGTAGCGCTTGAGCGAGGGAACCAAATTCTTCCTTTTGAAAAATTTTTTCATAACTGACAGAAATCTCTTCCGACCGCGAATTTACGAAATTAGAACGATAAATTTGCTTTTCTCTCGGCATACTATTAACTTTGTAGGTTATGACAAAGGAAATACAGTGGACGAAATTGCCGCAGGGGGACCCCGAGGTGGTCAGCCGGCTCTCGTCGGAGTTGGGGATTGACCGCGTGCTCGCCACTTTGCTGGTGCAGCGCGGCGTTGCGACCTTCGACCAGGCCCGCGATTTCTTCCGTCCTTCCCTTTCCGGGCTCCACGACCCTTTCCTGATGCGGGATATGGACAAGGCGGTAGCCCGGATGGAACAGGCCTTGCAGCGGCACGAAAAAATCCTGATTTACGGCGATTACGACGTGGACGGGACTACGGCCGTTGCGCTGGTGCTGTCGTTTTTCCAACGCTATACGGCGAACATTGATTTCTATATTCCCGACCGCTACGATGAAGGCTACGGCCTTTCTTACAAGAGTATAGATTGGGCGGCCGAGAGTGGCTTCTCGCTCATTGTCACCCTTGACTGCGGCATCAAGGCCATCGAAAAGACACGCTATGCGGCTTCCAAGGGCATCGACCTCATTATTTGCGATCACCACCTCCCCGATGCGGAATTGCCGCCGGCGGTGGCCGTGCTGGATCCCAAGCGGGAAGATTGCCGTTATCCTTACGACGACCTCAGCGGATGCGGGGTGGGATTCAAGTTCGTGCAGGCCTATGCGCAATCCCACGATGTCCCTTTTGAAGAAATCAGCCCCTATCTGGATTTGCTGGTGGTAAGCATTGCGTCCGACCTGGTCGGTGTGACGGGGGAGAACCGCATCCTGGCGCATTTCGGCCTCAAGCAACTCAACGAGAACCCGCGCAAGGGCCTGCTGGCGATGATTAACCTTTCCGGCCTGGACCCCAAACATATCAGCATCGACGACATTGTTTTCAAAATCGGGCCCCGCATCAACGCCGCCGGTCGTAGGGAGTCGGGACGGCTGGCCGTGGAACTGCTGACGGCGCAGACGGATGCCGAGGCCATCCGCATCGGCGAGGAAATCAACCGGCACAACAACGACCGCAAGGCCGCGGACCGGAGCATTACCGAGGAAGCCAAAGCGCTGGTGGAGTCTTTCGAGGGCCCGGTGCCTTCGTTGGCCGTATTGCAGCAGAAGGCTTCGGCGGGTATATGTCTGGCCGGTGTCAATGCGACCATCGTCTACAACCCCGGCTGGCACAAAGGCGTGGTGGGCATCGTGGCCTCCCGTCTGGTGGAGGCGTTTTACCGTCCGACCGTGGTGCTGACGCGTTCCGGGGGACTGGTGACCGGTTCGGCCCGGAGCGTGCACGGCTTTGATTTGTATGAAGCCATTGACAGTTGCAGTGATTTGCTCGAAAACTTCGGCGGCCATCTCTATGCGGCCGGCCTGACGCTCAAGGAGGAGAATCTGCCCGCTTTCTGTGCCCGGATGGAGGCGTTTATCGCCACGCACGCCACCCAGACCACCCTGACCCCGGTGGTGGATATTGACGCGGACCTTTCCTTTACGGGCATCACCCCCAAGTTCTTCCGCATCCTCAAACAATTCCAGCCTTTCGGCCCGGGCAATCCGCTGCCCATTTTCCGTACGGAGAATGTGTATGACAACGGCAACGGCCGCCGCGTCGGGGCGGACGGCAGCCACCTTAAACTCGAACTCATTGAGGAGACCTCTCCCTACCATCCCATCGCCGCCATTGCCTTCAATCAGGCCGAATACTTCCAATACATCAAAGAAGGCAATCCCATCGACGTCTGCTACAGCATCGTCGAAAACTACTACCGCGGCATCGCCAACATCCAGCTCCGCATCCGCGACATCAAAGAACGCGAAGATGTGATTTAGGTCAAATAACCAAACGGAATCGCGCCAAATAACCAAACGGAATCGCGCCAAATAACCAAACGAAAATTTATCATTTCTTTGGTTATCAAATAAAAATAACTATATTTGCAGTGTGAAATTATTGCATATTATGGCTATTGTTTTTCAATATCAAAAGCGTATTGCAGATATACTTCTTGAAGAAAAGCTGGAAGCAATGGGGGCTGTCTTAATCGAAGGGCCTAAAGCCTGCGGCAAGACAACGACAGCAGAACAACAAGCAAAGAGTATCTTGTATATGGATGACCCCGCCAGTCTTCAGCAAAACCTTTTACTTGCCGAAACCCATATCAGTAGGCTTCTTCAAGGCGATACCCCCCGACTGATTGACGAATGGCAGATTGCTCCTCAAATCTGGGATGCAGTACGCTTTGAGGCCGACCACAGAAAAGAAGACGGACTGTATATTCTCACAGGTTCCGCTGTCCCCGCAGACAAATCCAAGATTCTCCACACGGGAACGGGACGTTTTGCTTGGCTCACTATGCGCCCTATGACACTTTGGGAATCCGGAGAGTCAAGCGGCCAGGTCAGCCTTAGGAAACTCTTTTCCGGAGATGGAAAGATAGATGGAGAGAATATTCTCAAAATGGAGGATGTCGCATATGCCATTTGTCGGGGAGGCTGGCCGAAATCATTGAATAAAAGTAATCCAAGGGCGGCACTTCGTCAGGTGAAAGAGTACCTTGAAGCCATCTGTCGCAGCGACATCTCCAGAGTTGATGGCGTAGCGAGAGATGAGAACCGGGCTAGAAGACTCATGCGCTCCTATGCTCGTTTACAAGGCGCTATGGCCAACATTCCGACCATCGTAGAGGATTTGAAGACCAATGAACCGAACTACCTAAGCGACGAAACTGTTATTGCTTATATCAACGCCTTAAAAAAGATTTTTGTAATAGAAGATATGCCCGCCTGGAACCCGAATTTGCGTTCCAAAACCGCCATCAGGACCAGCGAAACGCGTTACTTTGTCGATCCTTCCATCGCAGTCGCCGCATTAGGGCTGGGGCCGAATGATCTTATCAACGATTTAGAAACAATGGGACTGTTTTTTGAGACTCTTTGCGTACGGGATCTTCGGGTATATGCTGATGCCAATGACGGACAAGTCTTTCATTACAGGGACAAGTCCGGGCTGGAATGTGACGCTGTGGTTCATTTAAGGAATGGCAATTATGGCATTATTGAAATCAAACTCGGAGGTGAGACCCGAATCGAAGAGGGTGCCAAAAACTTAATTGCATTGTCCCAAAAGATAGATACGACAAAGATGAAGGCGCCCTCATTCAAAATGGTTCTCACTGCCATCGGGCAATATGCCTATCATCGTCCGGATGGTGTCATAGTCGTTCCCGTCGGCTGCTTGAAGGATTGATAACGGAATAGCAAATACGTCACACCCCCCCCTTCCGAGGAGCCTTCGCGTCCCCGGCGTCAGGACAGTAAACTTTTTTCAGGACGACTCAATATCAAAGAACGCGAAGATGTGATTTAGACCGTTACAGGCCTTTTCGTGAGGGAGTCCTGTACACGAAGTTGATGATATAGCCGTTTATTGGATATGCAGCACCAGATATTCCGACCGGGTGCCGATACGGATTTTCGGCCCCCATATACCCAGGCCGGAACTGATATAGTAGCGTGTGTCTCCCCGTCGGTGATGCCTCCAGGACTTTTCGTACATCGCATCCGTCACCCAGGAGAGCGGCCAGACCTGCCCCCTATGCGTATGCCCGCTGAACTGGAAGTCTATTCCCGCAGCTTCAGCCTCTTCCAGATGAAAAGGCTGATGGTCCAGCAAAATGCTGAAGCCATCCGGATGACCGGCCAGTTCCGACAGCGGCCTGCGGCGCGGATTGCTCCTGTCATCCCGGCCGATGAGGGTCACTCCCTCGAAATGGGCCACCGAGTCGCGCAGCAGCGTAATGCCGGCTTCGGCGAAAAAGGCTTCCGCATCGGATTCCTTGCCGATATACTCGTGATTGCCCAGGACGGTATAGACCGGCGCTTGAAGACGGGAGAAGGCCTCTGCGTAGTTTTCTTCCAGCAATGGCCGCACCTGCATATCCACGACATCTCCGCCGAAAAGCACCAGGTCGGGATTTTCGGCATTTATCAGTTCTATCCATCGGAGGAGTTCTCCCTTGCGGTTGCTGTAGCCCAGGTGCAGGTCGCTGGCGAGCACGATCGTCAGGGGTCTGTTCAGCGGCTTCTCCGTCCGGATGGTCAGTTCTTCGCGGTATTTGTGGTG
The DNA here is from genome assembly GCA_017962705.1 of Bacteroidales bacterium. GTDB lineage: Bacteria > Bacteroidota > Bacteroidia > Bacteroidales > UBA932 > Cryptobacteroides. Next base: position 4,352 of record JAGCUV010000092.1, read on the forward strand.
ATAATGGATACCACCGGCCGTCAGGACCAGCGTGATGACACCCAGCAGACCGGCCAGCGTCCGGCCGTTGCCCACGAGTGCGCCCTTGGGAACAATTCCGACAAGCACACCCAGGTCAGCCACGATGAATGCGATCAGCAAATACAGCCAGACAATCATCCACGGGTGGCCGATTTCGTACAAGGCGGTTATCAGGGAAATGGGAGCCCGGCTGCGAAGCCCCATACTGGCGAAGGCCGCCACCATCCACAGGACGAACAACAGGGACACCGTTAGTCTGGGCCCCCAGCCTCCCGGTGTCAGTCGCCATAGATGCCAGACGACATACGCTACCGCCACAATGAAAAAGACCAATACAGCAATGAAGACGGATTTCATAAAATGATGTGATTTTGCGCAAATTTACGCATTTTCCCGCATATCGGCAAAGTGGAAGGAACATCGGATGCGCCTGATTGCCTCGGCGTTCTTCTGACAGAGAACATCGGGGGCAGAGGTATGCCATAGAACGCAGTCCACGGGGAGGTATTGCCCCCGACAGTCATTTAAAACAGGTTCCGGGGGCAGCACCCTGCGTTGCAGGCCCTTCTGTGAGGGGTCTTGCCCCGGATGGGTACAGATGCCCAATCCGGGCCGGGCATGATGGGAAAGGGAGTCCGGTCTCGACGGGGATGCAAGGCGGGTACGACGGGGAAGAGTGGTGCGCAGGGGCGGAGTGCTGCAAGGCGTGCGCAAGCGTTGGGGACGCGGAGGGAAGCGGAGGGAGGGCGCTCTGGAGTTGCGGACCTGTGCCACCCTTGGCATCGTAACCGACGTAAGAGCGAGTGAAGAGGGAACTTGTTTCCTCTTCCGAGCGAAAAGGAGGAAAAGACGAAGTCTTAAACGAGGGGCCCACAAGCGAAGCGCAGTGGGAGGGGTCGCAAAGCGACGGTCCGCAAAACAGGGGTCTCCCTACGCGCAGGGGCTTTTTGCCACCCTCTATGGCGTGCGTCCCCGGGCTTACCCTTGGAGTATTTGCAGGATTTCCTGTGCGATGGATGGGGCGTTGCGGCCGTCGACGTCGATGATGTGGCGGGCGGCGGAGGCGTAGATGGGGGCGCGCTGTTCCATACGGGCGCGGATGTCGCCGTTGTACAGGGGACGGGTGAGATCGGAGTTCCCGATGTGGCGGAGGATGGTCTCGTAGGTGGCGCGAAGCCAGATGCAGCAGGTCTTTTCCTTGAGCAAATCCGCGTTGAGCAGGGGAGCGCCGCCGCCCAGGGCGATGATCAGATTTTCGCCTTCGTATTGCTCCAGCAAATCCTTCAGGCAGGCCGTTTCGATTTCGCGGAAACGCGCCTCGCCCTCGGCGGCGAAAATATCCGCGATGCTGCGGCTTTGGCGAAAGACAATGTAGGAATCCAGGTCGTAGGCTTCCCAGCCGGTGAGTCGGGCCAACTCCCGTCCGATGCTGCTCTTCCCGCAGCCCATAAAGCCTTCCAATGTAACAATCATTAGGTCTTAGAACAGCGTCGGCTCTTTGTCCTCGATTTCGATTTCAACGACTTCGACATCCGCGCCCGCCGCCGCTGCGCCGGTCAGAATCTCCGTCGGCAGGAAATCACCGTCCTCGCCATAACCGTCCTCTTCGGCGCCAGTCCTGCTTGCACCGTCCGTTCCTGCACTCGTCCTATCCGCTCCGGCTGCGCCTGCTCCTTCCAAGGCGTTGCCGTCTTCCTCGTATTCCTCCGGCTCCGGCGGCGCGATAGGCTCGATAAAGCGCACGCTCTTGACATCCAGCGAATGCACCATCTTGCCCTTGGCCGTGATGCCCTTCTTGCCGATGAAGCCTTCCGCCTCGAATACCTCCGGCAGGCGATGGGCGGATTTACCGCCGAAAGTCACCTCGAAACGAGGATACGGATCATCAGAAAGGTCTACCAGATACGAACCTTTGGTGTCCGGTGCAATGCCGATGGCCGCATTGTCGCTCACCTCGAAGGAGAAACGTTTGACATAGAAACGTTTCAGCACGCCGTCGTAGTAGAGCGCTGTCCACACCTTCCCCGAATCCAGTTTCTCCAGACGGAGCAACTCTCCCTGGTACTTGCTGCTCAAGTCAAAAGTGGTCGTATAATAGGTCCCGTTCTTGAAGATGGCCAGGATGCGATCGTCCGGATTGAACGCGCCCAGGTACTTGCCGTGCCCGTCCTCGTTGAGGCGTTGGATGTCCTCGTCGAACCAGATATCTTTCCCGCTGATGGTCGACACGCCCAGACTCTTGAGCTGGATGCTCTGGATGGTGTGCTTTGACACAATATTTCCGCGTGACGTACGCCCCTTGATGGCCAAGGTGCTGAAATCGTACTCGTCAATAAGCTTCTTGAGTTTCTTCTGCTGCTTGTAGCGGATCTTGACGCTGCCCGCCTCTCCGTTATGATTGGCCGTGAGCCAGAGAATGGCGGAGCCCGGCGTCCCCATCGTAAGGTCGTATTCCTTGTCTTTCGCTACGCTGGTAATGGCAAAACGCTTGGCATAATTGACGCCCGTCTTGCCATCCTTGTAGATGACATTATACACCGTACGCGTATCGCCCCGGTCAAACACGCCCACATACACCAGATCCGAATAGAAGAAACTCTTGTCGGTAATCCTGCTGATTTTGTAGCGTCCGTCCTTGGCGATGGCGATGATTTCGGACAGGTCCGAACAATCGCAGATGAACTCTCCGTTGTCGTCCCGTTTGAGGTTCATTCCCACGAATCCCGTCTGCTTGTTGGCATACAGTTTGGCGTTGTTAGACACCACTTTCCCGGCGGAAATGGTCTCGAAAGAAGTAATCATCGTCTTGCGGGCCCACTCGGCACCGTATTTTTCTTTGAGGTGTTCAAACCACTTGATGGTGAATTCCGTGATGTGGGTAATGTTGTGCTGGGTCGCTTTCATCTCCTTTTCGAGCTTGGCCAGCTTCTCATCAGCCGCTTTGATGTCGAACTTGGAAATCTTGCGCACCGGCTTCTCGACCAGTTTCGTGATATCCTCCGGGACAATTTCTTTCTTCAGCAGATGTTGGAATTCTTTCATCCGCAGGAAGATGCTCTCCAATTGTTTCTCCCAGGTGGGGAAAGATTTATCCTCCAGGATTTTATACACTTCGTTCTCGAAGAAAATCTTTTCAAGCGAAGTATAATGCCACTCGTTGGACAATTCTTCCAGCCGGATCTCCTGCTCCCATTTCAGCAGGTCGCGTGTGTGATAGGTATCATAGCGCAACACCTCGTCCACTCCGATAAATTCGGGCTTGTGGTCAATGATGACGCAGGTGTTGACAGAGATGGATACCTCGCAATCCGTAAAGGCGTAGAGCGCATCAATGGTCTTGTCGGGAGAAACATCCTTGGGCAATTTGATGACAATATTCGCCTGTTTGGTGGTCAGGTCGTCAATCTTGCCAATCTTGATTTTTTTCTTCTTGTTCGCTTCCATGATGCTGTTGCACAGGGAAGCCGTCGTTGTCCCATAGGGGACTTCGGTGATGGCAATGACATCCTTGTCGCGTTTTTCGATTTTTGCGCGAACTTTCACCTTGCCTCCGCGACGTCCTTGGTTGTACCTGGAACAATCAATGTAGCCGCCTGTCGGGAAATCAGGGAAAATCTCAAATTCTTCGTTCCGCAGGATGGCAACGGACGCATCCAGCAGTTCGTTGAAATTATGGGGCAGGATTTTGGAGGCCATACCCACAGCAATCCCTTCCGTTCCCTGAACGAGCAGCAGCGGGAAACGGACGGGGAGTTCCAAGGGTTCATCGGCTTTGTCGTCGTAACTCCGGGTCCAATGGGTGATTTTTTTATTGAAAACCACCTCTTTGGCAAACTCCGAGAGGCGACACTCAATATAACGGCCAGCCGCGTTGGGGTCGCCCGTAATGATATTACCCCAGTTACCTTGCTTGTCTATCAATAAGTCTTTCTGGGCCAGTTGAACCAGGGAACCGAAGATGGATTGGTCCCCGTGCGGGTGAAAGGCCATCACCTGACCTACGATTTTGGCCGCCTTGGTCAGCGTTCCGTCGTCATTCTCTTTCATCGCGTGCAGCACGCGCCGCTGTACGGGTTTGAGCCCGTCCACAATATGCGGCACGGCCCTGTCAAGGATGACTTTCGACGAATAGTCCAGAAACCATTCCTTGAACATCCCGGACAAACGGAATTTGCGGGCATCTTCTCCGACCAGTTGATCGAACGTACCCTCGGGCTCGTCCGATACGTGTTCGTCTTCCAACTCTTCCAGATCTTCCAATGATTCCTGGTCCAATTCTTCGAGATCGTCTTCTTTCGCCATAAATCTTATTTTTAGAATTCGTAGCCGAATCGTTTCAATGCGCGTTTGTTTTCCCGCCAGTCAGGGTCCACTTTGACGAACAGTTTGAGAAACACCTTCGTCTGGAAAAAATCTTCCATATCAAGCCGGGCGGCGGTTCCCATTTTCTTGAGTGCACTACCTCCTTTGCCAATCAAAATCCCTTTCTGGCTGTCCCGCATGACATAGACGACGGCGCTGATGTCGTAGCGTTCGCTTCCCTCGTGAAACTCCTCGATTTCCACCTGGCAACAATAGGGGATTTCCTGGTCGTACAAGAGAAAAATCTTCTCCCGGATAATCTCAGAGGCGAAAAAGCGCATGTTCTTGTCCGTAAAGGTATCTTTGTCGAACCAGGCCGGAGCCTCGGGCAGGCGCTCCACAATGGCCTCGAAAATCTTGTCGACATTGAACTTCTCCTGCGCGCTGGCCGGAATGATGAGGGCTTTGGGCACCAGCTCCTGCCACTTTTTCATCAGAACCGACACCGCCTCCTGGCTGCTGATGTCAATTTTGTTGAGCACCAGAATGACCGGGCAGTCGATGCGGGATAGTTTCTCCACATACTCTTCGTTCTTGTCACCCGTTTCCACCGTATCCGTCACATAGAGAATAATGTCCGCGTCTCCGATGGCCGTATCGACAAAATTCATCATGCTTTCCTGCAGACGGTAGGCGGGTTTGAGTATGCCCGGCGTATCGGAAAACACAATCTGGAAATCCTCCCCGTTGATGATGCCCATGATGCGGTGACGCGTCGTCTGGGCCTTGGCTGTCACGATGGACAATTTCTCCCCGACGAGAGCATTCATCAAAGTCGATTTCCCGACATTGGGATTTCCGATGATATTGACTAATCCTGCGCGATGCTTCATTATTTGAACGCCCCCATTCTTAGAATATTCACTTCTCCTTCCGTCAGAAAGCGCCATTCACCCCGTTTGAGCCCCTTCTTGGTGAGACCGGCGAAATACACGCGGTCAAGGCCCTTCACTTCATAGCCGAAACTTTCGAAAATGCGGCGGACAATGCGGTTTTTGCCGGAATGAATCTCAATTCCGATTTTGCGGCGGTCGGTCGCGTCGATGTATTGCAGGTCGTCCGCAGCAATCATCCCGTCATTCAATTCCACCCCCGTCATAATTTGGTCGAAATCTTCCTGTTTGAGGGCTCTGTCGAGGTTGACCTGGTAGATTTTCTTCTTCTCGAATGAAGGGTGGGTAAGTTTTTCCGCCATTTCACCATCATTGGTGAACATCAGTACGCCGGTCGTGTTTTTGTCCAGCCTGCCTACGGGAAACACCCGGGCGTTGCAACCGCGCAACAGTTCCATGACGGTTTTTTCTGCGTGGGGGTCCGTCGTTGTGGTGACATACCCCCGGGGCTTGTTCAGGATGACATAGACCTTTGCTTCGCCTTTGAGTTTTTCTCCGTTGAAGCGAACTTCGTCTTTGTAAATGTTGATTTTGCTCCCGAGTTCGGTCACCACTTCTCCGTTGACCGTGACGACGCCGGCCTGGATGAGGGTGTCGGCTTCACGACGGGAACAGACGCCGGAATTGGCGATGAATTTGTTCAGGCGGATGACCTCTTTGACAGGGATTCTGACAGGCTCGTTGTCGGACAATTCGGGAGCGCCGAATTTCTTTTTCCGCTCATTGATCATCCGGGAGATGCCGCTGTGTTCTGATTTCGCTTCCCCGGGACGAAAACCTCTCCGGGGGCCGGAACTCTTCCCGGGACCGAAACTCTTTTTTTCTCCGAAACGCGGCCTTTCTCCCCTGTGAAAGCCGCTCCTGTGCTCTCTTCCGTCGTTGTTTGTCCCTTGTGTCTGTTCGCCGACTCTCTTGCGGCGGGGTCTCAAAAATTTCTTTTCTTCCATAATCTTCAGCCTCACGGCTCTTTATTCGTGTAGTCTCACGACTGTTATTTCAGTTTGAAAATATAGGTTATCGTTCCTTCCTGCAAAGCTGCGGCACTGCCGTCGCGGTTGAAGTGTGTCTTCATCGCGGCATTGCGGGCCGCGGTCCAGAGCTGGGTGTTGGTGGCCGTCGTGCCGTGGGCCCCGGGAATGGCCTTGGTCACGTTACCGTTCTGGTCCACGAAAATTTTCACGACCACGATGCCCTCTTCATTGACATTATAACTGGGCCGGGGAAGCAATCCCTGCACATTGCGTCCCTCCAGGCGGGCGTTGGGTGTTCCCACTTCCACGCCGATTTTGCTATTCCCTGCAGCGTGCCCGGCGGATAACTGATCCGAACGCTCGAAAGCGGTCTGCGGGGCAAGAGTATCCTTCTGCGCCTGGTTGTCCGCGCTGGCAGCCAATGATTCCCGGTTGATTTTTCTTCTGGGCGGTTCGTATTTCTCGACATCTCCCTCATCGCCCATCGTGCTCTCCACCGCCTCGTTCTGCTTGCTGCCTTTCTCCTGGGCTTCGGCGGCCTTGACGATTTTCACTTCCTGCTTCGGGTCGGGCTTGGGCGCTCTGGGTGCTGTCCCGTAACGCGGTTTTTCCGGTTTAGGAACCTCCATTTCCTCAAATTCGATGACCAAAGTCTTTTCTTCCGGAGGCGGGTAGAGGTAAGTCAGGGAGGAGAAACTGACAAGGGCAAGAATCGCGATATGGAACACAAGGGTTATCCCCACGCCGCAAAGCCGGGCGCGAAGCGAACTTGCTTGCTGCTTGTCGTTTCTCTCGTCCATCCTATTCCGGAGAGGTGGCCATGATAACCTTGTAATGGTTGCGCTTGGCGATATTCATCATTGCGACCACTTCTTTGACAGGCACCGTCTCATCGGCGTAGATGCTGAAAGTAGGGTCTTCTTCTTGAATCAACTCGTTGATCAGGGCATCCTCAACCTGGTTGAACGGAATCGGTGTTTCGTTGCCGTTGATATGGTAACTGTAGGTGCCGTTCTTCCAGTCCTTGATGCTTACGCTGGTCGTCGCCTTGGCCGCTACTTGTCCGGTGCTCTTGGGGAGCAGCAATTTGAGGGCGTTGGGGTTGACGAGCGTCGAAGTGACCAGAAAGAAAATCAGCAGCAGGAACACGATATCCGTCATGGAGGACATCGAGAATTGCGCGTTGGCTTTGTTTCTTCTCTTGATCGCCATATTACTGCTGGTCTTGGGGTTCTTGCTGGAGGATATCCATAAACTGTTCGATGCCGTCATCAAGGCCGTCGGCAACCCGGTCAATGCGCTCTACGAGGAAATTGTAGGCAAAGTAGGCGATAATACCGACAATCAGACCGCCGACGGTGGTCACCATAGCCTCGTATATCCCGCTGGACAACAGGGAAATGTCGACATTGTTGCCGGCGTTTGACATATTGAAGAAAGCGCGAATCATACCGCTCACCGTACCGAGGAAACCAATCATCGGAGCGCCGCCGGCGATACTGGCCAGCAGGGGCAGGCCTTTTTCCAGGCGGGAAATCTCGTGGCTGCCGGCCGCTTCCATCGCCGCTTTCACTTCTGCGTCTGTCAGGTCGATTTTCTCGATGCCGCGTTTGATGGTTGCGGACAGGGGCGTACCCGCAAGGTCGCAATAGTCCATCGCGCTGCGACGTTTGTTGCTCTGGAGTTTGTCGCTGATTTCACGCATGAAATAAGCGCTGTTTTTATTGGCGCGGATGGTCATCCACAACTTCTGCCCGAAAATATAGATGGCGATGACGGACAGAATGAGCAGTACAAGCATCAACCAGCCACCTTTGACGCACATTTCAATCAGAGAATAACTTTGCTCGACAACCTGCGGTGCGGCAGGGATGGCGGTGGCGGCGGAATCAATTTGAAGGATAGTAGAAAGCATAATCAACAAAACTAAATTCATCCTGCGAAGATAGCAATTTTTTTGAAAAATTTTATTATCCCGCGCCGATTGTTTAATTTTGCAGGCGATGAAAGACAGAAAACTCCTCAATACGGAACTGGGACGGCTGACGCCGGAAGCCTACACCCGCTCGAAAAGCGGTGTAGTGGTTATTCTCGACAATGTCCGCAGCGCCCATAATGTGGGTTCCGTATTCCGCAGTGCGGATTGTTTTAAGGCCGATGCTCTCTGGCTGTGCGGAATCACCCCCGTCCCCCCTTCTCCGCTGATTCGGAAGACGGCCCTGGGGGCGGAAGACGTCGTTCCGTATGTTTATGTGGAAGATACATTGGCGGCAGTCCGTCGCTTGAAGGATGACGGTTATACCCTGGTGGCGGTGGAGCAGACACTTCATTCCATATCGTTGGAGACCTTTGTCCCGCAGTCCGGCCGCCGTTACGCCTATGTCTTCGGCAACGAGGTGGACGGGGTGCGTCAGGATGTTGTGGACGCCTGTGATGTGTCTCTCGAAATTCCCCAGTTCGGCACCAAGCATTCGCTCAATGTATCCGTTGCCGCAGGTGTGGTCCTGTGGCATTGTTCGGGAAAACAACAAGGGCTGACAAAAAATTCTTTTTGCCAGCCACTATAAGGTTTTAACCCAGCCCCAAGTAGCGTTTATCGCAGGGGATTATTTGCAGCAGCTTTTCTTGCAGCAGCAAGATTTTCCGCCAATGATTTTTTGAGCCAGGGTGGGCTCGTTGGTGGTAATCTGGTCCACGCCCAGCGCAATCATTTCGCGGATATCGGATGCCGCATTGACCGTCCAGCAGTTGACGCTCATTCCCAGGTCGTGGGCTTCCTTCACCCATTCAGGATGTTCCTGGAAACAAGAGTAGTGATAGTCGATACCGTTGATGCCGTGTTCGTACACTTCTTTCGGAGACAAGTCCCCGTTGAGGTACTGCACCGTATTTCCGGGCATCAGCCTGGCCACCTGTTCGCATACGGTAAGGCTGAAAGCGATGAACGTGGTGCGATTTTCCAATCCGTATTTTTTGACAGCCTCTATTACGGCAGGAACGACGCGGGCTTCATAAGCCGTGTCGCTGGCATCCTTGTATGTTTTGATTTCAAAGACCATCTGCATGTCGGGAAATTCCAATCCTTTGGCCAGATATTGATCCACGGTGGACATCAACTCGCCGTTGTCGAGCGGGAGGTTCTTGAAGTCCGCGTACTTGGCGTCCTTAAGCATGATTTTGTGGAATTTGGGGTCGTGGTTGACAACCAAAGTGTCATCCGCGGTCATCCAAACGTCAAATTCGCTGCCCCATACCTTAATGGCGGCGGCATTCGACAGGGAAGAAATCGAATTTTGGGCCCCACCTTCACATTTCCAGTAGCCGCGATGGGCTACGACGGCGGGGCCGTCGGCAGGTGCCTGGCAGCAACTTCCCAATGCCAATGCAGAAAACAGCAGAGTGATCCAGGTTTTCATATTCAAAAATTAGAAGGGTAAATCATCTTCGGTGCCGGGCGCAGGAATACCCTGGCCTTCGTGTACGCCGAAGCCGGTCGAGGCTCCGATGTCGCGCGGCATATCTTCAGCCGAATAATTCGGAACTTCCGGGGAATAGGGCGCACGGGAACTCATATATCCGTCACTGGTGTTTCCCTCGCCGGCACGGGCGATTTTCCAGACGCGGATGTCATTGTACCACTTTCCGTTGTATTCGCGGGCCTGGATTTTCAGGCTGACTTTGACCTTATCTCCCGTCTGGTAGTTTTCCAACTCTTTGACGCGATCCGTCCCGAAAACTTGCAAGCACGCTTTTTCAGTGTATTGCCCGTCTTGATACTCGACGATAAAGTCTTGTTTCGCCCACGGTCCCCGGGAACTTGTCCCATTGAAGACCGCGAGCTTTTCAAGAATCTTGCATTCCAATTCGAGCGCCATTGCTATTTCTTCTTTTTGGCGGGTTTCTCGGGAGCGGGCTCGACATATTTCCCAACCTTGGTCACTTCCACCTCGAAAATGAGGACGGAGTTGGGCTCAATGCCGCGGTTGCCGCGCTCGCCATAACCCAGTTCGGCAGGGATGTAGAGCTCGACCTTGCCACCCTGGCCAACGAGTCCGAGACCTTCTTTGAAGCCGGGAACGACATTGTCAACCATCATCTGGACGGGTTCGCCGGCATTCTTGTTGGAGTCGAATTCTTTGCCGTCGATGAGCGTGCCGGTGTAGTTCACCCACACGGTGTCCTTGGAGGCGGCTACAAGGCTCGTGTCACCTTTCTCGATAATTTTGTAGAGCAGTCCGCTTTCGCTCTTTTCCACGCCGCTTTCATTGAATTTCTCGGCCAGGAAGGCTTCGCCCTTGACCTGGTTGACCGCGCCGTTATACTCGCGCAGGGTGCTGATGTACTCGTCGAACAAACGGTTCATCTCGTCGGGGGAAACGCGGAACTGCTTGTTGAAGTTCTCATCGCGCATATCCAGTTCGGAGTTGATGAAATCCATCATGCCTTTTTTGATCTGGCCGTAGTTGAGGTCTTTTCCGAATCCGTTGGCCTTGATGAAATAACCGAAGTTGATACCGATCAGGTAGCTCACGGAGTCGACCTTGGCGGAAGAGGGGAGCTGGACATCGACTTTGGGGTCTTTGTTGCCGCCGCAGGAGGCGAGCAATACGAGTGCTGCCAAAGAGGCAGCCAGGAGTTTGATTGTTTTCATAATGCGTTTATAAAATTAAATTTTAATTTGTTTCACACAGTTTCAGGACTACAAAGGTACAAATAATTCAGAAAATTGAAAGAATCATTTTGTGAATATCGAAAAATGTTGTATCTTCGGTACAAATTTACAGACCGTGGATGATTTGGGAATCTATGCCGTGCTGAAAAATGTTTTCGGCTTCGATGCCTTCAAGGGTGAACAGGAGAAAATAATCCGTCATCTGCTTGCAGGGGGAGACGCCTTTGTGCTGATGCCTACCGGCGGCGGCAAATCGCTGTGTTATCAGCTGCCCGCCCTTTTGATGCCGGGCACGGCCATTGTGATTTCCCCCCTGATTGCCCTGATGAAAAATCAGGTGGATGCCATCCGGGGCTTTGTGAACGGGCAGGAAGGGGTCGCTTGTTTTTTGAATTCATCCTTGGACAAGGTGCAGGCGATGACCGTACAGGATAATCTGATTTCCGGGAAAACCAAATTGTTGTACGTGGCACCTGAGTCGTTGGCCAAAGAGGAAACGGCGGAGTTGCTGGGCCGCATCAAGATTTCTTTCTATGCCGTGGATGAAGCGCATTGCATTTCCGAATGGGGACACGATTTCCGTCCGGAATACCGCAAAATCCGCGAAATGATCGACCGCATCGGCCGGGCCCCCATCATCGCGCTTACAGCTACGGCTACGCCCAAGGTGCAGAGCGACATCCAGCGCAACCTGGGGATTATGCAAGCCGCGGTGTTCAAATCTTCTTTCAATCGTCCCAATCTGTATTATGAGATTCGGGAGAAGACGGATCCGGAACGTGAAATCATCCGCTATATCAAACAGAATCCCGGCAAGTCCGGCATTATCTATTGCCTGAGCCGCAACAAGGTGGAGTCTCTGTCGCAGCAACTGGTCATCAACGGCATCAAGGCGACCCCCTACCACGCGGGACTGGATGCCAAAGTCCGTGCGGAGAACCAGGACAAGTTCCTTTCGGAGGAAATCAATGTCATCGTGGCGACCATCGCCTTCGGAATGGGCATCGACAAACCCGACGTGCGTTTTGTCATCCATTACGACATCCCCAAGAGCCTCGAGGGTTACTACCAGGAAACGGGTCGTGCCGGACGGGACGGACGGGAAGGCAGCTGCATTACTTTCTATAGTTATAAGGACATACGGAAACTCGAGAAATTCATGCAGGGCAAACCGGTCGCCGAGCAGGAAATCGGCCGTCATATCCTGGCGGAGACGGTCGCCTACGCGGAGTCCAACTGTTGCCGCAGGAAATTGTTGCTCAATTATTTCGGGGAAGATTATCCGGAGGAGAACTGCGGCAACTGCGACAACTGTCTGCATCCCAAGCAGACTTTCGACGGAAAGGAAGAGATGTCGCTGGTCCTCGAGCTGGTCTCCTCTCTCAAAGAACATTTCAAGACGGAACATTTGGCGAATATTCTTGCCGGGGTCAAGAATGCGATGGTGCTTTCCTATCACCACGAGGAGTTGGAACTTTTCGGCGAAGGTCGCGACCATACCGTCAAGTTCTGGGGAGAAATCATTCACCAGGCGTTGATTCATCATTATCTATATAAGGATATCGAATCCTATGGATTGATGTCCTTGACCGACGAGGGACGGGAGTTCCTTGAACATCCCCACAGTATCGCGCTGACGGCGGAACGGACTTTTGCGGAAGGGGTGGACGATGACGATGAACCTGTTCCCCCGCAGAACGGCGCGGGTGGTGGCGGCGACCAGGTCTTGCTGTCGATGTTGAAGGAATTGCGCCGCGACATGGCCCGTAAATTGGGATTGCAGCCGTGGATTCTTTTTACGGACTCCTCGCTGGAGGATATGTCCATCATGTATCCTGTCACTATCAAGGAACTGGCGGAAAACTGCAGTGGCGTCGGTTTGGGCAAGGCGGGCAAGTATGGCGAGCCTTTCGTGAAGTTGATTGCCCAATATGTCGAGGAGAATGAAATCGAGCGGCCGGACTCATTCCGTGTCAAGACGCCGCCCAAATCCTCCGACCTGAAATTGTATATTGTTCAGTCCGTGGACAAAGGGATGGACCTGGTGGACATCGCCGAGGCCAAGGGGATGGAAATGTCGGAATTGCTCACCGAGTTGGAGACCATCGTGCGCGGCGGAATGGTGCTGCGCCGGCTGATCAATTATGTGGATGACAATTTTGACGAGGAGATAGTGGAAGAAGTATGTGACTGGTTCAAGGAGGAATCCGATTCTGACGATATCAACGCCGCCATGGACGCCTTTCCCGATCTGGATGAAGACCAGCTCCGCCTGATTCGTTTGAAGTTCTTATGTGAGGTAGCCAACTGAACATGATTCCCGCCGAGACCATAACCAAAATCCAAGATGCGCTCCGCATTGAGGAAGTCATCGGAGACTTCGTGAGCCTGACCCGTCGCGGGGCCAGTTACATGGCCTGCTGTCCTTTCCATAATGAGAAAACCCCCTCGTTTGTCGTAACGCCCTCGAAGGGGATTTTCAAATGTTTTGGATGCGGGGAGAGCGGTACGGCGGTCAGTTTCCTGATGAAGCACGAAAATATGAGTTTTGTCGAGGCAATGAAATATCTCGGCAGGAAATACCATATCGAAGTCAAGGAAAAAGAGGAAACAGCGGAAGAATTGGCGCAGCGCCAGCGTACGGAAAGCCTGATGATTGCCAATGAGTTTGCCGCGAATTACTATGCGGAGCAACTTAAGTCAGGGGAAGGGCGGAATATCGGTTTCGCCTATTTCAAGTCGCGCGGTCTGGAAGAGGATACCATCCGTCGCTATGGCCTGGGATGGAGTCCGTCGGACCGCTATGCCATCCTCCGCGAGGCGGCTGCCAAAGGCCATAAGGAAGAGTATCTGGTAGAGTGCGGCGGGCTGGTCAAACTGGATGACGGGAAAGTGTACGACCGTTTCCACGACCGGGTGGTTTTCCCCATCCATTCCGTCAGCGGACGGGTGATTGCATTCAGCTGCCGTACCCTCCACGCGGACAACAAGGCCAAATATGTCAATTCCCCGACCACGCCCCTCTACGTGAAGGAGAAAGCCCTGTTCGGCATTTATTTCGCCAAGAGCGAGATGGCCAAGCAGAAAAAGTGCTTCCTGGTGGAAGGCAACCTGGATGTCATTTCGATGCACCAGAAGGGGATTCTCAATACGGTGGCTTCCTGTGGAACCGCCCTTACGAGCGGACAGGTGCAGATCATCAAACGCTTTGTCGGAGAGAACGGAACGGTCACCGTGATGTACGACGGCGACGGGGCCGGCATCAAGGCTGCCGTCAAAGCCATCAAGCTCATCCTGCAGGAAGGGCTCAATGTGCGGCTGGTGTTGCTGCCGGGCGGTCAGGATCCCGATGATTTCTGCCGCAAGAACAGTCTGGAACAGGTGCAGGCCTTCATCGCCGAAAACGAACAGGATTTTATCAGTTATCGTACTTCCCTGCTGTCGCAGCAGGCGGCGGATGACCCCATCCGGCGGGCCGACCTGATCAATGAAATTGCGGATACCATCGCCTGCATTCCCGACCCCGTCAAGCAGAGCGTATATATCCAGGAATGTGCCAGGAAGTTCGCCATCGGGGAAGATATCCTGCGCTCCCGCGTAGGCACGGCCATTCAGCAGATGCGGCTGGAGGAGAAGAAACTGCGGGAGCGGCAGAGGTCCGGCTCGACCGGCGTTCCTTCCGATGGTGCTCCGCTTCCGCCCTATCCGGACGACCCCTCGGCCTACACGGGCGACTTTTCGTCTTATGACGGCTCCACCTCCATTGCACCTGACGCTGACCGGCCTTCCCGTCGCACCGCACCCAAACGGATGGACAAACAGGTGGTCGCCGAGCGTTCCCTGTTGTCCTATGTACTCAAGTATGGCCGCGACCTGATGCATTTTCCTGTCACCTCCCACCTCTACCGGCCCGGTGAAGAACCCTATTCCGTCTTTGAATTCATCGACGGTTGCCTGGTCGGAGATGGTATCGGCTTTTCCGATCCGGCCAGCAAACGTTGTTACGACGCTTATGGCGCCCTGTTCGATGCCGGAGAGCCGCAGGACGTGATTCAGAAACGGCTGATGGAGGGCTCCGACCGCGAGGTCGCCGCATTGGCGGAACAACTCATTATCGATCGGTATGCCCTTACGATGGAAGCGCTTTTGAGTTCGATGACCTCCCACCAGACGCTGCTCGTCAAATATGTGCCCGAGGAACTTATCAAATACAATATTGTCCTTTTGCAAAAGAAGAGGAATGAGTTGATCAAAGAACTCAATGGGACGGAAGGACAACAGCAAAAACTGGAGGAAATAGCGCAGATTGCGGACAAGATTAAAAAGTTGAAAGAAGAAATTAAAAATTTGAACTGAGATATGAAGGAAAAGAGAAGTTTGATTACCTGTGCCCTGCCTTATGCCAATGGCCCGGTACACATAGGACATCTGGCGGGCGTGTATGTTCCCGCCGACATTTATGTCCGCTACAAGCGCCTGCGTGGAGAGGATGTACTGTTTATCTGCGGCTCGGACGAGCACGGCGTTCCCATTACCATCAAGGCCCGCGAACAAGGTTGCACTCCCCAGGATATCGTAGACCGCTATCATAAGATTATCAAAGATTCTTTTGCCCGGCTGGGCATCAATTTCGACATCTATTCCCGCACTTCCTCTCAAGTGCATGAGAAGACGGCTTCCGACTTTTTTCGCAAACTCTATGACGAGGGAAAATTCATTACCAAGGAGACGGAACAGTTTTACGATGTGCAAGAAAAGACGTTCCTGGCCGACCGTTATATTACCGGTACCTGCCCGCGTTGCGGAAATCCGGACGCCTATGGCGACCAGTGCGAGAAATGCGGTGCCACCCTTTCTCCCGAAGAACTGATCAACCCCAAGAGCAAACTCAGCGGGGGAGAGCTCGTTAAGAAAAAGACGTCTCACTGGTATCTGCCCCTGGACCGGTATGAAGGCTGGCTGGGCCGCTGGATCCTGACCGATCACAAGGAATGGCGGAGCAATGTCTATGGCCAGTGCAAAAGTTGGATTGACGGCGGATTGCAGCCTCGTGCCGTGAGCCGGGATCTCGACTGGGGTGTACCCGTGCCCGTGGAGGGGGCCGAGGGCAAGGTGCTCTATGTGTGGTTTGACGCCCCCATCGGCTATATTTCCAACACGAAAGAATTGCTTCCGAACAGTTGGAAGACTTGGTGGCAGGATACATCCACCCGCTTGATTCACTTTATCGGAAAGGACAACATTGTCTTCCACTGCATCGTGTTCCCGTCTATGCTCAAGGCCCATGGGGATTACATTCTGCCCGACAATGTGCCGGCCAACGAATTTCTCAACCTCGAAGGGGACAAAATTTCCACCTCCCGCGGCTGGGCCGTGTGGGCGCACGAATATCTGGACGAACTGCCCGGACGCGAGGATGTGCTTCGCTATGTGCTGACGGCCAACGCCCCCGAGACCAAGGACAACGATTTCAGCTGGAAAGACCTCCAGACCCGCAACAACAGCGAATTGGTGGCGATTTTCGGCAACTTTGTCAACCGCGCCCTCGTGCTGGCGCACAAGTATTTCGGCGGTCGCGTACCCGCCCTCGGCACATTGACGGCGATGGACCGTGAAGCCCTCGATGAGATTCCCGCCCTGAAAGCGTCCCTGGAGAAAAACCTCGAAGAATTCAAGTTCCGCGAGGCCCTCAAAGATGCGCTCGGCATCGCCCGCGTGGGTAATAAATACATTTCCGATACGGAACCGTGGAAGGTCGCCAAGACCGATATGGCCCGCTGCGCTACCATTCTCAATGTGAGCCTGCAGATTTGTGCGGATCTGGCCATTGCGTTTGAGGCGTTTACGCCCTTCTCGGCGGAGCGGCTGCGTGCGATGCTGAATGTGGGCCTGGAAGCCGGTTTTGACCACCGCAAGGGCGAGCAGGAGACGGAAAACACCTTCCGGGAAGGGGAGTGTGCCGCTCTGCATACACTGCCGATGGGTGCATCGCTTGCCGCCGACGGACTGGTGCTGCGCTGGGACGACCTTGGCCGGGATACGATTCTGCCCGAAGGACATACCTTGGCAGAACCGACGCTTTTGTTCACCAAGATTGAAGATGAAGTGATTGATGCCCAGTTGCAGAAACTGGAAGCCATCCGGCAGGCGCGCCAGGCGGCGGAAGCCCTCAAGGCTGCCCCGCAGAAGGAGGAATGCACCTTTGAGGAATTCGAGAAAATGGACATCCGTACGGCTACCGTGCTGGCGGCGGAGCGTGTGCCCAAGACCGACAAATTGCTCAAACTGACCATCGATACGGGCATTGACAAACGCGTCATCGTGTCCGGCATCGCGGAGTATTATACCCCCGAGCAGATGCTGGGCCGCCAGATTTGCATCTTGGCCAACCTCAAGTCCCGCGTCATCCGCGGCATAGAATCCAAAGGAATGATCCTGATGGCCAAGCAGGGGGACGGCAAGATGCGTTTCGTGACCCCCGAAGAAACGGTGGTCAACGGCGCGCAAATCGGTTGATATGCTGAAAAAAGAATATAGCAAAGACCTGAGCAAGCTGAATACCTTCGGGATGAAGGTGACGGCCCGCTATTTCTCTGAGTACGACTCGCTGGCTGACTTGCTGGACTTGGATTTTGAAGAACTGGCCCGCCCCGTCAAGCATATCGGCGGCGGCAGCAACCTGCTTTTTACGGGTGATTTCCCGGGGACGCTCCTGCATAGTGCCATCCGTTTCACCGAGGTTCTTTCCGAGTCCCCGGACGAGGTGCTGGTTTCGGTCGGTGCGGGCGTGGTGTTCGATGATTTCTGTGCCTGGGCGGCCTCCAAGGGCTTGTGGGGCGCGGAAAATCTTTCGCTTATTCCCGGAGAAGTCGGGGCTTCCGCGGTGCAGAATATCGGTGCCTACGGGGTGGAAGTCAAGGATATCATCCGTACGGCCTATTGCTATGATACGCAGGAGGAGGAAATGGTCCGTTTCGAGGTCTCGGATTGTGCCTACGGCTACCGGGATTCCTTCTTCAAGCACGCGGAAGGACGCTATATCGTAACGCATGTGGTGTTTGCCCTGCAAAAGGGCTATTCGCCCCAATTGGATTATGGGAATATACGGGCGGCTATGGGGCTGGGAGTGGATGCCCCCGTGCCTGCCGACCTGACACCCGGACAGGTCCGCGATGCCATCATCCGCATCCGCCGCGAAAAACTCCCCGAACCCGGCAAGGTGGGCAGCGCCGGCAGTTTTTTCAAGAACCCCGTTGTTCCCCGCTCAAAATATGAGGAAGTTTGCGCTTCCGTTCCGGCGGAGGTGAAAGTGCCCCACTACGAGGTTGGGGAGCTGGTGAAGATTCCGGCGGGCTGGCTGATCGAGCAATGCGGCTGGAAGGGCAAGCGGAGCGGCAATGCGGGCGTATGGGACAAGCAGGCGCTCGTGCTGGTCAATGCTACGGGGCAGGCCCTTCCGGAGGAAATTGTCCGTCTGGAAAATAAAATTATCGTTTCGGTGCGGGAGCGTTTCGGCATCGAACTGAGTCCCGAGGTAGAACATTTATAACAAATAGGTATATGGCATCATTTATCGTTGAAGGCGGCCACCGTCTGAGTGGTGAGATTACTCCCCAGGGGGCCAAGAATGAGGCGTTGCAGATTTTGAGTGCGGTCCTGCTGACTCCCGAGGAAGTTGTCGTGCACAATATTCCCGAGATTCTGGATATCAAGAACTTGATTCTGATGCTGGAGGGGATTGGCGTGAAAGTGCGCCGGCTGGGAAAGGGTTCCTGGTCTTTTCAGGCGGATGAGGTCAACGAGACCTATATCGGCAGCGATGAATTCATTGCCAAATGCGCTTCCTTGCGGGGGAGCGTGATGATTGCCGGTCCGTTGCTGACGCGTTTCGGCCGGGCCTGGTTCCCCAAGCCGGGCGGGGATAAAATCGGCCGACGCAGGGTGGATACCCATATTATGGGCTTTGCCAAACTGGGAGCTTCCTATGAATACGATGCTTCGCGTAAGGCGTTTCATCTGCAGGCCCCTGCCGAGGGCTTGAAAGGTTCCTATATGTTGCTGGATGAGGCTTCTGTCACCGGTACGGCCAATATCCTGATGGCATCGGTGCTGGCCAAGGGGGAGACCACCATCTTCAACGCGGCTTGTGAGCCCTATGTGCAGCAGTTGTCCAAATTGCTGGTGGCAATGGGCGCCCGCATCGAGGGCATCGGTTCCAATCTCTTGCGCATCCAGGGCGTTCCGTCTTTGCACGGGGCGACGCATACCATATTGCCTGATATGTTGGAGGTGGGTTCCTTTATCGGAATGGCAGCCCTGACGCAGAGCGAGATTACCATCAAGAATGTGTCCTACGAGAACCTCGGCATCATTCCGGACAGTTTCCGCAAATTGGGCGTCCAACTGGATGTCATCGGGGACGATATCCGGGTTCCGGCGCTGGATAGTTATGTGATTGATTCCTTCCTGGACGGCTCCATTATGACCATTGCGGATGCCATCTGGCCAGGTCTTACTCCGGACTTGCTGAGCGTAATGCTGGTGGTGGCGACCCAGTGCCGGGGCAGTGTGCTGATTCACCAGAAGATGTTCGAAAGCCGTCTGTTCTTCGTCGATAAACTGATTGATATGGGCGCCCAGATCATCCTCTGCGACCCGCACCGGGCCGTCGTCATCGGGCACGACCACCGCTTCTCGCTCAAGGCCGGCAAGATGCTCTCTCCCGATATCCGTGCAGGTATCGCCCTGCTCATCGCCGCGATGTCCGCCAAGGGCACCAGCGTCATTGACAACATCGACCAGATTGACCGCGGCTACGAAGACATCGACGGCCGCCTCAACGCCCTCGGCGCCCATATCACCCGCGTGTAAAACAGTTGCAGATAGCCAATTAGCCAATTATCCAAATCGGATTATCCGAAATGGATAATCTGTTTTTATGCCAGAATCGCGGTGAGGATGTAGACGAGGATGGTGGCGATAACGGCGAGGGACCAGTTCATCTGAAGGATGAGGCAGGCGGCGAAGATGCAAACGGCGAATGCGATGACGAAAACGCGTTTGACAAACACCCGGGTGCCGCGTCCCTGGCCCTTGTGAAATTTGAAAGAAAACATTTCCACCCGGCTGATCATCAATCCGCAGAGCACGGCCGTCAGGCAAGGGATGAACCACAGGTTGCGGGACCATTCCGCCAGGAATCCGTAAGGCTCAACCACCGTATAATAGGCTAGCGCGCCGCAAAGGATGGCGGCGGCAGGCGTGGCCAAACCGCGGAAGGATTCGCTCTGCTCGGTGTCGACATTGAACTTCGCCAGGCGCAGCGCCGCGAAAACGGCGAACATCAGGGGCAGATAGCAAATCGGGCTGTCGGACCAGGTCATGGACAGCATCATCCGGTTGAGGATGAAGGCCGGCAGTACGCCGAAGCTCACCAGATCCGAGAGGGAATCCAGTTCCTTGCCCATATCACTGTAGGCTCCGAGGATGCGGGCGCTCAGTCCGTCGCAGAAGTCGAACACCGTCGCGGCGAGCATAAAATAGAAGGCCAGGTCAAAGCGCAGCAAGAAGCAGGCGATGATGCCCGCGATGCCGCAAACCAGATTCAGGCAGGTGATGGTATTGGGAATGTGTTTGGTCAGGTTCATAACGCGTATGCATTTTCGGAACAAATTTCCGTTTTCGAGTGCGAAGATACGACTATTTTTTCAAATGTAGGATAATTTTGCTTCTGCCCCTGCTTTTGCTGCTCCGGCTTTTTTCAAAATCTATCCTCCCCGCTCTCGTGACATAGACTTTTGCACACCCTTTTCCTTCGCAACTTACACAATCCCCATAATGTCGTAATACATCAAAACAGTTTCGTCGTCAACATCAGCTTCTGTCAATGGTTTAAACTGACATTTTGTGTAAAATGCTTCTGCCGTTTTGAGTGCATCTACAGTGATAAAACGGCAGCCGGCTTTAGGTTTTTCGTAGTACCAAGCTTTAATGAAATCCAGAATATACCCACCAATTCCTGTTCCTTGAACCAGACGGTTTACCGCTAAACGACCGATTTTTATGGCAGGGTAAGAGGACCTTCTTTTTGCATTGGGAATTCTTCGAGACAATTGGTTCCAAATGTGGGAATCCGCAAAATTTCGCTCGATTTTATCGTGTAATATGCTGAAGTATGCCAAAATTTGGTGTGATTCATTATCTTCCACAACGTATGTAATCGCCAGCCGTTCTTTTCCGTAAAGCGTTGCATTGGAAGTCTTGGTAGATGTGGACAACAGAAACTCGTTCAAATCTGTGTTTCCACAGTCGAACGGGGAGTAGAGGGGGTCGTATTCAGGCTGGAATCTTCGAAAGAGGTATTTCATACAGAGAATGCGCAGTGCTTTTTCACTTCCTCAAAAACAGCCATAATTCTCTCTTTCTCTTCCTTCGGATAGGGTACGACATTCCGGGCCGCCATTTCGAAGCGGTACGCATCCCAGTCGTAGAGGACCGGGGTTTCTTTGATGGGTTTTGCCATAAACTTTCTTTTTAAAGTTAATACGCCCGGAATACCTGCAAATATATGATTTTTATTTTAAAGAGCATAACAATAAAATTTTTAATACGTCAGGCTGTATTGGCCGACGATAAGCGGTCGGTAGCCGCGGGCGTGCGCGGGACTTCGTTCGCTGCGCCGCTTGTCGCGGCTTGCTGCACTTCGGACCCTCTTTGTCCCTCATGGGCCCTCACGCGGAGGGCGGCGATGAGTTCGAGAGAGGGTGACTAAAAAGTCGAAAGGCTGATAGTCACCCTCTTTTTATGTCTGTTGGTCA
>JAGCUV010000010.1 GCA_017962705.1 Bacteroidales bacterium
GAGTGCGGTGTAAACGTCGAAGAGGTCACGGCCTTTGAGACGCTGATAGAGTGCGCGGACTTTCGTCCCGACCAGCTCGTCCAGCTCGTATGTGAGCACTTCGCATTGGCCGCTGAACCAATCGTTCTCGACGGAGAAGGGTACACGGACCATCGGGAAGACACTGAAATGCTCCTTGCAGTTGATTTCCACTTTCAGGTGGATTTCGCCGGCGCCCACATCGGTCGGCTGTACGCGGAAGACGAGGGTATTGTTGTGTTTTTTCTGCTTGACGACGGGTTCGCCCAGCCAGGAGAGGGCTTCGCGCAGATGGTCTATCGTTTCCTTGATGGGCTCGGCGTTCACCTGGACCAGGTCGATGTCTTCCGAGTAGCGGGGCTGCGGCTCCAGATAGAGTTTGTGCAGCGCCGTGCCACCACGGAAGGCCAGGTGTTCCTTCAGGAAGGGGTCGTTGTATATCGATACCAGCGCCCTGCAGATAATCAGATCCTGCTCCACCAGGCGCGGAGAAGACCACGGTACAACCGTACCCCATTGGGTTATGAATGCTCTCTGTATCATAAGTCGTCAATTTCAATTTCTTGGTTCACCACCACTTTCCATTTCCTGTCCACTTCGGCGTCGTCTGCCGGTGCGCCCAGCCTGAGCGGCACGGCTTTCATTTTCATACCTCCGGATTTCATCAAGGCGAGCAGACCGTCGGCAATGGATTCTTCTTCCAATATGCGGTCCAGCAAGTAGCCCAGGCGCTGGAATACGGGGGCGGATGCAACCATCAGGAAATCGGCGTCCAGATTGGTGAAATCCAGCTTCAGGGACAATTCTTCCAAGACCGTTGCAGCCTTCGTGAGACCGCCGATATGCTCTTGGTAGGCCACGAGGTCTACTGCCGTCAATTCCGGGCCGGAGATGTTCAGCCAGCCGGCAGGTACCTCCAGGCGCTGGACATAGGTCATAGGGATTTCCCGGCGCTCGGCGTAACGGATGGCATAGCCTTCGCGCTCCTTGTCGCGCAGCACGGGTGGCTCAATCATAACCTGAAACCCCATCGGGGCCTGGTGGGCTGCGCCGTGGCGCTCGGCGGCACTGAGCAGCGAGACGTAGTATTTCCTCTGGAGATACTGCATCATCCGGTCCAGGTACACTTCCTGCGGCACGGCTTTCCAAAGCCGGTATTCCTCGGGTACGACCACATAGAAGCCACGGCAGGGGGAGAATACGCGCTTTTTGGATACGGCACGTGCAACGGCGTTATCTATGGCATGTGAAGTCATGGAGGGGAACGCCTCTCTCACATCCTCTTTGGAGAACGTATATCGGCCGCTCGGCACCTGCCTTTCTATCCAGTCAGAAACACTCATAGTTGAATTTCAATGTTCTATTCGCTTGCAAATATACACAAATTCTGTGTAATTGTGCGAGTAAATAGAGAAAATCTATTTGTTTTGATTCCAAAAACAAATAGGGAATAACCCAATATAACACGAAATATATAAGGCGTTTGGGGATTTCATAAACCCATTTTGTCCAGTTATATTAGGTATGATACCCGTTTAGTACGGAAAAATCACTTTCCGATGCAAAACCTTGAGAATATGTTGTTTAGTACGTCTTGGGTGGTGATGGTGCCGGTGATGGCGCCGAGGTGATGAAGGGCTTCGCGCAGATCGGTGCAGCAGAGGTCGGTGGGGATGCGGGCGGCGAGGCCGTCGCGGGTGCGGATGAGGGCGGCTGCGGCTTCGCGGAGGGCGTTGGCGTGGCGAAGGTTGGTGACGAGGGTGTCGGTGCGGTCGGCGAGGGCTTTGAAGCGGGAGCCGAGCAGCCGTTTCAGCGCTAGCAGGTCGTCAACGGCCAGCGGGGCCTGAGCATCTGCAGGGGCTGTTGAGCGTCCGGGCGTGCCAGTTTTGGGCGCAGCGAGGTTGCGCGCGTCGGCCTCACGACATTCGGATGAACCCAGCAGGGACATCACTAGCATATCCGCATCGGGGGCGAGGGCTTTGAGCCGGTCTTTGAGGTCGGCAATCCGCACAGCAGAGGGCTCCAGGTCGGCCTTGTTCAGGATAATGACAAGTTCGGGTTTTTCACTTGCGTACGTTCGGTCGAGCCTTGAGCCGACAGACGCGATGTCTACCCTTGAGCCGACAGACGCAAAGTCAACGCTTGATGGAGACGCTGGGTCGCTTTTCGGAGCGTCGCTCATTCTCTGAATCATCTCCTTCATCCCTTCAAGCAGTTCATCGTCGGGACGGCTGAGGTCGAGTACGGCCAGGGCGACGCGAGAGCGGGCGAGAGCCTGGTAACTGCGCTCGATGCCGAGCCTTTCAATGGCTTCGTCGCTTTGGCGGATGCCGGCGGTGTCAATGAAGCGGAAAAGCAGGCCGTCGATGACGCAGGTCTCTTCGATGGTGTCGCGGGTGGTGCCGGCGATAGGGGAGACGATGGCTCGGTCATGGCCGCACAAGGCGTTGAGCAGGGTGCTTTTGCCGCTGTTGGGGGCGCCGACGATGGCGGTGGGAATGCCGTTCTTGAGGGCGTCTCCCACGCGGAAACTGTCGGCCAGCGTCGTGCAACGGTCAATGGCTTTGTCGAGCAGTCGGCTCAGTTCGCTCCGGTCGGCGAACTCCACATCCTCCTCGCTGAAATCCAGTTCAAGTTCCATCAAGGAAGCCAGGTGGAGCAGTTCGTCCCGGATGCGGCCCAGTTCGGCGGAATAGCCGCCTTTCATCTGGTTCATCGCGAGCCGGTGGGCCGAGCGGGAGTCGGAGGCAATCACATCGGCAACGGCTTCGGCCTGCGACAGGTCCATTTTCCCGTTCAGGAAGGCCCTGCGGGTAAATTCACCGGGTTCGGCAGGGGAGGCGCCCGCCTGGCAGAGCAGGGACAGGATGCGTTCAACGATGTAGGCGGAGGCGTGGCAGGAAATCTCGACCATATCTTCGCCCGTGTACGAGCGGGGGGCGCGGAATACACTCACCAGCACTTCGTCCACCAGACCAGCCTCGTCAACGATCTCTCCGAAATGCAGGCTGTAGCCAGCCGCTTCGGCCAGCGTTCCTTTGCGCAGGCGAATCACTTGGTCGGCTATCGCCAGGCAGTCGGGGCCGCTGACGCGAAGAAGCGAAATCGCCCCCGTCCCGGGAAGGGTGGCAGGGGCGCAAATCGTCGTATTTTCTATACTGCTCACGGCAAGCAAGTAGGCCTAGTAATCGCCGCGATAGTCCTTGGGACTGACCTTGGACATATTGTCGAGCAGATCTTCGTTGGTCTTGAACTCGTCCATCAACTGCGTCATAAAGTTCATCGCCTCGATGGGGTTCATGTCGGCCAGGAACTTGCGCAGAATCCAGATGCGGTTCTGTTTGTACTTCTCCAGCAGGAGGTCGTCGCGGCGCGTACCGGAAAGGACGATGTTGACCGAAGGGAAGATGCGGCGGTTGGACAGGCTGCGGTCGAGTTGGAGTTCCAAGTTGCCGGTGCCTTTAAATTCCTCGAAAATCACATCGTCCATCTTGGAACCGGTCTCGGTGAGGGCCGTCGCCAGAATGGTGAGGGAGCCGCCGTTTTCAATGTTGCGGGCTGCGCCGAAGAATCGTTTGGGCTTGTGCAATGCGTTGGCGTCCACACCGCCGGACAACACCTTTCCGGATGCGGGCTGCACCGTGTTGTAGGCGCGAGCCAGACGGGTGATGGAGTCCAGCAGGATGACGACATCGTGTCCGCATTCAACCATTCTTTTGGCTTTCTCCAGCACCATATTGGCTACTTTGACGTGGCGCTCGGCAGGCTCGTCGAAGGTGGAAGAAACAACTTCGGCTTTGACGCTGCGGGCCATATCCGTCACCTCTTCGGGGCGTTCGTCAATCAGCAGGACAATCATATAGACTTCGGGGTGGTTGTCTGCGATGGCGTTGGCAATGCTCTTGAGCAGCATCGTCTTACCAGTCTTCGGCTGGGCGACGATGAGGCCTCGGGAGCCTTTCCCGATCGGGGAGAACAGGTCCACGATGCGGCAGGACGGGTCCTGCGCGTGGCCATTGCCCAGAATATTGAACTTGCTGTCCGGGAAAAGGGGAGTCAGGAAGTCGAAGGGAACGCGGTCGCGGATGAATTCGGGACTGCGGCCGTTGATGTAGTCGATTTTAATCAGCGGGAAATACTTTTCTCCCTCGCGCGGCGGGCGAATCTCTCCGAATACCGTGTCGCCCGTCTTCAGTGCATTCTGTTTGATTTGCTGCTGGCTGACATAAATGTCGTCGGGGGAGTTGAGATAGTTGTAGTCGGAGGAACGCAGGAAGCCGTATCCGTCCGGCATAATCTCCAACACGCCGCTGGCCTTGACCACGCCCTCGAAATGGGGCGCCTGGGGCTTGGGCGGCTGCTGGGAGTGGTGTTTTTGCTTTTCGTGACGTTCCGCGTGCTGTTCTCCGACTTGTGGAGCAGGTCCTTCTTCAGACGGGACGGAATCGGCAGGCTTAACCTCTTTCTCTTTAACAGATTCAGGCTCGCTGCTCGTTTTCGGGGCCTCGGCCTCTTCTGCAGGGGCCGGAGCAGCGACTTCTTTTTTCTTGCGGCCTCTTTTCCCCTTCTTCGGGGCCTCGGGTACCGTTTCTGACGGTGCAGGTACTTCTTCCGGCGCCGGAGTTTCGGAGGGGGCTGTCACGACAACTTTTTCTTCCGTTTTGGGGGCGGAAGCATTTTTGCGGGGGCGTTTCACCCGGGGAGCACGCACCGGCTCATGGCCGGACTCCTGCTCTGCTTCCTTGTCAATAATGCTGTAAATCAAGTCTTGCGGGCTCATCTTCTTGATGCGCGAAATGCCCAGTTGCTCCGCCAATGCTTTCACCGCATCCTCGGACATTGCTTTCAATTGGTCGATGTTGTGCATATTATTTATTTAAGGTATAAGAACCGGAAAAGGATAAAGATGAATACCGGTTCGGGATAAAATCAACAGAAACAATCTCGCGATTGCGGCGCAAATATACAAAAAATATTTGATTTTGCGTTAAAAATTCAAACAACTTCCTAATTATCCCAGTAACTGCTGCTCTTTCTGTAGCGCAGCAGGTCGGCCAGGGCGGAGGCGTTGGCCCGGATGAGGAAGGACCAGCTCTGCCAGGTTCCGAAAGGCACCCAGGAGAAAGAGATGTTGAAGCAATGCAGGTCATAGGTGGCGGAAACCTGTGAGGTGGTGAGTTTCAAAGCCATCACGTCAAAACCTGTGGATGCGTTGATGGACAAGGCTTTGGTGATTTTCACATTGCCGGAAATGCCCAAAGTTTGTGTGTAGCTGTCCTTGGTCATCAGATTACCCGAAGCGTCGCACTGGTAGGAGCGGTTCATCGAGAAACTGTAGTTGAAATTGATGGACCAGGGGGCCGCCGTATTGACATAATAGAGCCATCCGCCGGGAATGTATTCACCGGTCACCGGGTGGTAGTAGATGCGGGTGTAGCAATCGGCCGCCC
This sequence comes from Bacteroidales bacterium, assembly GCA_017962705.1. Taxonomy (GTDB): domain Bacteria; phylum Bacteroidota; class Bacteroidia; order Bacteroidales; family UBA932; genus Cryptobacteroides. Next base: position 5,469 of record JAGCUV010000010.1, read on the forward strand.
CCTGTACATTTTTCTTTCCTTCATCACCGCTGGTCTTTCCCTCTCCGGAAATCGCGTACGATAAGGACGCGCTGGCGTTGGTCAGACGCAAAAGTCCTTTTCCTGTGCTGGCAAACCATTTGTTGACCTTACGGGCACTCCAACTGCTGCCGCTTTTGACGGGCACCATCGCATAAGGGTCGAAATTGACGTTGGCGCTGATGCCGATTTTTTCAAAAACGGAAGTGGACATCGTGATGCCGATGTTGTTCATGCGCAGGGAGTCGGCCAGGAAGTTGTAACCTCCGCTGATGTTCAACTGATCGATGAGCTTGATTTTCTTCGACCCGGTCCCCGTGGTGTCCCTGTAATCCTTGACCTTGGCTTCGAAGTTGTTGCCGATGCTGAAACTCAGGGAGCCGGTCTTGCCTTTGCCCGGTGCGGAAACGGAGTTGTTGGGGGAAATGTTGTAGATGTTGTAGTCGCTGGGCTCGTGGTAGTAGCCGTTCTTGTCGTAGTAGCCGTCCAGGGTGCGCCAGCCGTTGAAAGCCTTTCCCTTATCGGGGCTGTAAGAGAGGGAGAGGGACGGGGAAATCACGTGCCGGATGGCCTGCAGGGTACTGTATTTCCCGAAATTGAACAGACCGTAGATACGGGTGTTCAGGCTGATGCTTCCCGAATAGTTGTGCGTGGCTCCGAAGGTGCTGAAGGCCCCGCCGTCCACCTGCTTGACCTCTTTGGCCCTGACGCTGTGGCCCTCCTTGTCCAGGACATCGATGGGATTGCCGTCCTTGTCGACGGCGTCCACCAATTCTTTGGTGCTTTTGGAAAACGCCCAGTTCATGCCGTAGGAGATGCTGGGCGTAACATTGATGTACTTGAAGAGCGTGAAGTTGGGCAGACCGATGGAGAAAGAATGCGACATGCCGTTGTTGAGCATCTTGGGCAATTTGGTCTTGAGCGAATCGCGGCTGAACTCCCGCTGCGTATATCCTGTCACCGGGTCTATGGCGGGCAGGCCGGTGTTCGGGTCGATCACTTCTCCCATAAAGTCACGGACTTTGAAATTGACTTTGTTGGAGAAGGACGTGCTGTAGGCAAGGGAGAATTTCTCATAGAATTTCTCTTTGCCCACCCGGTTTTTCTGCTTGAACGGGTAGAATTTCGAGACGGAGAAGGTCAGGTTCGGCAGGGTGATGGCATAGGAGGAGTCCCGTGAGTTCTGGCTGTGCAGGGCATTGACCGAGAGGTTGAACTTGCCGTCCCAGTTCCGGGAGTAGGAAATAGAGGATGAAATCTGATTTTGCAGGGCCTCCTGTACGCTTCGGGAGTTGTACCGGCTGTTGGACGGGCTGGAAAAGTTGACCGATGCACTGAAATTGGTGCCCGGATGCGCTTTTGCATCCTGACTGTGACTCCAACGCAAGGAGAAGTTGGTGGTAGAGAAGAAATCAGCGCTTCCTTTCTCGCCGGTCTGGTCGTAGGAATAGGCCAGGGCAAATGTACCGTTGCAGGTGTAATTGACCTTGTAGCGGGAGTTGACATTCAGGGCCCAGGAACCGAGGGTGAAGATATCACCCGTAATGGAAATGTCGAAATAATCTCCGATGACAAAATACATACCGGCATCGTTGAGTAAGAAGCCTCGGGAGGTCTCCTCGCCGAAAGTGGGC
>JAGCUV010000093.1 GCA_017962705.1 Bacteroidales bacterium
ATGATTTCCGAAGGGTTCGGCAGTTACAACACCGTCCGTGGGACGAATTCCAACCGCCTCATTGCCGACGGCTACGCCTGGGCCAACGCTGAACTTCGCATCAAGTTTTGGAGTTTCAAATTATGGGGGCAGTACTTCTACCTGGCGACCAATCCGTTCTTTGACTTCGGGTTGATTACCCAGGCCTATCGTCTGGAGAAGATGGCAACCCTTCCTGAAATGGGGCTGGTGGCTGCTGCGGCCAACGGCTCCGCTACCCCTTATGACTATGACGCCACGCTCAAGTACCTGCGCTCCAAGACCTTCGCACCGACCTACTCGGCCGGTATCGGACTCAAGCTTGCCTGGAACCAGAACTTCATCATCTCCGCCGAGGTCGCCCACAACTTCAGCACCGGCTTTGGCGACCCTGTATGGATCTCCATCGGCACCAACTACTCGTTCTAGGAAGCTGTTATAAATGATAAATGTCGGTCGCGGGCGGCGGGGGCGTATTTCCCCAGCGGTCCGCGATTTCGACAAGCAGCGCCTTTAACGCGGCGGGGTCGTTTTCCGTCACCAGACGGATGCGCGTCTCTTTGAAATTCTCCAAACCTTTGAAATAGCAGCTCAGATGCCGGCGCATCTCCAGCACGCCCACGCGTTCTCCTTTTAAGGCCAGTGACCGGTCCAGATGCCGCAGCGCCAGTTCCACCCGTTCGCGAACCCCCATTTCGGGCAGGCGTTCGCCGGTCTTGAGATAATGCTTGATCTCCCGGAAAATCCAGGGATGCCCGAAAGTGGCGCGCCCAATCATGATGCCGTCCACTCCATAGCGGGCGAAAGCATCCCCGGCCCTCTCCGGCGTGCGGATGTCCCCGTTTCCGATGATGGGAATGTGCATGCGCGGGTTCTCCTTGATGCGTCCGATGAGCGTCCAGTCCGCCTCTCCCGTGTACATCTGCTGCCGGGTGCGGCCGTGGACGGTCAGCGCCTGAATGCCCACATCCTGCAGGCGCTCGGCTAGTTCAACGATAATCTTGCTGTCCTCGTCCCAGCCCAGGCGGGTTTTGACGGTGACGGGTTTGCGCACGGCCTCCACCACCGCTTTCGTGATGGCTACCATCTTGTCGGGCTCTTTCATCATTCCGCTGCCGGCCCCGCGCCCGGCGATTTTCCGGACGGGACAACCAAAATTGATGTCGATCAGGTCAGCCCCGTGCCCGCCCACGAGTTCCTGCGCCCGTTCGGCCAACAAGGCCGATTGGACCATCGCTTCGGGGATGTTCCCGTAGATTTGGATCCCGATGGGCGCTTCCTCGTCGGTGGTTTTGAACTTGTCGAACGATTTGGCGCTGTCGTGGACCAGGCCGTCGGAGGATACGAATTCCGTATACACCATATCCGCACCGTATTCTTTGCAGACGGCGCGGAAGGATGCGTCGGTCACATCCTCCATCGGAGCGAGGAGGAGGGGCTTTTCGCCCAAGTCTATATCGCCGATTTGCACGAATTTAACGGATGCCGTATTTGGCGAGAATTTTCAGGATGGGTTTCTCAATGCTCCTGGCCCAGAGCTGATAGCCGTAGTCGCTCGGGTGCGTGCCATCCACGGAAGCCTCGTGGTCCTCGGCCGTCGCATCGGCGACGACATAATAGACATCCTTGTATTTCTTGCATAACTCCGGCATCAGCCAGTCGGACATCTCTTGCTTGGCCAGCTCGGCAGCTTCGCGTCTCTTATCGAAGTTACACCATTCGCGGCGGATGGTCCGTTGGAAAATCATCGGAATGCCGGGGTGGGAGACGGTCATCCGCTGGATGAAAGGTTCGAGACGCTCTTTGATCATTTGGGCGTCAGGGTTGGAGAAAGCGTCGAAAACAAAGGCATCCGCTTCGACTTTTTCCAGGAAATCGAGGAAGTAAGGCTGCATTTTGCAGTTGCCGCTGAAGCCCAGCGTGGTCACGCCGAGACCGGTGCTGCGGCTGAACTGCAAGGGGTAGGACATACCGGCACGGGCAATGCTGATGCCCTGGGTGTAACTTGATCCATGGAAGACCACTTTGTGGCGGAAGGGACTGGGGATGGCCTCGATGTGAGCATCTTCGGCAACACCGATTTCCAGATTTTTAATCTCGGAGTACATCGGCAGGTACAGCATACAAGTCTTTTCGCTGTCATCCATACATTCAATCAGCGTGAACGGCTTGTCCGTGTATTTGCTGCTGTATTTGGGATAATTGGCCTTATCAGCAGCCCACAGCCACTTCCCATTTTGCTGAATATAGAGATCGAAACCGTGGTAGGCCATCGGCATCGTGTTCAAGGCCTCATATTCCCAACCATATTCCACCTTGATTTGGAGGGCAGGGGAGTTGGTCCTGAAAAGCAAGGCCCAGCCGGCCGGAGAGATGGCTTGCTGGCGTTCGCCTTTTTTACCCAAAGGGAAGACCGTCGTGTCAATGCGGTGGTAGTATTCGCCGGTAGGGACGTTGCTCTTGCCGATCAAAGTCAATTCCTTGGCGTTTATAAATTTGAAATTCAATTGTTTGCTGGTTGTGTAGGATTTTGCGATAGAGTCCATTCGGGCGAAGTGTTCCTCGTTGAATGTGCAGGTCTTGTTCCCACAGCATGAGTTGCCGCAGCAGGCGCTCACGCCCAGAACTGTGGCGCAAAAGACAACAAAAAGAAGGGATTTTTTCATTTGATATTTGAATTAAAGGTTTGTCGCTCTCAAGCAAATACGCACAAAATTAGTGGATATTCCGTATTTTTCCAAGAAATTTTTCTACCTTTGCACTCCCTTTAGGGATGGTCCGGTAGCTCAGTTGGATAGAGCAACAGCCTTCTAAGCTGTGGGTCTTGGGTTCGAATCCCAACCGGATCACAAGAGCGCGACTGCGCAACTCCCTTATCACATACCGTACTTGGCTAGAATCTTCAGGATGGGTTTCTCAATGCTCCTGGCCCAGATCTGATAGCCGTAGTCGCTCGGATGCGTTCCGTCCACGGATGTTTCGTGGTCTTCGGCCGCGGCGTCTGCTATGACATAATAGACATCTTTGTATTTTTTGCACATTTGGGGCATCAGCCAGTCGCATATGTCACGTCTGGCCTGCTCGCGCGCCTCGCTTCTGAGGTTGAAGTTGCACCTTTCGCTGCGGATGGTCCGCTGGAAAATCATCGGAACGCCCGGATGGGAAGCGGTCATCCGCTGGATGAAGGGTTCGAGGCGCTCTTTGATTGTCTTGGCATCCGGGTTGGAGAACGTGTCAAACACAAACGCGTCCGCTTCGACTTTTTCCAAGAAGTCGAGGAAATAAGGCTGCATGGTGCAGTTGCCGCTGAATCCCAGGGTGGTTACGCCCAGGCCGGTGTGACGGCTGAACTGCAAAGGGTAGGCCATGCCGGAGCGGGAGGTGCTGATGCCCTGGGTGTAACTGGAGCCGTGGAAGACGATGTTGTGGCGGAACGGGCTGGGGATGGCCTCAATGTTCGCGTTTTCGGCCACGCCGACTTCCAGATGCTTGATTTCGGCGTATAAGGGCAGGTACAGCAAGCAGGTCTTTTCGCTAGTGTCCATACATTCAACCAACGTGAGCAGGTTGTCCGTATATTTGCTGCTGAACTTGGGGTAGTTCCCTTTCGCGCCGGCCCACAACCATTTCCCATCTTTTTGGATGTAGAGGTCGAAACCGTGGTAGGCCAGCATCATCGTGCTGATCCATTCGTTTTCCCAACCATATTCCACCCTGACCCGGATAACGGGGGAGTTGGTCTTGAACAGCAGGGCCCAGCCGGCCGGAGAAATCGCTTGCAGGCGCTCGCCTCTTTTGCCCAACGGAAAGACCGTCGTGTCGATGCGGTGGTAGTATTCGCTGGTGGGCACATTGCTTTTTCCTGTCAGGGTCAGTTCCTGGGCATCCACATATTTAAAACTTAATTCGTTCTTGGAAGGATAGGATTTTTCAATAGAGTCCAATTGGGCGAAGTATTCCTCGTCAAACAGACAGGCCTTGTCCCTACAGCCAGAGTTGCCGCAGCCGGCGCTTATACTCAACACTACGGAGCATAGGGCAATAAAGAGAAGTGATTTTTTCATATTGATTCAAACAATTATCTTGGAGATATCGCAACGGCCAGGGCTTTCCTGCCGGCGTCTGTCATCAGGCCTCGGAGTTCCAGGTCGGCGCAGCGGCGCTTGTTGAGCTCGGTCCAATGGCTGCCTTTCCTGCGTGGAGAAAGGCGCTGGGCGAGTCTTCCGTCGGGCATTTTCTTACAAGTGGAATCAATCCAACCGAAACAGAGCGCCTCTTCCACCATATCGATGTAGGGAATGGCATCCTCTCGGGGCGTCTTGCTTCGGTTGCACGGCACCCAGCAGCACCGCGCCGATGCATGATGCTCCTCCAGCCACGAGCGCAGCTGTTTCCGCTGCGAAAAATCCAGAAAAAGGTCGATGTCCATACAAGTGCAAATGTACGAATATTTTGCCGATATGCAGATGACTAAAGCGATGCTTGGATATTCTGCCCAAGAAATATATCTTTGCAGAATGAAACGATTTTTGATGCATATCCTATTGAGCGGTTTGCTTGTGTTTCCATCCTTTCTTGCATGGGCGGGCGCCGGTCAGGGCGAGCGTGAAGCCAGTCTGACAGGAAAAGACTTCTATATCGACGTGATGGAAAAGAGCGTCGCGGCCTACGACAGTCTGGCGGTCTTGGCCTATATCGCGGAAGTGGAAAAGGACGGTATCCAAGAACACGGCTTCGCCCGTCTGACGGCCAACATAGGCATTCTGCTCTCGCAAGGCAGAATTCCACAGAAGCGAGATTTGTTTGTACGCATGATGGACCTTTGCATCAGTCAGATACCCGTGGCGCTCGCCCGGAACGGGGGGAAATCCACCGGGAACGATTTTTCAGTGAAAGAAATCTGCTGCTGCCTGTCCGAACTGGAAAAGAACAAAACCTTTGACTCGGAGCGGATAAACAAATGGAAGGAGGGCCTCAAAGGGATGAAAGCGGAGGATATTTATACGGTTCAGCCTTCCGTTCCGTCCAAAAAGGCCCACAACTGGTGCATCTACGGAAGCGCCAGCGAGTGTGCCCGGCTGATGGCTGGCATCGGCGGCAACAGGGCCTATGCGGACAAGTATTTTGCCGACCAGTTGCGCTATTTCGACGAGAACGGGATGTACAAAGACCCGCATCAACCCATCGTCTATGACATTGTCACCCGTCTTCAGTTGATGGCGGCGCTGGATTTCGGTTACGACGGACCGGTTCGTGAAGATATAGAGAAACAGTTGTTCAAGTCGGCCCTTCCGACCCTTTGGATGCAGTCCTCCACTGGAGAAATCCCTTATGGAGGACGCAGCAACCAGTTTCTGCACAATGACAGTTTCTATGCAGCCGTATTCGAGTATTATGCCTCCTGGATGCAGCGTCGCGGCGATGCTAGTCTGGCATCCCGTTTCAAGGCGGCTGCCGTCAGGGCGAGGGCATCCCTGGCGTATTGGCTGTCGCAGAACCCGGTGAGGCATATCAAGAATCATTATCCGACAGACAGCGGCTATGGCTGTGAAAAGTACGCCTATTTCAATAAATATATGGTGACAACGGGGTCCTGGGCCTATCTCGCCTGGCGCTTTGCGGATGACGGCATTGTCCCTTCTTCCTCACCGGAGGCTCCGGTTACATTCGTGACCAGCGATGATTTCCATCAGATTGTGATGAACGCAGGGGACTATACGGTCCAGTTTGATGTTTGCGCGAACGGAGGATATGACTCGAACGGTATCGGCAGGATACAGAAAAGGGGAGCGCCTTCCGTCATCGCCCTCGCTTCTCCCTGTCCGGCCGCCTCCAAACCGAAGTACAAACTGGAGCTGAAGAACCCCGGCCCGCTCGCCCTGTCACCTTCTTGGGACCGCTATGTGTTGGAAAAATCGGGCCCTGGCTATGTGGAATTGTCAGATGGCGGTTCGGGCCGCTGGCTTAGCAAACTCTCGAAGAATGGACTCGTTATGACGTTCCGTCAGGAAGGGCCCGTCACTGTGTCTGTTCCGATTTTTGCTTTCGACGGGGAGCAATCCACCGATATTCATTTTTGGGGAAAAACGATTGAAGTCAACTATGGCGGATGGTGTTGCCGCTACACAACAAACGGGCGTTTTGTCGACACGGGTCTGCTCTATGCCAACCGCAACGGACACTTCCGCCGCTTTGACGCGGTGGGGGACAAGCAGTTGCGTCTTGAATGCCGGATATCCAAGCGCTCCTCGAAGCCGTAAAATTATTGAACTTTCAATTATTGCGTTTTCAATAATTTTTATAACTTTGCCGTGAAAACCAAAGTTAAGGACCGATGCAGATCAACCCGTTTTACACGACAAATGAGATTCCGGATGCGTATTTCTGTGATAGGGTGAGCGAAACGGAGGAAATCGTCCGGATGCTGACCAATGGAAATAACCTTGTGCTGAAAGGGCCGCGCCGGCTGGGCAAATCGGGGCTGATTCATCATGTCTTCAACGACAAACGAATCAAACCGCACTACAACACTTTCTATTTCGATATTCTGGAGACAGGCTGCCTGCAGGAATTTGTATTTCTGTTCGGGCGGGCCATATACAAGCAGTTGGTCCCGCTAAGCAAGAAATGGGCGGATCGCTTTTCGTCTATGATGCGCTCCCTCACGGCCAAGTTCGGGCCGGATCCCATGACGGGGGAATACAATGTGCAAGTCGGTCTGCAGAGTTATCCGCAGCCGGAACTGACGCTTGAGGCGATTTTTGATTTTCTGGAAAAATCCGAATGCCCCAACCTCATCGCCATTGACGAGTTCCAACAAATCGGCGCCTACCCGGAAAAGAGGGTGGAGGCGATGCTGCGCGCCCATGTCCAGCGTCTCCACAACACCAAGTTCATCTTTTCTGGCAGCGAACGGCATCTTTTGGATATGATGTTCAATTCCAGCGAAAAACCATTCTACCTCAGTTCCCGGAGTATGGATGTGGGCCCCATTCCCGAGACAAGTTACGCGGAGTTTGCCAGTCGAATGTTTCGGCAGGCTGGAAAAAAACTGGAAGAGGGCGGCGCAGAAACCATCTACAGGATGTTCGATGGATTTACTTTTTATCTGCAGGAAGTAATGAACGAGGCGTTCTCCCAAACGGAAAAAGGAGAAACATGCACCCAAGAGCAACTAGAGGCAGTCGTCCACCATTTGGTTGACTCCAATACGGAGCGTTGCAAGGATGTTCTCGGCCAGTTGACTTGGATTCAACGCCGTCTGCTGATAGCCGTCGCCCTTGACGGTATTGTGCCGGATCTCTTTGCTGAAGATTTTGTTTTTCGCAATGGGCTCCGTACTGCCAGTTCTGTCCAATCGGCCGCCCGTTCACTCCGCCAAAAGAATCTGCTTACCCGCAGCGCAGCCGGCTATTATCTCCCTGACCGCTACCTTTCCCTTTGGATTCGCCGAAACTACGCCACAATTGAAATCTGAAGCCCTGGGACGCAAGCACAAGTAGCCGCTTATTCAACCACGGCGAACACTTCGTTCTTTTCCAGTTTTGCTCCCTGCTGCGCGCAGACGGCCAGCAGGCGGCAGTCCGTGGCGGCTTCGACGGCTTCGATGCCGTAATAGGTTTGGATGTAGGCGATGGCTTCGCCCTTCTTGAAAGCCTTGCCGACCGCAGGAGCCATGCTGGCGTTGTCCACGTCGATTTGCCAGAGCAACTGACCTTTGACGGGGGCCTGCACGGGCAGGGCGGCGGGATGACCGGCGGTCAGGGCCTCCACATCCACTTTCGGCACTTCCACGACGGGACGGGTAATGACGATGGGGGCGCCGGCTTTGGCCCGCTTCTCTTCCAGTTCGGCGTTGAAACGCTCCTTGGCGATGCCGCTGCGGTAATCGCGGTACTGACGCTCGTGCATGGCCAGTTCGAAGAGTTCTTCGCGGTCTTCGCCTTCGTCCCAGCCTTCGTCCTTCATCATCTGTTCGAACTGGGGCAGTTCGTTCGGGAAGGCGTCCTGCGGGTTCCCTTCGTAGAACTCGAGGCCTTTTTCCTTGGCCAGTTCGACGATTTCGGGCGCGAGCGGACCGGGCAGGCGGCCCATCTTGCCGAGTATCATATTCCAGGTGTCTTTGTCGATGGTGCTCCAGCGGGGCTTGCCCTGCAAGGTGGCCATCAGATTCATCAGGGCCGTGTTCTTGCAGTATTGGCTGAACGGAGTCACGAGCGGGGGATAGCCCAGACGCGGCCACACATATTCCACTTCCTGGAAGAGCAGCACCATCAGTTCGTCCAGGCTCAACTCTTTCTTGCCACGGGCGCGCTGACCGGCGTTGATGGCGTTCTGGAAGCCTTTGAGATCGGCCATCATCGAGCCCATCATGCCGCCCGGCAGGCCGCAGCCTACCAGCAGCGAACTCATATGGGAGTTGTTGGGATCAATCCAGTAGCCGAGGAAATCGTCGATGAATTCCTGCGTGAGTTTGCGGACCTCCATATAGGCGTTCATATCCAGATCCTTCACTTGGAATCCGTCCGCTTTGAGCATTTCGCGGATGGTAATCACATCGGGATGCACCTTGCCCCAGGACAGGGGTTCGACGGCGACATCGAGGTAGTCGACGCCGGCGCGGGCAACTTCCAGCATGGAGGCGGTGGAGAAGCCGGGGCCCGTGTGGCCGTGGTATTGCACCTTGATGTGCGGATATTTCTTCTTGATGTCGTGCACCAGTTCGCCCAGGACATTGGGACGGCCGATGCCCGCCATGTCTTTCAGGCAGATTTCATCGCAGCCGTATTCGACCAACTTGTCCACGAGGCCCATATAGTAGGCGACCGTGTGGACGGGGGAATGGGTGATGCTCAGGGCAGCTTGGGAAATCATCCCGGCTTTCTTGGCATACTCGATGGAGAGTTGGAGGTTGCGGGGATCGTTGAGGCCGCAGAAGGAGCGGGAAATGTCCGTTCCCTGGGCTTTCTTGACCTTGAACATCAGTTCACGAACGTCAGCCGGGACGGGGTTCATCCGCAGGGCGTTGAGGCCTCTTTCGAGCATATGCGTTTGCAAACCGGCCTTGCGCAGCGGGGCCGTCCACGCGCGTACCGCGCGGTTGGGGTTTTCCCCATAGAGCAGGTTGACCTGCTCGAAGGCCCCGCCGTTGGTCTCCACGCGGTCGAAGCAGCCCATCTGGATGATGGCCGGAGCCACTTTCACCAATTGGTCCACGCGAGGCACATATTTGCCCGAAGATTGCCACATATCCCTGTACACCAGGGAGAATTTTATTTCTCTTCCCATATACCTTATATTAATGATGCACAAACTTACACAAAATTTCTCAAAAAAATGCTTACTTTTGCGAAGATAATAAAAACCTGATATAATGAAACGCATTTCTATCTATTTGATGATGTTGCTGCTTTGCGCGGCATCCTGCAACAAAGACAACGCCAACGGCGCCGCCGAGGGCAACGGACAAGGCGCGGTGGAACCGGGACCGGAGCCCCAACTTGGGCCGGAGCCGGAAACAGAACCCGCTGAAATCGATTTTAACAACATCGACCCGAATGACCCGCATTATAAGGATAAGAGGGGAAAGGCTCTGAACTTAAACTCAAACCAAGTACGCACCATCACCGGGACTCCTTGGGACGCTGAGCTATGGTTGGAGACGGGTTCTGGTTCGATGACCGTATACGAAAACGGCAATTTCAAGGCGAACTGGAGCAACTGCGGTGATTATCTGGCCAGAGTGGGTTTTCGATACGGCACATATATTGACCGCACGACCAAGAATTATATCGCCGACTATCAATTTACGAAAACGGGCAGCGCGTCCTGGGGATATTTTGGTGCGTATGGATGGACCACCGACCCGATTGTCGAGTTTTATATTGTCGATGACTGGTACGGCAATACCGGTGTCCCCTATGGCGGCAACAAAAAAGGCGAGTTGACGGTGGACGGAGCGACCTATACCGTTTATACTGTCCAACGTATTAATTCTCCAAACCCCTTTGGTGAGAATAAGACTTTTACCTCAGTTTTCAGTGTTCGCGAAAGTCGTCGTCAGCAAGGACGCATCCATATTTCCGAGCACTTTAACCAGTGGGCAATGTCGGGCATAAAGTTGGGCAAATTGTATGAGGTGTCAATCTTGGCGGAAGCCGGCGGGAGCGCTACCGGTTCTGTAGAGTTCACCTATTTCAACCTGATGGCTCTGCCCGTGGAGTAGAAGGGGCCGGATTTGAGAGGCCTCATTTTGATGCCGTCACTTATTCTCTAGTAAATCAGCAAATTACGCAAAAGGACCTACCTCAAATCGGGTAGGTCTTTTTGCGTAATGATTTGATTGTCAATAAGATACCCGCAAGCGGGCAGTCAAAGGCTTGCAAGCGGGTGAGGATAATGTGGAGCGGTGGCGGCGGGTGGGACTATCGGCAGAATGTATGCCCCCATTTTGAATTATCGAAACTATTTACGATATTCGCGGCAATTACGGGTTCTACCGGGCACGATGACCGTAATGTTGTCAGCGATAATAAGCTAATGGTTTGTTGTCGTGCCAAGTGCCGCCAATCTATGAAATCAAAGAAAAGATGCATCCCCAAGGATGTCTTGATTCATTGCTATCAAAGGACCCTCAATGGTTTCCTGATTTTCTACAGCATCAGTGACTATCTGGTCTTTTTCACCATTCTTTGCACCACGGCGAAGAAATATAAGATTCGCATTTTATCCGTATGCCTGATGGTGGATCATATCCATCTTTCAGTGATTGAAGAACGGAAAGGCGACTTGTCCAACTTTGTCAGGGATTACACCAAAACATTTTCCTTTTATCACAACCAAACCTGCCACCACACCGGTGCCTTTTTCGAATCGCCATTCGGAAGCGCTCCCAAGTTTGGTGAGAAGAAAGCGCGGACCAACCTGGTTTATGTCGGGAACAATGCGCCCGAACGCCACCTTTGCTCAAAAGCGGAGGACTATCGCTGGAATTTTCTCGCTTACGCTGTCAGCGACCACCCTTTTTCAGAGGAACTTGTCGTAGAGAAAGCCTCACGCTCGCTGCAAAGGGTACGCCGTAGAATCCTATCGCTCTATCATAAGAACCTTCCTTTGTCATACACCTTCTTGCAGGCAGCCTCTTCCACTTTGAAGAAAAAGGAAATAGAGCAATTGATTGATTTCGTCGTTGCTACTTACAATGTAATCGACTATGCCTCGGCGGTGCAATTCTTCGCATCGTATAAAGATATGCTGACAGCTATGCACGCAAATATCGGAAGCGAACACGACATAAAGGAGGTTTTCGTCGGAAAATCCGATGCCCATTATGCAAGGATGACGGCGATACTATTGAAGGAAGAGGGCTTTGCGGACATTCACGATATGCTGGCGTTGAATCCGGAGGAAAAGTTCAGACTTTTTCTTTTGTTGAGCGGCAAGACCGATGCCCTCCCCAGACAAATTGCCTCATACCTGCGAATGCCCATCACCATTCGTGACAGCCGGGTGGGTGATGCGCCGTAGCTGCTGCCGTAGATAGAGCTGCGCCGTGCTGCCGTCACTTATATTGTAGTAAATCAGCGGATTAAATAAAAGGACCTACCTCAAATCGGGTAGGTCCTTTTGTTTAATATTTTGATTGTCAATAAGATGTTTGCGGATGAAAAACCTGCTTTGCTTGAAAAACAGTTTCCGGAAATCCGAACAAAAGATAGTCGGCAAGACAGATAAAAAGACGGGCGAAAATGATAGCGTAAATAAATATGTTTCTTATTGAATCATTGTTTATTATTGCAGAAAAATTGTTTGCCTATGCGCATAAAACGCTTATCTATTCCCAACAATCTCACTTCACCTATGGCAAAAATGAAACCAATCTATGCGGCTCCGGCGGTGAAAATCCGCCCCTTGTCGCCCGAAGGAAGTTTCCTGCAAGCCGTCAGCCGTTTCGATCCGGTCGAAAGTACGGAGTACTACGAAATGCAAAGTGAAATCGAATTCTAATCCTTGCCGACAATGAAAAAGAATTGTTTGTTTGCCGCTCTTGCCGCGTTGCTCGCGGTTTCGGCCTGTTTCAAGGTGAATACGCCCGCGGAAGTCGTTCTGTCCTGCGAGTATCGTTATACTTTCTCGCTTGACGAGAACACCAAGGCTCTCTTCGACGAAAACCGTGTCGTCTGGGAAGACGGGAATCTCATCGGTGCCTATGCCGTGAGCCAATCGGAAGTGTCTGCCAACCGCTCGGGTGCCGTTCACCGGGGAGTGCCCTGTACATTTACCCTCTACAGCAGTATCGCCCTGACGACCGGGGATGCAGTCTATGCCTATGCTCCCTGGACTTCCGCCGCCGGAAGCCGGCCTGCTGCTGTTTCTTTGACGGTTCCGGCCGTTCAGCGTCAGGATGTCTCCGGTTTTGATGCCGATGCGCTTCCTCTTGTCGCTTTGCCTTATGCGGTTGAAGATGAACTTGAGGCCGGTACGGATACACCCGTGGCCGACCTGCAGTTTGCCAATGTCACTGCCCTGGTCCGTGTCAGCATCTGGTCTTCCGATGTCTCCCGGGTTTCCGAGACGGTTCAGAGCGTCCGCTTCGACAGTCAGGAAGGCCTTAGCGGAACGGGAATCCTTGACCTGACCGCCATTGATGTCTCGGATGCCTCCTCTTTTGCACTGACCGGCTGTAACGGGACTTCCGTGACAACCGCTGTTACCGGTCTCTCCGGCATCCCTGCGGCCAAGGCTCAGGCTCACATAGTCCTGATGGGTGTCAATCCCGGTTCGTGGAGCGGTACAATCACGGTCGTTACCGAAAAAGCGGATTATGTATTCACCTTGGATTCTCCCATTTCGTTCGAGCGCAGCAAGATTCGTCCTGTCTCCCTGGATCTCGCTCATGCTGGGGACATTCTGGTGGATGAACAAGTCGGTTTCGATGTCGTCCGCGCAGCGGCCGGCGATGGTACGACCGTTCTGACCAACAGGCTGCTGGGCTGCCGTGCATATCTCGAAGGACTTGTCATCGGCGGCAGCGGCAATCCCAACATGGACCAGAACCTTC
>JAGCUV010000001.1 GCA_017962705.1 Bacteroidales bacterium
CATCGTCTCCACGCCCTTGAGCTGGGCCAATTCCGGCAAAAAAACTTGCAGCATCCCCAACTCTTCCATCAGCACAAAGGCAGGCGATGGACGGTGACAGACAAGAATCTTGTTGAGTTCTTCGGCAATCCTCTCTCTCGAAAGAATGGACAATCGATCCAGTTGCCGGCGAATGGACTCCAGCGATTCGGGAACAATGGTAAATGTTTGTTCCGGTGTTGAAAGCGTGGTCGCAAAACGGATGGCGCGCAGCATACGGAGCGGATCATCACTATAAGTCGTATCCGGATCCAACGGCGTGCGGATAATCCCCGCCGCCAAGTCGCGAATGCCGCCAAACGGGTCCACCAGAGCCCCATAATCTTCTTTGCAGAGGCTGAAAGCCATCGCATTGATGGTAAAGTCACGCCGCAACTGGTCGTCTTCCAGTGTCCCGTCCTCGACGATGGGCTTGCGCGAATCGCGATGGTAACTTTCCTTGCGGGCACCGACAAATTCCACTTCCAAGTCCTTGTAGCGCAGCATCGCCGTCCCGAAATTCTTGTAAACGCTGACTTTGGAACGGACGGCTTTGGCTACGGCGAGCGCCAGTTCTATGCCGCTTCCTTCCACCACGATATCCACATCCTTGCACGGACGACCGAGAAAGCAATCGCGGACATAACCACCGATTACAAAGGCACGTACGCCCTTCGCCTCGGCGCAATCCGATACGATGGAAAATACCTTATGGTTCAGATACCCTTCCGTTATGGTAGCACTCATATTCTTCCAGCATCTGCGCAAAAGTGGGAGTTTTTGACAAGAACTCACCCCCTTCCGCATTTCTCTTGCAAATATAGGTATTTTGTCCGTTGGTCGCTACCAAAAAAGGCACATCCAAGACATAATTGTAACGAAAAACCTGGTCCGCCACCTCGCTCGTAAGCTCCACGTCCGGCCGTTTGCACTCGACTACCATCATCGGACGCAAGTCCCGGGCGAATACGACAATGTCAGCCCGCATCGTTTTCCCGCCCAGTTTGAAGGAAACTTCGCTGTTCATCATCGAATAGGGGACCTTCATTTCTTCGTGCAGGACCGAAATAAACCATTGGTGCACCCGCTCCTCCGGCGTGAGCGCCACTTCTTTCTTGCGAAGGGGATCGAATACCGTATTCATTTTACTCTATTTCAATGCACTGACCACATTGAGCTGCTGCGATACTATGGAAAGTTTGAGCGAAGTGGCCGCTACGATTTCCCCATCCGCCTCCATCATTTCCTGCGTTCCGGACAGCACTTCGATTTCAAATTCCTTCCCCCGGGCGAAGATCAGTTGTTTGACGCGGTCGAGAGTTCCGGTGAACAACCTCGGCATCTTGACGAGCAAAGACGGGATGGACAAGCGCGGGACCAGGGTCATATCCAGCAGGCCGTCGCCAAAACAGGCGCCGGGACATTGGCGCATCCCTCCGCCGCAATAAGGACCGATGGCGAAGGCGATGGAATAAAATGGACCGCTGAAGACTTCCTTCCCGTCCACCTTAACGCGTATCGGAGAGGGTTTGTAATGAAAGATATTGTACAATAGCCCTTCTACATAAAGAATTTTACCGGAAGAGCCCCGATCCTTGCGGGCATTGACGCGGCGGCAGACCATCGCGTCAAACCCGATCCCGCCGACATTCAGCATATAGGCGTCTTCTCCTCCCGAAGAAATCTGAACGATATCCTGTTTTCCAAAAGATTCATTTTTCAGCAAAGCGATGACGTCTGCGGGGCGGGAGCCCAAGCGATGTCCTTTCGCCCAATCGTTCCCGGAACCGACCGGCATCACGCCCAAGGTATATTCCGACAAATTACCGGCCGGAACAGCGACAGAAGCGATACCTTCCAACAATTCGTGCGCCGTTCCATCCCCACCGACAGCCAGAAAACGACGATAACCATCCCGTGCGGCCTCCCGTACAAGATCCACCGCGTGTCTTTTGCGTTCGGTAAATGCAACATCCGTCGCGATTTGCGCCTTATCCATCAGGGCATTGATCCGCGTCCACGCACGCATCATTTTCCCACTGGCGGCGTGGGGATTAACGATGACTTTCCAGACTTTATTCTTTTCCATGCTGAGAATTTTGACAAAGTTACAGATTTTTCGCAGAAAAAATATTATCTTTGTAGAATATGGGAAAAGTCATTTCAATCGCGAATCAGAAAGGTGGAGTGGGCAAGACGACCACCGCCATCAACCTGGCTGCATCGTTGGCAGTCTTGGAGAAGAAAGTACTCATTATTGATGCTGACCCTCAAGCAAATACGACATCCGGGCTTAATTTTTTACCCGACCAGAATCAGGATCGGACCCTCTACGAAGTGCTCTACGGCACGCTGGACATCCGCGACGCCTTGATTCAAACGGAAATCGCTTCACTGCATATGATTCCCGCCAACATCAACCTGGTGGGTATCGAGACGGAAAAAATCGAGGAAGAAGGGAAAGAATTCCTGCTCAAAAACGCTTTGGAGCCGATTAGAAACGATTATGACTTCATTCTGATTGACTGTTCTCCTTCCCTCGGGCTGATTACCATCAATGCACTTACCGCCTCTGACTCCGTGATTATTCCCGTACAGCCGGAATTTTTCGCACTCGAAGGATTGGGAAAGCTCTCCCAGACCATCCGCATCATCAAGTCCGAACTGAACCCCGACTTGACCATCGAAGGTTTCCTCGTCACGATGTTCGACGGGCGCACGCGGCTGCACAATCAAGTGCTGGATGATTTGCGGGAGCATTTCGGCGGTCTGGTTTTTGATACCATCATCCAGCGGAACATCCGTTTGAGCGAAGCTCCCTCCCACGGGAAACCGATCATCCTGTACGATGTCATCAGCAACGGGACCTCCAATTATATGAATTTCGCCTCCGAGGTGATTAAAAAGAATAGCAAATAATGGCAAAGAAACAATACGGACTGGGAAAAGGATTGGGCGCCATCCTGCCCGGCGCAGAACATCAGTTGGAAGAGATGCGCCGTCCGGTCGGCTACGTCAACAAGGAAATCGTTTCCACAACGGGTGCGACCCCGGCCAAAGCCTCCGACATCATCCGGATTCATATCGACCTGATTGAACCCAACCCCTACCAGCCCCGCGTGACATTCGACGAGCAAGCGCTCGAAGAGTTGAGCGAATCCATCAAAGCACTCGGACTCATCCAGCCCATCACGGTACGCAGCCGAAGCGAAGGCAAATACCAGATTGTCAGCGGAGAACGTCGTTATCGCGCCTGCCGTATGGCCGGGATGGAGGTGATTCCCGCCTATGTCGTCCGGACAGACGACAAGGGCATGCTTGAAATGGCCATCGTGGAGAACATTCAGCGAGAGGATTTGGATCCCATTGAAATCGCGATGAGTTATCAACGGCTGATCGATGAATGTCACCTCACCCAAGACCAGATGGCCCAGCGCGTAGGCAAAAAGCGTAGTTCGATCACCAATTACCTGCGTCTGCTGAAACTTTCCCCCAAACTCCAGCACGACCTGAAAGAAGGCCTGCTCAGCGTGGGACATGCCAAGGTGATTCTCGGGGTGGAAGACATTGCACTTCAGGAGCAGTTGTGTGACCTTTGCATCCGCGAAGGCCTGTCTGTCCGGGCATTGGAAGAACGCATTTCGAAAATGAACCGCAATACCCTGTCAGGCGAAGAGGAAACGCTCCCGGAATATTGCTACAAGGCCGCCGAGGTCATCGGTCGCTATTTCGATGGCAAAGTCAACGTCAAACTCGGAAAGGGCGGCAGCGGTCGCGTGACCATCAGTTTCTCCAACCAAGCCCAACTCGACGCCTTTATTGATTTGTTTGAAAAGGACTGACGATTGCACCCGTTATCTTTCATATCCCGCTGGTTTGTTCGCCGGAAAGTCAGGTCCTTGTTGATAGGGGTATTTCTGCTCTTTATGGGGCAATGGGCTGCATATGCCCAATTCGACCGTCGGGAAGCCTTTACCCAGAACTACAACGATACGACGGTCAAAGAGAAAGCCGACACCTCCGACAAGCTCTTTTCTTTTGCAGAATATTTCGGCGGACTGGGCCACAAACGCACGACACGCATCGGTACACTGGCAGCCGGTTCTGCCATCTTTGTCGGTGGCATGCAGATATACAACAAACAGTATTGGAAACTCCCCATCGTTTATACCGGTCTGCTCGCCGGCTTCGGAGGTGGCACCTGGACCTATCTGCGCTACAAAAAAACCGACGACCCGTGGTGTAAGAATGCCTTTCCCTGGTTTTTTGCCGGAGGAGCGTTGATGTACTGGGCAACCATTCTTGACGGAACCATCTGTTATCATCCGGACCGAAAACCCCTTCCGGGCCGCGCCACCCTCTACTCCCTGCTCTGTCCGGGAATGGGTCAGATTTACAATGGAGAAGCCTGGAAAGTACCGATCTATTGGGCGTGCCTGATGGGAAGCGTACATTTCTATGTGACCAACAAAACCAATTACGAACGTTACCGATGGATTTATAATCAGGCAAGCGACCCCGAGACCAGCGCGAGCACGCCCATCGCGGCGGAGACCGCCAAATGGTACCGGGACGAGTACCGCCGCTACCGTGATTATTCGATGCTGGCATTGGTTGGATTTTATCTGCTGCAAGTCATTGACGCCAACGTCTTTGCCTATCTGGGCGACTTTGAAGTCAACGACAACATCAGTGTCCGCATCCAGCCCTCGGTGATTTCTTCGTACGAGAATTACGCCAGTCTGGATTCCCCTTGTGGCTACAGACCCGCCAACGGCTACCGGCCGATGGTCCCGGATGCCTATGGACTGGCCTTTGCTTTGAGATTTTAATATGCTGACGTTTTTTATTCTATACTTATTATTCTCATATCCCCTTTCGGCCGAACCAACGCCATCTGCTTCAGATTCTTTGTTCCATTCTTTCGTCAGCCCTGTCGCGGGAGGGGACAGTCTTTCCTTTGCGGCGGACACGCTGAATATTCCCGCGGATGGTCAGGCGGACAGTCTCGGAATGGCAGATTTCCCGGAGAATCAACCGGACACCTGCGATTTTGCAGATGAACTCAGATCGCTCAGCGACAGCCTGCATATCCGTATCGGGAAATGGCAACAGGCCCCGTTGCGCTGGATGGTGGAGGAAGGAGATGTTGACGAAAGGATTCCCAGCACAACGCCGGATTCCGTTTTCATCCGCCGCTTGAACGAGATGAACTCCTTCATTCCCCTTTCATACAACAGCATCGTCCGCAATTTTATGGCCCTGTATTCAGACCGCCGTCGCAGCTCCATGGGAGAGGTCTTGGGACGCTGCAATATCTTCATGCCCATTTTCGAAGAAGTCTTTACCCGCTACAACCTGCCGGAAGAACTCAAGGCGATGGCTATCATCGAATCGGCGCTGAATCCCACGGCTACCTCCCGGGCCGGCGCCCGCGGAATGTGGCAGTTCATGTACTCGACCGGGAAAAAATATGGCTTGAAAATCGACTCATTCGTAGACGAACGGCTGGATGTCTATAAATCAGCCGATGCCGCCGCACGCTACCTGAAAGATGCGTATGACGTCTTCGGAGACTGGCCGCTGGCCATTTCTTCCTACAACTGCGGAGCCGGCAATGTCCAAAAGGCCATCCGTCGCAGCGGAAAGCGGGATTTCTGGGATATCTACAACTGGCTTCCCCGAGAGACGAGGGGATATTTTCCAGCCTTTATCGCCGCCTTGTATATTACGCAATATTATAAAGAACACGGCATTGTCCCGGTGACGGAAGCCCAGCTCGGACCTATCGATACCATCCGCGTCACCAGGATGCTGCACTTCCAGCAGGTCGAAAAGGTCGCCGGTATTCCGCGCAACACCCTGCGGGCGCTGAACCCCCAATACCGGCACGACATCATTCCCGGAAAAGACGGCGACTATGTGCTTCGCATTCCTTATGCGTACGTGAATAACTTTATTGACCACGAAAATGAAATCTACGCCTGGAAAGCTGACTCGCTGTTCAACCCCGTCGCTCTGAAAAAGCTCAAAGACGGCATGGACGGCGAGCGCATTATATATAAGGTAAAGAGCGGGGATGTCTTGGGGAAAATCGCGCTTCGTCACGGCTGCACCGTAGCCCAGATCAAACGCTGGAACGGGCTGAAAAGCAACAACATCCGTATCGGACAGAAACTCGTTATCTACCGCGGCGGGAAGAAATAGATGCGGCATCGGCAATGATGTGCTCCATCAGGTGCCGCGCAATCACATCCCAGTTATAAACCTTGGCGATTTCCTCGGAAATTGCATTGACTGGCGGAACTTGAGCCTCTCCATCCAGCCCCAAAACAGCACGGATGCGCTGCTGCAACAAGGCCGCATCATCGCAATCTATGTGATTCTCGCCAAAGAAGCTAAAATCCCCCATTGCCGTGCGGTTCGAACAGATGCAGGGCACCTTAGCCGCGCCCGCTTCAATAGGAGGGATCCCGAAACCTTCCGCCACCGCCGGATAGACGAACAAAGAAGCAGCTTTATACCACAATTTCAATTCTTTATAGGGAGCGTGATAATGCACGAGCACGTGCGAACGAGCTTCCTCCGGCATCGTGGCAAGCATCCTGTCGAAATCCGGCATGGACAGTGTCTTACGGCCGATAAAGACGATATCATAGCCTTTTTCCCACAGACGCATTTCCAGATAGGTTCTCAGCAAAAGGCTCTGGCGCTTGCGCGGCTCGAAACGACTGACGCAAAGAATGTATTTTCCTACGCCCTGGCTGCTTACGAACGCACGGGCCTGCGTCTCATCGATTTCCCAGAAATCACGGGTAACCGCGTTGGGCGTAACAAAGACCTCGTCAGCAGGGATACTGAAATGATGGGATATACGGCTCTTGGAATATTCGGAGACGGTCAGCAAGAGGTCCGCCCGCTTGGCTGTCAAATAGAACAACAAGCCTTTTACCAATTTGTATTTCCAAGGGAAATATTGGGTAAAATCCTTGAAAAGGATATCGTGGAGTGTCACAATGGTACGGCATTGTCCGCCCAGTGTTCCGCGATAGCCAAAACGGGATTTGAAGGGAGGCGCCGTATATTGGAAATGGGCGTAGTCGATATGGTTCTTCCGGATGATTTTCGGATATTCCACCAACAGCCGGTGCCATTTTCCCCGGTCGGATAGCTTGATGAAATGAACCCTGGAAGAGATGACTTCATTGGAAAAGTCCGAATCCGCATCCGCACCATATCCTGCCCAAGTCAATTTTTCGGGGTAGCGGGAAACCAAATAAAACTCCCAATCCTCCGGAGCCTGGCGCAAGACCGCGCTGTAGAGTCCGCGGATATGGGTATTAACACCTTCCGATGTCACATAATCGAAACAATGGCAGTCTACCAGAATCCTCATTTGCGTATCAAATTCGATTGGATTTTCTGCCAAAGATAGCCGGGCTTGGCAAAAAACGAACGGGTGAAAAGATAAAGGGCGGACAAGACGCGGCCTTTTTTGAGCAAGAAATAACCCTTGCGCAAACTATCGGCGGCTATGGCTTCCCGACGGATGGCCTTCTCCTCTTGGGGGGTCAGCGCGTCGCGGAATTCAATGAAAGTCAAGTCGGATTCTCCCCCTCTGCGACGACGCAAATTGTTTTTAATGTGCTTCATCCGCAGGAGCATACCCATCGAATCGGTGGACATCGCGCTCTCGTGCTTGCGATAGCGGCATAAGATGCGGGGCACCACCACGATAGCCTTTCCCTCTGTATAAAGGTCGCTCATCCGGCACCACAGGTCCAGATCTTCGCACAAATCCCGATAGCACGGCTTTCCCTCGGGGAAGCCTTCCGTGTTGTGACCACCCACCTTCAAGGCTACCAGACGGTCGTACATCGCGGTAGGCTGCATGAAAATCAACT
Organism: Bacteroidales bacterium; assembly: GCA_017962705.1. Taxonomy (GTDB): domain Bacteria; phylum Bacteroidota; class Bacteroidia; order Bacteroidales; family UBA932; genus Cryptobacteroides. Next base: position 7,923 of record JAGCUV010000001.1, read on the forward strand.
TACCGGCCTCCGCTTTGGCGTAAAATTCCTCTTTGGTCTTGCAACCTAAATAGATGCCGCCGGTCAACTTCTCCCCTTTTGAGCCCATATATTCCAGATGACAGCCCACGGCAATCAAATCCTCATCGGATGTAATCTTATCATACAGGGACGCCACCAGTTCCGGATAGGGGCAATCGTCGGCATCTACGAACATAATATAGCGGGTGGTCGCGTGCTCTTCCACATAACGCCGACCGGCGCAGAGACCTCCGTTCACGGGCAGGTTAACCAGTTCATACTGCCGCGGATGCGTGGCAAAGAAATTTTCAGCCACAGCAACGGTATCATCCGTCGAGCAATCGTTAATGAGCATCAGATGGAAATCCTGCACGGTCTGCTGCATGATGCACGAGAGCGTCTCCGGCAAGTACTTACCGGCATTGTACATACAGATTGCGAGCGTGAGGTCCATCATAGCTTTATCGTGGAGCCAAGACGGCCGTTACAAAGTGCGGCCGGGATAGGCTTCGAGGGCTTTCTCCAGGCACTTGAGCGCCTTGGCCAAATCTTCGATATTCAAGACATAGGCGATGCGCACTTCGTGCTTGCCTTCGCCCGGCTCGGTATAGAAACCGCTGGCCGGTGCCATCATCACGGTTGCGCCCTGATAGGTAAAGTCGGTCAGACACCATTTGCAGAACGTCTCCGCGTCGTCGACCGGTAGCTTGGCGACCGTGTAGAAAGCTCCCATCGGAATCGGAGAATACACACCGGGAATTTTGTTGAGCCCTTCAATCAGGAAATTCCTGCGTTCCAAATACTCCTCATAGACGGCGGTCAGATAGGACTTTTGCACGCCCAAAGAGGCCTCTGCAATAATTTGGCCGATGAGCGGAGGACTCAAGCGGGCCTGGCAGAACTTCATCACCGCGTCGCGCACCTTCTTGTTTTTGGTGCAGAGCGCCCCGATGCGGATGCCACACTCGGAATAGCGTTTGGAAACAGAGTCGAAGAGCACCACATTCTCCTCGATTCCTTCCAAATGAAAAGCGGAGATATACGGCATGCCCGTATAAATAAACTCGCGATAAACCTCGTCGCTGAACAAATAGAGGTTGTGTTTCTTGACGATGTCACGCAGCCGGTTCATCTCCTTGCGCGTGTAGAGATAACCGGTAGGGTTGTTGGGGTTGCAAATCAGGATGGCCTTGGTCTTTTCGTTGATTTGCTCCTCGAACGCCTCGATGGAAGGCAGGCGGAACCCGTCCTCAATCGAAGTCTTGACCGAACGGATGACCGCCCCGACCGAAATGGCGAAAGCCATATAATTGGCATAGAAAGGGTCGGTAACAATAATTTCATCGCCGGGATCCAGACAGGCCAGGAAGGAGAAAAGCACCGCTTCCGAACCGCCGGTCGTGATAATGATCTCATCGGGAGAAAGGTCGATGCCGTACTGCGCGTAGTAGCTCACGAACTTGGTCCGCAAAGAAAGATAGCCCTGGGAGGGGCTGTATTCCAGAATGTCACGGTCAACGGTCTTGAGGGCATCCAGTCCGCACTGCGGCGTCTTGATGTCAGGCTGACCGATGTTCAAATGATATACTTTGGTTCCGTTTCGCTTGGCCGCTTCCGCGAGCGGAGCCAACTTGCGAATCGGAGACGAGGGCATTTTCGAAGCTCTCTTTGAAATTTCCATACTGCTTACTTTATAGGCGTCACCCTTCGCGGGTACGCGATTAGCCTACAAAGATAGGTATTTTTTGATTACCTTTGCATCCCGTTAAGGCAAAATGTTAAAATGGAACTTTGGGAGATACTGATGATTGCCGTGGGCGTGTCGATGGATGCCTTCGCCGTATCTGTCGGAAAGGGGCTGTCCCTGCCCAAAATCAAGATGCGTCATCGCATGCGTGTCGCCCTCTGGTTTGGCGGTTTTCAGGCCCTGATGCCATTAATAGGCTACTATCTGGGACGCTCCTTCGCTTCCCTGATTGAGCGTTTTGACCATTGGATCGCCTTTGCCCTGCTGGCCCTGA